>JAQTXG010000001.1 GCA_028688895.1 Candidatus Altimarinota bacterium | reverse complement strand
TTTTCATTTTTGTTTATTTTATATTTCTCCCTTTTTAAAAGGGAGTACCCGCAGGGGGAGGGATTAGTTAATTAAAACTTAGTATATTTATTTTATTTTTTTAATCCACCAAAATTTAGATTATGCCTATAGTTATAAAAAATAGGTAAATCATATGATTTACCTATGTAATCTTTTTTACATCACTGTACATTTCATCTTCTATTTCATTTATAAATCTCATATATAGTTTCGGAGTGATTATATCCTTTTCATGCAAGTCTTCTATCAGATTTTCCTCTAGTTTTAAAAGTGATTTATCAATCAGATTTGATTCTATTGCATTTATTGTAGCTTTGTGTGATGCGAATAATTGGATTCTTTCTTCATCAGCATTTTTATTAAATTTTGCATAAAGCTCTATAATACTGTCAAAAATTGACTTATCAAATCAAAAATCTATTTCAGATAAGCTTCTAAGATCTTTTATAACTTTTCTAGTAATAATCAAACGTGTTCTATTTCTAATGTATGAATCTATCTCTGTAGACTCTCTTTTGTAAAGTTTTAGGAAAAATTTTGAAAACAAGTCATAGTCGTCTCACTTTTCTGCTATCTTTATCAATGATAAATGATCATGATTTACTTTTTCTATTTCTCTTTCTATCTTTCTCAATATATATTTGAAGTTTTCTTCATCAATCTCATTGTACAAAAATAATTGTTTCAAGTATTTTTTTTCTATTCAAAGTGCATGTAGTGATAATGCCCTCATTATAAATGGATATATGTCATCTTTTTTTTCTCATAAAAGTAGTTTCATCTGAGCTACTGCACCATTTAATTTTTTTGAGTATTTATAGTTTAATTGTTCGTATTCTATTTTTGTAATATATGCTTTTTTGTATGAAGAATTTATCTTTTCTATTATTTTTAGGTTTGCCAAGATCTTTCATTCGTCGTATTCAAACTCCTCTAATTTATGCAGTTTATCTACTTGTAATTGTCTCATCATCTTTGGTATCAGAGGTGCTTGAACAAAAAGTGTAAACATGATACTTCATATGGTAAGTACTATCAAAAATTCTTTAATAGAAAATCCGTAAGACCATCAAACCATATCTTGAAATGCCATTATTTTCGCAAATTCATTATCTCATGCCTCTGGAATAAGTAATACCATCATCAATGCTAATGCTCATCTCAAGCTTCACCATGACAATAATGTAGTCCAACTACTTGGAATTTGTTCTTCCAATTTCAATTTATTTATAGCAAATACTGGTATGTATACAGATATAAGTCTGACAATCATAACTGTCAATATAGTTATAATAACAGGTAAGATAAATTTGGTTTCGTCAATGTCGATAGAAGTCAAAATAAGTCACATAAGTATAAATACTATGGAGTTTGCTATAAAGGCAAAAAATTCCCAAAATTTTTGCATATGTTTTTCTACTTTTGGTGTGATTTTGTATTTTCAATAGTTTCATACTACTATAGAAGCTATTACAGTAGCTATTACTCATGAAATAGGTAAAAATGAAAAGTTAAAACTTATCAATTCTGCAAATATAAAAGTAAAATGTGCAACTAGCATAGTTATAACTATTTCTGCTTCTTCATTGTTTTTTATTTTTCAGATGATTGTACTAAATAAAAATCAAGTAAATCATCAAAATACTATTCATCAAAATAGCATAGAGAAAAATTTCCACATTCATTCTAAATATGTAAAACTATTTACTTGTCCTCAGGCTAAAATCACTCACAATACTACCAAAAAGAATGCTACTGCAGTACCATCATTGAAAAGACTTTCTCATTCAAAAATCATAGTAAGTCTTCTAGGTGCTCAAAGTGTTTTGAATATAGACAATACTGCAACTGGATCTGTAGCTGAGATCAATGCTCAAAATAACAAACAAATCAAATAAGGTATTTCAAATCAAGCAAAAGGCAGTAAATAAAATAATACCAATGAAATAATCACTCATGATATAATCAATGATACTATCGATAATAATGAAATAGATTTCCAGTTTCAGATCAGTAATCTATAATTTATGTTGTAACCTCACTCAAAAAGTAAAATGGGTAAAAATACATAAAATAATATCTCAGGAGTAAGTTTGAAATCATCTATAAATGAAAAAATCTGCAAACTAGAAATAGGTACCAAAAATAATCACACTAATACAAGTAGTACTGTATATGGTAGATTAAATTTTTTACTTGTTACATATGTAAGTGAACAAATCAAAAGTAAAAAAATAAATGATAATGTTTCCGATAGAAAGCTAATTTCACTCATAAAATGAATTAATAAGATATATGTATAATTAAACCATATAATAAAAAATCTGTCAATTAATTGACAGATTTTTTGTGGAGTATTTATAAGATTTTTTTCACTCTAAATTATAAAAATGTGGCATTTTTTCTAACCCATCCCAAATGCCATAAAGTTAAGGAATTAAGTACTTAGGTTTTTAATCCCTCCCCCTGCGGGTACTCCCTTTGCAAAAGGGAGAAATTTATTCCTTTTTTCCAGAAGATGTATCCTTTAGGACCATTAAGAAGTTATAATAATTATACCCTAATTTTCTTTTTTGTTTTCTGATTGTTTTGCTATAAGTTCTGCATGTTTTTTTGCTTTTTCATCTTTTTTCTTTTCTTCGAATTCTTGTTTTTTCTTTTCCCATTCTAGCTCTTGTTTTTCTACATCTTCTAGACTCTTGTTTATTTTTCATTCTACACTTTTTCTAGATTTTGAGTATTTTTCACGAGATACTGATAGTATTTTTGCATATCTACTAGAAAACACTTCATCATTTTTTTGATTTGGACTAAATGTTCCAGCTGAAAACACAGGTGAAGGCATACCATCTATAAGTTGTTTTGTATAGATATTGTATTTTTTTAGGTTCATCAAATCGTCTTCTGTGATTTCTCATGTAAGTACTTCTTTTAGTATACTTGCATCGTGATATCATACTTGAAAAGAAACTATTGATCACACATTACCAAATACTGCTCATCTAACTGATTCTTGCATCTGGTCAATATATTGGTTTGCCATAACTAGATTAAGTTTATATTTTCTAGCTTCTGATAGTATAGTAGCAAATGAATCTGTAGCAAAGTTTTGAAACTCATCTACATATAGATAAAAATCTTCTCTCTTGTTTTCTGCTATATCTGCTCTACTCATGGCATCCATTTGAAATTTGGTTACCATCATCGCTCATAGTAGTGCTGATGCATCTTCTCAGATTTTACCCTTTGATAGATTTATTATCACTATTTTTTTGTTATCCATAGCCCATCTGATAGAAAAACTATTTTTTGGTTGTCCTAAAACATTTCTGAGAATAGTACTAGATAGAAATTGTCATACTTTGTTCAATATAGGTCCTGCTGCTTCTACTTTTTGGTTTGGAGCCATTTTTGCAAACTCTCATGTCCAGAATTTTTTTACTACTGGATCACTTATTTTGTTTACTACTTTTGCTCTAAACACATCTGATGTCAGCATAAGTGGTATAGAAATAAGTGTACTATTTGGGTATTCTAATAATGCTAAAATAGTATTTCTGAGAATATGTTCTAGTCTAGGCCCCCATGAATCACCAAATATTTTTTTGAATATTCATACAAGTCCTGATGCTACTAGAGGTCTAAGCTCTGGATTTACATCATCTAGCATATTAAATGCTATAGGCCAATCTGTATCACTAGGATCAAAAATAATAGTTTGGTTTGTTCTAGATTTTGGAATAAATCAGATAACCGCTTCAGCCAAATCACCATGTGGGTCTATAACTGCTACTCATCTACCCTTTCTGATATCATCTATTATCATATTTTCTAGTAGTGTAGATTTACCCATTCATGTTTTTCATAGTACATAAATATGTCTTCTCCTATCATTTGGTCAGATTCAAAAACTGATATTTGTACCTCTGAAATTTGAAATTCAAATAGGTGTTAAGTCTGATTCTGGCTGAATATCATCTGATAAATCTGGATCGATAATAGGTAAATTTGATGGTGGTTCAAATGCTCTAGCTGTTACCCAGTTTATTTGTGGTGTTTTTACATAACTAGTAGGTAGATGCACTAGACCTGATAGTTCGTTTGTAGTCAGTATCATAGCATCTGTTACATCTCTGTTTTTTACTTTTTGTATGTCTTTTGTATCTCTTGTAATCTCTCAAAGTTTAAACGAATTTAATCAGAAATTTGAATATACATTTAGTGTACTATATATTTCTCTGATAGATGATTTGGCTTCTACTTCATCTTCTCAAGCATGTATTACATTGATAGATGTTTTGAATCACTCTAGTGAAATCTTGTTTTTCATATATGATGGTATATCTCCTGACTCACTTGTCTTTTCATCTGAAGATTTATCTTCTGATTCACTTGCATCTCACCCACTAGATTTTTTAAAAAATAATCAAATGAGTTTGAAAAATAAAATAAGTGGAAATAGTAATATCTTTAGATAAATCATTTTTGGATTTAACAAGATTTTCTTTAAAAAATCTGGATAATTTGATACTAGTATTTTGATTGTTCATGACAATCCTTTACTCCATTTTTTGCTTAAAACTGGTGTGAAATTGATCTGAAATGTGTTAAGTGTATATTTTCAAGTCCTTCACAAAGCTGAAGTAATCATAGAATATGGGTCAACAGTGTCTTTGCTTGCCTCTTCTTGTAATTCTGTAAAACTTTTGATTGGATATAAATAATGTTTTTCCAATTCTATTTTTCAAACATACAATTTGTCCTCAGGTATGCTTTCTAGATAATCTCATACTTCTACGATCTCTACATTGTTGTAGTGTGCATATACTTGATTTGATAAGAAATTTGAGTATTTTTTGGGAGATACGATAAAAAATCTGATTCTATTTCAGACTTTTGTGATTTCAAATGAAAATGTAGGTTGAGAATAATTTTTGTTTTTTTTGAATATTTTTTTCTTTTCAAAATCATCAAAAACCTTGTGCAGAACTATCAAAATATGTTCAAACACTCAAGGTCATTTTATGTTATTTTTATCAACGAGTATTTCTAATATCTTTTTTTCCATAATTTGTTTATTTACTCTTCGCAATAATTGTATAAGAATTGGCTTATAAATACACAAAAAGCATAAATAATGTTTACAAACTAATTATAATATATTTTATTATTTTTTGCAAATAAAAAGCTTGTGATTTTAGTTCACAAATCTCTTTCCCCAAACTCAGTGTTGGCTACATTTTACTCTGATTTCATATTCGTCTAGATCATCGAAATCAAAAACTACTCTAGGTTCTTCTTCTAATTCTAAGTATTTTTCCTCTATGAGGTCTCAGTATTCATCATATAGTGAAACTGATGCTATTCTGTGGTCTTCTCACATAGGATGAATCTCGTTTCATACAGAAACTACCAATTTATCTCACTCTATAATTACTTCTGGGAAATGTTCTATTTCTATTGACTCTAGTCTACTATTGTCGTCTATGTAGTTCACTTCTTCTTCTATACCATGAAAAGTATCGTATTCTTCACAAACTGGGCACATATCTAGCTCTTGTCAGATATTTACCTCTTCTTCATCATCTCAAAAAGCTGTGTCATAAATATAATTACAATTTGTACATAAATATTTCATAATTTTGATTTAAAATATATAATATATGTATTATAATAAATAAAATTTAAAATGAAACAAAAAAATCTTACTTTTTGAGTAAGATTTTTTTGACTAGTATAATTGGCTATGAGTTCAAATATCTATAAATTCTACAAATTCATATGTTCAATCTGGATATTCTCTAAAAATAGCTCTGAAATCTCAGGTAATATTTATGCTTCTGTATCATTTGTAGTCTCAAGTCAAAGCATGATTATTTAGAATTACACTGAATGGTGTTTTTTGAAAATCATCTATTCTTGAAATAGTTTTTTCTTGTATGATTTTATCTAGTTTCTCGAATTTCTTGGTAAATTTTTTATTGTACTTTATTTTCATATTACTTAATTAGTGATTTTAAAAAAGTAGTATTCTCTTCTCATACAAAAGGTCCATATGTATCATCAGCTTTATTATAAAACTTATTTTCTATTTCTTCCTTTGATAATCATTTTAATCTGTTTTCTTTTCTTTTTTTAGGTAAAAATGTGGAACTAATATTTTCATAGTTGGTTTTTGTTCAATATATATTTACTATACTTTCAGGAACATTTTCTATTATAATTGTTGCCATAGTTTTTTATTTAATTTTTAATTAGATTAATTGTACTTATTTTTTATAAATTGCAAATAAGCATAATCTAATTTTTTATGGAATTAAAAAATAAAATAAATATACTATATATAAATAACTAATTAAGTTTCTCCCTTTTTAAAAGGGAGTACCCCGCAGGGGGGGATGGATTAGAAAAATAATCCCAAAAATACATACTATGCATAATATTTTAAAAATATATAAAATAAAATGAAACAAAAATTTGATAAAAACATACACGAAAAATTTAAAGCTTATTTTGATATCAAAAATAATCCTAGCGATATTGAAAAATGATTTTATAAAAAAACAGAAAAATATCTCAAATACATAAAATGGATACCTGGGTTAAAAATGGTTTGAATATGAAATAGTATAGCTATGAATAGCGCTACTAGTGATTCTGATATAGATTTATATATAGTTACTTCGCCAAACTCTATGTGGTTGAATAGGATAATAATAACACTATTTTTTCAAATATTATGAGTTAGAAAAAATGAAAAACATCATTCTGGTAGATTTTGTCTGAGTTTTTTTTCTACGACTGATTGAATGGATTTTTCTAATTGGAAGCTAGAAAATGACGTGTATTTGTATTTTTGGATTGTTTATTTCAAGCCAATTTTGGATTATGATAATACTTATGAATCTTTCTTGGAAAAAAATAGTAGTTGGGCAGATTTTGGTCAATATAGTGAGATAATTGAGGAAAATAAAAAGTATGTAAGGTATTGAACATCATATAAAGACAAAACCCCTCTCAATTCTCCCCTTCCAGCTAAAGACTGGACACGTATCAGGGGAGATGAAAAACAAATAGATGGAATATTTGTAAGTAATTTAAATACTATTCTCAAAAAAATATTTCTTCCAAAAACTTTGAAACATTTTGAGGAAATATGAAAACCTTTTGGGGTTATTATAAATGATGATTTATTGAAGTTTCATAATGGAGATATCAGAGAAAAAATCAAAAAAGAGCTAATCACTAGTGATTAGCTCTTTTTTGTAAGTATAAAAATACTTTTGTCGTTTTCGTATTTAGTTTCTAAGTCATAATTTGGAAAATACTCATTTTCTGATACATATATAGTACCATTTTCCATAATATATATTTTTCATCATACTTTTAGCAATCTATCCGCTTGTTTTAATACTTTGCCTGAATCAATAGTAGATTTTGTAATGACATGGTTTATAAATATATAGTCTATTGAATTGTTTTGTATTCACTCTATATTGTCGCCTGATGATGGATTTATGTTTAAAGTGTTTTTTCAAATTTTATGTCATTGTTCTGAAAACATCAATGCTATTTCAGAATCACTTAAATCCAACCATTTATTTAATGTAGTTATAAGTGCATCATATGTATTTAATAATTTTCTCTTGGTATTTATTTGCTTATTTAATCAATTTTTTTCTTGACTTAGTTGATTGAGTTGGATTCTCTGACTAGTTATTGAATAATCAATTACATCTAAAATATTTTCTATTTCATTTAGTCTTTTTTTATCAATTTTTATTCTATCATTCATAAGTGCTTTGTATTTTTCTAATGTATTTATATTTTTTTCTATGTGTGATTTAATAATATAATCAAATATTGGATCTACAATAATAGTTTTAGAATATATATTTTCTAACAAAAATGGTAAATCTGAAAATCCTCATCCTATGTCTAGAGTCACTTTGTTTTCAAAATCACTTATTTCTAATCAATACATAGACAATATATCGCTAGTAGTGATGTTTACTCCAGTATGAACCATTCATTCTTTCATCCTAGAATGGTAATCATAGATTTCTCATCTCAAAACTGCTTCTACTCTATACCTTGAGTCTTCTCTAAGTTGTTCGTGTGATAATTTTATTTTTTGTTCAAAAAAAGATTCATTTAAATGATTGAAAATATCATTCTGCATAATGTATAGTTAAATTGTATTTATTTTTATTGTAGTATTTTTATAATAATTGTCAAGTATTACAAACAAAGACTTAAAATACAAAAAAGAGTTAGAAAACTAACTCTTTTTTACTTCTATTTTACCTATTGTATGGTCATTTATACTTGTAACTACGAAATCTATTTTTTTATGATTTTCTTCATTTTCTCAGTGTTCATTAACCAATTCAAATGTAATTACTTCTCCAGGTTCTGGAAATCTCTCTAGTTCATGAGTGATTACATAACTAACTGTTTCTCATGAAAACTCTTTATCATCTAGTCATATATGTTTTAAATCAAGTCAAAACTTATCTAATACATCTTCCATAAGTACATCTGGTTCTACCATAAATGAAGTTTTTCCTGTCTTTTTTATTTCATCTACTTCTTTATCTGTTTCATCTCTGATTTCTCAAAATACTTCTTCTACTATGTCTTCTAGTGTAATAAGTCATGCTACTCATCCGTACTCATCCATAACTATTGCCATTATCTTGTGTGCTTTTTGGAAATTTTGTAATAGTGTAGGAAGTGGTAGATTAAGTGGAATTTTCATCACTTTTTGCAACTCTATTTCTGATAATTTTTTATCAAAATTTCAATCCTTTACTTGTAATAATAATTCTCTTCAAGTAATAAAATGGTCTATTTTATCGATTGTTTCTTTGTAAATAGGTATCCTACTATGAGTATGAGACAAGTAAAATTCTAGCGCTTCTTTAATAGTTTTGTCACAAGAAAGTGCTTCTATTTTTACTCTAGGAGTCATTATCTCATCTACATATGTGTCTTCCAATTCTAGAATATTTTTTATTTTTTCATGTTCGTCTTTTTCTAGTGTACCACTATCTCTTCACATATCTATAAAACTCTCTAATTCTTCGTCTGTCATCCTCTCTACTTTTCATTTTGTAGAAAATAGTCTAATAATTACTTCTATAAAAGTGATAACAGGAAACAAAATAATCATAAGTATCTTGTATATAGGAGCAACAGTCAAAGCTATGGCTGATGCGTTTTTAGTAGCAATACTTTTTGGTAATATTTCTCAAAATAGCAACAATAAAAAAGTAGTAATTCAAGTAGCTATTCATATAACTGTAGCTTGTGGAATTCAAAGAGATTCTCACAAAGAAATGGCTATAGTTGTAGCTAAAGCTGCTGTATATACATTTACTAAGTTGTTTCAAATAAGTATAGTAATAAGTAATCTATCATTATTTGATTTGATTTTTTTTAATGATTTTGCTCAAAATTTATTTTGTTTTATAAGTGAATCTATTTTGTGAACTGGTAAGCTCATAAGAGCTAACTCAGTACCAGAAAAAAAGGCAGAAAGTAAAAACAAAACTAGAAATAAAAGTATGAGTAAGGGATCCATATGGTAAAGTTAATATTTAAAAAAAATATCCTAATAAAAATAGGATATCCTTATAATTAGCATTTTATTTGTTTTTTGTACTTTGTAAAGATTATTTTTTGAAAAATAATTCTGTTTCTTTTGATATATGTTTTCAACTACTATCTATGAGTATCTCATTTCATAAATATCTGACAGAATCAGTAGCACTATCATCTATAGGATTTATGTATATTCATGTACCAGTTGATGAAAATCAAGAAATAGTATATAAAAGCGATCAGGTTCAGACTGATTTTATAAAAAGTGCATAATCATTGTTTTGAAAATCAAATGTATATTCGTTTCATGTGATTGTTTCTGATAAATCTAAAGTTCCTGCATTGTTTTGTAAATATCATATAGATGCTGATAATGCTCAGTTTAAACTTTGTAAAACCTTTAATTCTTTTGTTTCATCATATACTCATTTATCAAATTTTAACAATTTTATATCAAAATCTGAATCTACATCAAAGTATAGGTATCCAGAAGTGACATTTCATATTTTGGTATTTAGATTGTCATTATTATTGGTATTTTCATCTATCATTTTTAGAGTACTGGAAGTATTCCAAAATACTTTTTTGTATCAAAAATCTGGAGAAATAAATCAGTAAAAGTGTTTTCTAGCAAATACATCGTCATCTTGGTATCAACTACTATAGTATGTACCTGTAGAAGTATTTCATGTAGATGTTACCATATAATTGTCACTATCAAAGTCATCATCTATTCAATCTGATACGAAATAATTGTATGCAGAAAAATCTATAAATGTATTATCTGTATCTCAAAAATCAGTAGCTCAAGATCATCAAGATAATGCCAAAATAAATCATTTGTACTCTGCTTCTACTATATCGGTTATTCAAGTATTGAAATACAGTTTCACACTATCTCATAGATAATTTCACTCACAATAAATAGAACCACTATATACAAGTGTAGTTCAAATAGTTGCTGTGTTTGTAGTTCAACTCATAGTAACACTTGCTGGTCATGGACATGATATGTTGTCTACAAATCAACTACCATCAGTGTTTTTTTCACTATTTATCTGAACTGATGTATAGGCATCAGAATCTATATTTGATAACAATTTTGAATCTACTTCAAATAAATCTGAGACATTGAATAAGTATGAGTTGTTGTTCAGTAATATAGTAGCAAAAATAACTGATATAGTTACCATAAACAATACATATATTAGTACTATAGCTTTTTTGTTTTTTTTCATATTTAGAAATCAATATTAAACTTTTTTAAATCATCTCTAGGTAAGTCAGTCCAGTATTGTCAAATCAAACTATTTTGGAAGTCTAGATTTAAACTCATATTTAAGTCATATATACTACCTGAATTGTATGAGACGATATTTAAATCTTGGACTTTTAAGTCTGAAAAAACTTGATCTTCTTGAAATACATAATCATAGATAAAATCTACATTAGTATCTACTTCTGCTAGTTCATTACTAGATAGTTTTCTAAATCAAACTCATCTATCATCATAAACTGTATTATCAGTCTCTAGTTTCATATCTGCTATATTTACTACTCAAAATAATACTCAGTTTTGTCCTGAAATATCTTTCATCAAAAATACATCACTTCAAGTCCCCGTGTTGTCTACCAAAATACTACCTGTAGTATATACATTGCGTAGGTTATTTAACTTGTAAGAAAAATCATAGAAGTGTGACATAAGTATAATCTCTCTTTTTGTATCTACTATACCACCTGAAATATCTCAAAGAAAAATAAAAATGAATCATAGTACTATACTAGATATCAAAGTAGCTACTACTACTTCTGTCAGAGTAAAGGCTTGTTTAAATTTATTTATTATTTTTTCTTTATAGTATGCTTTTGACACAGATTTTTTGTTATTTATCATTTTAAAAACTTTACAAAAAATATAATTTTTATAAACTAATTGTAATAATTTTTTCCTTTTTTCAAAATGATAAAAAATAATTTATGAGAATCGCTGATTTGAATAGTTGTATGAGTTTTTATACTCTCTTTTATAATTCTCTGAATAACGAATCTACTAATAAATAGTAAAACTATAGTAGAATCATACGAAGATAGAAAAGTATTAAATCTCATAAAAAATAATACTGAAAATGTAATAAAAAATATAGATACTAGTGCTATAAAAGAAACTGAGATTTTTTATCTATATAAAGACTCTACTAATAAAGAATTTCTAGTTTTTACTGGAACTGTAAATGCATGATATAAATACATAGACCAATACTGAAACAAAGTAGATGATTTGGCTTGATTTTCAAGTGATATATATGCTAGGACTCTATGGATAGAGAGAGATGATAATTCTATATGAGATACTCATCAGATAATAAAAGTGAGTGTGAAGAAATTAATAAAAAAATAATCCAAATTTATATTGGATTAGTTTTTTTATTAATAATATTATTTTTGTGTATTTGCTTTAAGTTCTGCATCTTTTTTTGCTTTTAGTTCTGCAGCTTTTTTTGCTTTAAATTTTTCTTTTTTCTCTAAAAAATTATTAATTGCATTTATTTTTATTTCATCTAAATCAGAATTATCAATTTTTGTAGTTCAATTCAAGTTTTCATTTACATTATTATCCTCTATTTTTTGAGTATTTGTTTCTGTAATTGTAGCTGTATTATTTTTTTTATTCAAAATATCTTGAATATTTTTTTCACTTAACTTTACATTTTGTACTATATCTTTTTTTTCTATTTTATTATCTATAGTATCTCAACTTAATTTATTATCTGGTTGTTTATTAATTATGTTTGTTGTATTATTATTCGTATCTCCTAAATCGTTTAATTCTGTATTGTTTGTTTTATCACAAGCAACTAAAACTAAAGATAATATCAATAATAAAGTAATTTTTGTTTTCATAGTATATTTTAATTTTATATAAATTTTATTAATTATCCAATTGTAGCCAAGTTGTTCAATTACAACCATAGAAATGTTTTCAACTATTATCATATCTGATAGAACCTTCATTTAATGCATCACATGTAGTATCGGTAGCTACTCATATTTTTAACGATCAGTTTACAGTTAATTTATTTGTCGAAAAATCTCAATATATAAGTGGACTTGATGTTGAACTATTATCAATGTATAATTTATTTGAGCCTGCTTCATTATATCAAGCTTGATATCAAAGTGCAACATTTCAGCTTCAATCATTGTCATTTAAACTCTCAAATCATATAGATGTATTATTATTACATCAATCAAAACACCAAAACATACTTCAAGCTCATACAATTACATTATTACTTGAATGATTACTATTGGATAATGCTTCACTTCATATAATGGTATTATTACTTCATGATGAACTTTCACTTAATGCAAAAAATCATATTGCTGTATTTGAGTTTCATGTTTCATTAAAATACAATGCTCATAATCATAATCAAGTATTTTCATTTCAAATTGTATTTGATGATAAGCTTAATATTCAAAGTGCAGTATTTGCTGATCATGAAGTATTTGAGAATAATGCTTCAGATCAAAATGCTGTGTTTTCAGTTCCTCAAGTATTAGTAAATAATGCTCCTATTCATACTCAAGTATTTCAATGTCATGTATTACTGATTCAACTTGTATATCAAAGAAATAAGTTAGAATTTACATTTTCAGTAATTGCATCAACTAAATCATTTAATCCTAACAAAGCAATGAAATCTTTAATCGCTTTTGAAGTAGGTATTGTTGTATCATCTGTTCAAATAGTAGTAGTAGAATCTTTTCAATCTAATAAACTTGAATCTCTTGCGACAAAACTATCATTGATATCTGTTTCTGTAATTGTATTGTCTGCTATATCATTGCTTGATATAGTTCCATCTGATATATCATTACTTGTTATTGAATTGTCTGATATATCATTACTAGTTATTGAATTATCAGATATATCTGCACTACTTATTGTATTGTCTGCTATATCTGCACTAGATATTGTATTGTCTGCTATTTTATCAGTGTTTATACTACTATTATATATACTATTTCCATCAATACCTCCTGAAAGAGTTATGTTTCCTGAAACATGTAGATTACCATTTACTTCTAATGCTTCGCTAGGATCAGTAGTACCTATACCTATTTTTCAAGATAAGTAAAAAATAGGACTATTTATTAATTGTAAATTGTCCCACATAGGTACATATCAATTTGTTGCAGTATTTGTAATTGATAAAAATGCTTCTTTTATCTTACCATTTGTATCAAATATTTTTGTAAATATTTCTCACAAAATTCAAATTTGTGTAGTTGCATTTTGCATATTATTTACACGATTTTTAACATCTAGTTGATCATCAGCGAACGATGAATTAACTGTAATAATTAACAATAAAAAAATTATTAATATATTGTTTATTTTTGTATTTATTTTTGTTTTCATTTTTAATTTATTATAAGTTTTAAATTATTTAATTATATAAAATATAGATTCTTTTTTATCGTCAAACTGTATAATATTTCACCCCAAAGCTTGACGTTCTTCAGGAGTTAGATTGTTTATAGAATCAACATTTGTTGTATCATTTTGAAATAAACTAGTGTTACTTACTTTTTCTACTAAACTTACTACATCAACTACAATATTTATATCTATTCATTCAAAATCTTGATATCATATATATTTTCAATATGCTTTTCAATGTAATTTTCAATCATCCAAACAGTAGTAAACAAATGTGTTTGAGTTGTAATTGAAATCTATGTATCCAGACATTTCACTGTATGCTTTTCATCAAAGTTTGTATCCATATCATGTACTACATGCTGTTGTAGATCATACTATTTTTACATTTTCAATTGAATCAGTTGACCAATCTAGTTTAAAATATCAATAAACATCATCATAGTAATATCACTTAAAATAATTTCATATTATAGAAGAATTGTCTTTGTTATTTACGTAATATCATTCATTTCAAATAGTTCAAGTAAAACTTATTACATTGTCATATGATCAAGTATTAGTTGCTAATTGAGGACTTATTTGATATGAAGTATAGGCTCAAAATACAGTTCATAGTATAAAAAAAGAAGTTATAACAATATATATATTGTTTACAAAAAACTTTTTTATTTGTTGTTTTTTCATTACTTATTATTATAATTATTAAAATAAGTTCTAATAAATGGTAACATATATTTTTTTATAATACAAATTTTAACATATAAATAATATTTTATGAATAAACAAAAATATAAGTCAATAACTAAAAAATGATTTACTTTGGTTGAATTGATAGTAACTATAACAATCGTTGCAATATTATCTACTATATGATTTAATTCTTATGTATGATATTTATGAGAAGCAAGAGATAGTGAACGTAAAGCAAATATGTGAGAAATAAAAACTGCTCTAAAACTATATAAACAAAAAAGGTGAGCTTATCCAACTCCCGGTAATGTTTTTAGTATATTAAATAATACTAAAATAGTGGCTTTTCAATGAATATTAAATGAAGATGTTACTCTAAATACTATGGATAATATTCCAAAAGATCCATATACTAGCAAATATTATTTTTTTAGTATTTCAAAAAATAAGCAAGAAGCAGAAGTAGCTTTGACTTTGGAAAACTGAGACTTCCCTATTGCTTTACTTGATTGAGATTATAAAACTGTGTCTATAAATGTATTACCTAGTCTAATATTAGCTACTTGATCTACTTCAAGTGTAGAAATACATACTTGAGTATGAGATGGGACTGCAAATAGAAATCTATTTATACTGAATGGATGAAAAAACTTACCTTATAGTATAGCTAAACCAAATGATATAGTATATGCATGAGAAATTTTAGATAGTGTAATATCTGGATGAAATATAAAACTTTGGCAAAATAGTGATTTTAGAACCTGTGATGAAATATCTGAAGCAGGAAAATTGATTCATGATACTTGAACTGAACAATATCAAATACTTGATAATACTTGATATCTAACTAATACTTGATGTGTATTACCATAAAAAATACCACTTTCTAGAGAAAGTGGTATTTTTTATGTAATTATATTTCATGAAGTATCAATAGTATCTAGTCATCATTCTGAAAATATCATTATATTTCAATTTGAATCTTGATAAATCAAAAATATATTATCTCATAGCAAATATTGAGGTGCATTTGGACTATTACTTGTACTATAATTTACCCAAGTACTTCAATCAAATTTAGATAATCAATTATTTGTTCAAATCCAAACATTTCATAATGTATCTTGAAACATATATGTAATATAATCATCTATTAATCATCCAGAAGTATTAGAATTTGTATAATTAATCCATGTATTTCAATAATCTGAAGTTACTCATATTCATCATTGTGTTCAAATCCAAATTTTTCAAGTATTATCTTCAAACATATATGTAACTCTATGATCCGGTAGTTTTCAAGAATTATAATTAATTATAATGTTATTATTTCAATCATGATCGTTTTCATCATCATCATCTCAATGATCATCTCAATCATGGTCATCATGTCAATCATGGTCGCAATGTGTATCATGATCTTCTCAATCATGATCATCGTCATGTCAATCGTGATCGTCATCATCTCATTCATGCCAATAATTTTGACAATTTGCATCAGATAATATAAATTTGTCGACTCATTTAGAGTTAGTTCAAAACCATACATGTCATTGCGAATCTGTAAAAATAGCAGTAATGTTATTATGTGTTAATCAATCAGACTTCTTTGTATAACTAGACCATATGTCTCAATTATATGAAGATACTCATTTATTTGTTCATATCCAAATAATACCATCATTATCAGTATATATATACTGGATGTGTGTAGATACTAATGAGTCTCAAGTAATTGTTATCCATATATCATCAGCTTTGTTTAACAAATCTCAGATAATTAATTTACTTATTCAATTTTGTGTTCAAATCCAATAATTTCAACTATTGTCTTGTGTAATAGATGTTATATAATTATGAATTAATCAACTATCATGTTGGTCATATACTATCCAGTTTGTTCAATCAAAAAATGCTAATCATCAATTTGTTCAAAACACAAAATTTCAATCATTATCTTGGTAAACAGTTGTAATTTTTGATCATGGTAAATTTGATATATCTATATGCAATACATTTACAACAAAGAATGTAATAAAATCAACAGATCAACATTCTACAAAATATTTTAGTTTAAAATTTATCAAATCACATGCAAGTACTTTTATCCTACTTGATGGTTCTGGTGAATACAATTCTGAATAATCTATTCTATTTACTGAAATAGATTTTCATAAAATACTACCACTATATGCAAAATGTAAATCTTGTAATAATGCAACTTGATTATAAGTTTCTTTCAAATTACTTATACTTCAAGTGAATACTATTAAATTATTTGGTGAAAAATCTATATTATCTACTAAATTATAAACAGTTCATGAATAACTTGCTGGTAGATTATTAAAATCATTGTATACTAGTTTATTGTTATCTAATATGTATTGTAAATCAGGATTAGATAAATCACTAGAAACAATCGAAGGAACTGCTAATATATTAGTAACTCAATTTTTAATTATAGAAATAACTTCTCCATTATAATTTCATACTACTTTTGCAATTCATTTTTTTGATCATATATTAATTGCATTTGATTGAGGTAAATATCAATTAAATGCTACTAATCATGGTCTTTCTTCTAATACTCATGCCAATGAGTATTCTTTCCTAGAATTTTTAATTGAGTATGTATAGCTTGATTTTGTCAATGGATCAAATACATCACTTGAATATCATACTATATTTGCTATATCATTTCAAAAAGTTCATTGATACCATACTACTTCTCAAGTAAAAGTTACACTAGTAGAATCAGTAGGTTCAGGATAAAAACCACTTTTTAATACATATGATCCCAAAGATGTTTCTATGTTTTCTATTTCTACCAACCTGGTAGAATCTCTAACTGTTACTAAATAAGATCCATATGCTAAATATCCAACTATTCATAAAATAGATAATATAGATATAACTATAATCAATTCTACAATGGTAATTGCTCCTTTGTTTTTGTACATAAATAAATTTTATTAAAAAATATATAATTTGATTATGAAACTAATCTATTTTAAAATTTATATTAATTCTTTTGCCAAATCTTTAATTTTAACTTCTTTTTGAGTCCCTTCTGATAAATCTTTCAACTGGATTATTCATTTTTCTATTTCATCCTGTCATTGTATTATTACATATGGGATTTTTTTATTGTCTGCATATTTAAATTGCTTTTGAATTTTAGTATCTGAGTCTAGATATATTTCAGCATTTATTAACATTTCTCTCAATGTTTTAACAATTTGTAAATTATTTGTTAAATACTCCTCTCACATATTTAAAACTAAAACTTTTGTAACTGTTTTGTTTTTCAATTCTACTTTGTTTATCTCATTTAAAACTGATATAAGTCTAGATAATCATATACTTCATCATACTCATGGATAATTATTTTTACAAAAATTTGAAGTCAAGTTTTCATATCTACCTCATGAAGCTATACTTCACATAGACTCTGCTCATAGTATAAATGTTTCAAATACAGTTCAAGTATAATAATTTAATCCTCTAGATATAGATGGATTAATAACTATGTTTTTTTCTAGTACTCCTAGATTTAATAGATTTTCATATACGTATTTCAGTTCTGATACTCATTCTAGTAATTCTTTGTTTTCATAAGTAGAAAAATATTCTAGTATTTCCCTACTATTTCTGACTTCTCATATATTTATGTATGATAATATGTGGTTGATTGTGTCTGAATCTATTCACGATTCTTCAAGCATTGGAGCTATTGATTTTACTTTTTCTTTTTTGTCTATTATAGAAATAGTTTTAACTATATCTTTTACTCATATGCTTTCTAGATATCCTGATAACAATTTCTTGTTGTTTATATTTATTACAAAATCTCAAAATTCTAAATCTTTTAGTGAATTATATATAGTAGAAAGTATTTCTACATCTGCAAAAAGTGATAATTTTGAGTTTCATATAATATCTATATCAGCTTGATAAAATTCTCTATATCTACCTTTTTGTGGTCTTTCTCATCTATAAACCTTGGCTATTTGTTGCCTCTTGAATGGGAAATCTAGATCTCATTCGTATTGAGCTACATATCTAGCTAATGGAACTGTTAAGTCAAAACGAAGTCATAGTTCGAAATCATTTTTTTCATCTCACTCTGCTTTTAGTCTCTTTATACCATAGATTTCATTGTCATCTGCTCATTTTGAAGTAAGAGTTTCTACTCTCTCTATGTTTGGTGTATCTAGAGGAGTAAATCCTGAAAGTGAATAATTTTTTCTAATAACATCTTTGTAATTGTCTTCAAATATTTGTGCATCTGGTAAATTTTCATAAAATCCGGAAATTGCTTTTGGTTTAATCATTTTTAGAACATTTTAATTAAATAAATATATCGAATAGATTATGAAATAAACTAGAAAAATCAAATTTATGTATTTATATTAATTAAATTGAGTTCAAAATTTGATTTAATTTTTTAATTATAGTATTATTATGTATATATATAAATTTTAAATTGTAATTTTTAATTATGAATCCAACTCCAAAAATAAATCTTTCGGCTATAGCAAAGAAAAAACAGGCTGAAAAAATAGATGAAGTAAAAACTGATCTAGATATTTCAACTGAAAATAATTCTGAAGCTATAGAGGAAGCAAAAGAAGTTATAGTGGAAGAATTAAAGGATGATATTGTAGAGGAATTGAAAGATAATATAGTAGAAGAATTGAAAGAAAGTTTACTAGAGGATAAAAAAGAAAAAGAAAAAGAGGATGCAAAACCTTCATTGATACCTAGAATATCTCTTTCTTCAATCAAAACAAATAAAACTCCAGCTGAAATAAGAGAATTAAACGATGAAAGAGAAGAAATTGAACATGAGGAATTAAAAGAAGAATTATTAGAAACATTGGAACCAGAAATACAATCTGATAATTCAATAAAATCTGATATTTCAGAAGATAATTCTGTAAAATCTACTAATGAATCCGAAAATGTAGAAAAATCTGAAAAAATAGAAACAAGTGAAGAAAATGTAGAAAAAACTGTAGATGAAAATGTAGCTAAAGTAGATTTGGAAAGTTTGGCTGAAATAGAAAAAAAGATTAATGAAAAAGTAGAGCAAGAAGTAAATGAAAAAATAAAAAAATGAACTGAAGAAACAAACGAAGAAATAGTAGATGATAATGCTGAAGTATTTTGAAATTATAAATCTGAATTTATCAAAAAAGAAGATATAATCATAGAAAAAGTAGAAACTGAACATAAAAAATTTAGAGAAAGATTGAGAGAGCCAAAAACTAGAATACTTTTAGTTTTATGACTTATATTAATTACTTCTGGAGTTGTTTCTGGACTGTTTATATTGGATCCTCAAAATCATTCATATGAAAAATACAAAACTGTTTTAACAAATAATTATAATGAATTTAATAAAAATTATATAGAAAAAGCTTGGACACTAGATATAGTTTCAGTAGGTAGTTATAATTTTGATACTTATACTCAAAAGAAAATTTTGTGAGGTGAAACATATAAATATAAAGAAATTATATATAAAACATCAGATGAAATGATGCTTGTTATAAACAATGAAGCAAATGCTATGAAACAAGAAGCTGAAAGAGTTAGATTAGAACAAGAAAGAATTGCTGCTGAACAAGCTAGATTGGAACAACAAAAACTTGAAGCTGAAAGATTAGCAAAAGCTCAAGAAGCTAAAAGAAAAGAAGAATTCAATAAAACAAAAGAAGTTATTAAAGATATATTGCATGAAAAATATAAAGCATTATTTTGAATAAAATAGTAAAAACTCCTCAAAAATGAGGAGTTTTATACTATAATAAATACATTATTTTTATATAATACATAATGTTTTTATATTTGTCAATGTAAATTATTTAACTATTTTTGTAAAGTATGTTAAGATATATTAAATATAAATTAATCAATTAAAAAATGAATAATAATTTAAACATAGATGCTCTAAAACTTAAAAGAGATGTTTGAGATATAGTAGATTACTTAAACAAAATGTTTATGAATGCTATTGAATTATGAGCTTCAGATATACATATAGAACCTACTGAATTTTTCTTGTTAATCAGATTTCGTAAAGATGGAGATTTTGTATTATATGATAAATTGCATGTAGAAAACATAAGTGGTATAGTTACTAGACTGAAAGTTTTATCTAAAATCAAAATAGATGAAAACAAAAAACCTCAAGATGGTAAAATAGTCTATATGTACGAAAAAGAAAGCCAAAATGTAGATATAAGACTTTCAACTCTACCTACGAATTATTGAGAAAAAGTAGTTATGAGAATACTAAAACAAGATGAATCTCTGATAAATATTGAAGCTCTATGATTGATAGATATAAATCTGGAAAAAGTTAGAGCTGAGCTAAAAAGTAAATATGGAATTGTTTTGATAGCTTGACCTACAGGTTCATGAAAATCTACTACATTATTTGGTATACTGAAAAACTTTAATCCTCTAGAATACAATATTTCTACTCTAGAAGATCCTATCGAATATGCTATAGAATATGTAAATCAATCACAAGTAAAACCTGAAATCTGATATACATTTTCTACATGACTTAGAAGTCTAGTAAGACAAGATCCAGATATCATAATGGTATGAGAAATCAGAGATAAAGAAACTGCTACACTTGCAGTAGAAGCTGCATTGACATGACATTTGGTTTTGTCAACAATACATACGAATAGTGCTACTTGAACTGTACAAAGACTTATAAATATGGGTGTTGAGCCATTTTTGTTAGCTTCTGCTATGAAAATGGTAATATCTCAAAGACTTTGAAAAAAAATATGTAGTGATTGTAAAGAAGAATACCAAATAAAAGATATTCAAAGAAAAAAAGTAAATGAAATATTATGACCTATTATAGATAAAAGTGAACTAGATGCAGCTGTATTTTACCATTGAAAATGATGTGAAAAATGTGGTTACACAGGATATAACTGAAGAATGTGATTCCATGAAGTACTTATTGTTTGAGATTATTTGGAACCACTGATTTTGGAAAAAGAAAGTGCTAATGCTATGAGAGATGAAGCTGTTAAAAATGGTATGATTACAATTACTCAAGATGCATTATTAAAAGCAGTTTTATGAGAAACTACTGTTGATGAAGCATTGAAGTTGTTGTAAAAAAATAATGTAAAAAAATTGTAATTAAATTAAGGAATTGTGTACATTGGTTTTAACCCCTCCCCCTTTGGGGACTCCCCTTACCAAGGGGAGAAAGTTGGAAATAAATTGTATTTTTTCTTATATTAATTGGATTGTATGAAATATTTTAATTCTAATAAATGTAAAAATGTTTGGTTTTTTTAAAAAAAGAAAAGTAGAAACAGGAAATGTAAAAGAGTTTAATAGCGCGTTGAAAGCTACTGAACTTTTTATCATGCTTTCAGAGTGGGAAAAAGCTAAAAAAGCATTAAAAGAAATAGAATATAAAGAAAAAGAATCTCTGAGCATAGTCTTGGACAAAATAGATAAAATGGATGATAAAGAATGAATAAATGAAAAAGAAAAAATCAGACTTACAAATGAACTAAAAGAAAAACAAAAAAAATTAAATAAGTTATATGAATTACTAGAAAAAAAAGAAGAAAAATATAACTTAAATGTAGAAACTGAAAGATTTAAAATCAGATTTAAAAAGATAAAAGATGAATTAGATTTACTTATGTGAAATAGAAAAAGTGATAATGCACTTGCTTTGTTACAAAAATTTTTGGAAGAAAATGCTGAGAAACCTTCAGTAGTTAGATTTTACAACAAAGAAAAAAAGATAATTCTAAAAAGTAGAGAAAGAGATTTGAAAAAAAGGGATGAAAAGATGAAAAACAATGCTAAACTAGAAGCAATGGCGTTGATCTGAAAAACTGTAAATCTAGAAAATGAAGAATTACAAAAAGAAGAATCACTAAAAGATGTAAAAAAATGATTTTTTTCAAGATTGAAAGATAAAATAAATTTTTATAAAACTATAAAAGAAAGAATCAGAAAAAAGAAATTGTTAGATGAAATAAATCTACTTATTGAAGAAGATTCGAAAATCAAAAATGATTTGGCTGCTAGAAAATTGGCAAACATACATAAATGATTGGTAAAAGAATTATCTAGTAATAAAATGCTATGATATGAATTGTACTGAAAAATCCTTTGAGCGGATAAAATATCTGGTGATACATTCTGATTTGTAGAAAATGAGAATAAGTATAATTTCTTTTTATGAGATGCTACTGGACATGGTATCAGAGCTTGATTTATAATTACACTACTTAGTAGATTATTTAATAAATATGTAAAAAATTCTACTTTGAGAGAATTGACTTTTGAAATAAATAACTGATTGAAACAAGATCTAAAATCTAGAAACTTTATCACTTGAATATTTTTTGATATATATAAGGATGATACTGATACAATAAATTTTGTTTGAATGTGACATGAACCAATGATTATTTATAGAAAAAAAACTTGAGAAGTAGAAAAATTTATTCCTGGTTGATTGGCAGCTTGAATAAGGCTTATAAATAAATCTAATGATATAAAGGTAAAAAATTTAAAATTATACGACTGAGATATACTTTTGACTTATAGTGACTGAGTAATAGAAAGTAAAAATATGGATTGAGAATTTTACTGATTGGATAAATTAATGAAAGTATATTGACATGTATGTAAAAATCAAACTGATATACACTGAATATATGATTATTTAATAAATGATCTAAAAGAATTTAGATGATGAGCAAATTTTGATGATGATGTAAGTATGTTGTTTTTGAAAAGAGATATAAGAAAAGATGTAGTTGATATATCTTCTAAATATCTACAAGAATTGAAAGCAAAAGAATGATTAAAATCTAGTGACTTAAATAAACTTAAGTGAAAAACTATAGAAGATATAGATAAAGAAGTAGAAGTATTAAAAAAGAAAAAAGAAACTGAAAGAATTATAAAAAACCTAGAAACTCTATACTATACTTGAGAAGTACTAAAACTGAAACAAGAAGCAATAAGATACATAAAAGAATGATTTATAGATAAAAAAATAAACTTTTATCTAAAAAAAGCCATAGATAATGAAAAAGTCTATAAAGTAGAACAAAAAAACCAAAAAGTAGTAAATAAATATAATATATTGCTAGAGTTGCTAAAAAAATGAGATTATGGTACAGTAATATCAGAAGCAGAAGAAGTAATAAGTAAGGATGGTAATTTGTAAAAAATAATCCTTGGTTTTAATCCCTCCCCCTGCGGGTACTCCCTTTTCCAAAGGGAGAAAGATTGAAAAAAAAAAGTAGTCATGGTTTTAACCCCTCGGCCTAAAGGCCACTCCCCTTGATAAGGGGAGAAAGTTTGAAAAAAAAAAGTAGTCATGGTTTTAACCCCTCGGCCTAAAGGCCACTCCCCTTGATAAGGGGAGAAAGATTGAAAAAAAAAAGTAGTCTATGGTTTTAACCCCTCGGCCTAAAGGCCACTCCCCTTGATAAGGGGAGAAAGATTGAAAAAAAAAAGTAGTCATGGTTTTAACCCCTCGGCCTAAAGGCCACTCCCCTTGATAAGGGGAGAAAGATTGAAAAACAAAAAATAATAACATTTTATATAACACACATGATATTCTGAAAAAGCTTTTATGATAAATACTGAAACTTCAACAATCAAAAATTTGTTGATCTTTTGGAAAAAGCTAGAAAAGCAAAAAGAAATAAACAGATGCACAAATCAGGTAATATGAATATAGAAATTACCTTATTTGAAAGTGTCTCAAAAAAAGAATTGTGGGAATTTATAAACAAATTTTCTATATTTGTAAATTCTTGAATAGATGTAAAATGAGCATTATGAATCTTGATTAAACAGATAAAAAATCCTTATATGAAAAGGATAGTAACTGAAATGAAAGAAAATATAAATCACTGAATAAGTATCAGTGAAACTATGAACGAATATCCAAAAGTATTTGATTCACTGACTACAGCTCTAGTATGAGTATGAGAAAAAACATGACAACTATGAAAAATATTGGCTGAACTAGATCAAAACTTGCTAGAAAATATAGAATTGAAATGAAGAGTAAAATGAGCGATGATATATCCTATGATATTGTTGTGATTGACTTTGCTTATGGTAACTTTTATGATGATATTTATCGTACCTAGGATTACAGAATCTTTTGAAAAAGCTTGAAGTCAATTACCTGCTCTGACTCAATTTGTAGTATGAATCTCAAACTTTTTCATGAATGACTACTGAAAAATGATTATATGAATCATATGAATCATCTTGGTTATAAAAATGATAAACTCTACATATATCTGAAAAATGATGTTTGCAAGAATGTTTACAAAAATGCCGATATTTTGATACATAGTAAAACAATCAAATATAGTATTTTTTATCAAATCATTTACTATATTGTTAGACTCTTGAGTATTGTTATTGGAATCACTTAAAACTTCTAGTAAAGTAGTACCAAACTTGGCTTATAAAAAGGAATTAATCAGAATAAAAAACGAAGTAGAAGTATGATTGACTATATCTAAATCTCTAGGGTTAAATTTGGATTATGAAGCTAGTGTTTATCTAAATCCATTGTTCCCGGAAGAATTTGCTTATGTAGTAAGTACTGGTGAAGAAACTTGAAGTCTATCAGATTCACTAAAAAAAGTGTGAATAAACTACAACTGAGAGTTGAAGAGATATATCTGAAACTTGTCTAGTATGATGGAACCTATCATCATCGTAATAGTTTGAATACTGGTAGGTACAATAGTAGTAGCTATCATGTTACCTTTCTTTGAAATGTGAAAAATCGCAAAAAGTTTATAAAAAAATATTCACAAAAATTGTGAATATTTTTTTAAGTTTATTTTAATCACCTGTAAATATTTCCTCTTGTATCTACTGCTACAATTTTATTTTCTTGATTACTCTTCTGAAATACTATTCTAATATTTCATTTTCTAATTCTAAAATA
This sequence comes from Candidatus Altimarinota bacterium, assembly GCA_028688895.1. GTDB lineage: Bacteria > Patescibacteriota > Gracilibacteria > BD1-5 > UBA6164 > UBA6164. The sequence goes on along the minus strand of JAQTXG010000001.1, from coordinate 166,714 downwards.
ATTATCATATCATGTTAATTTTTTTATATAATAATCGTCTAATTTATTATTTAAAATATCAATTATTATTTCATTTATAATATTTTTATATGGATTCTTAGAAATGAATTTTTCCCATTTTTGTACCATTTTATTATTTATTATTTACTAATTTACTTACCTCAATAGGTTCATCAAAAACAAACTCATATAAATTGATATCTTCTATTATTTCATTATTAATTTCCTCATATGTTTCTATATCCATTTCAACAGTTACTTTGTTTCAATTGTTTGAAATCACTTTAAACATAATAATCATTATTAATTAATATAATACTTGTGTGTAAATTATATGTATTAATAATAATAAAACAAATATTTTTTTGTGAAAAACTTTTGTAAAATTTTTGAACAATAAAATGTATTAAATAATAAAATTTTATAATGTAAAATAATTTTTTGTGAAAAATAGTCGTAAATTTTATGTGTTTTTTTGTGTTTTTTACTCGTATCAATAATCATTATCATTTTGAGAATAAATTATAGATTTGTGCTTTGTTATTGTAAATATAGATTATTGACTTTTGTTTTTTATATTTTTTTATTTTTATTAAAATAGATTTTTGTACTATAGTCTAGTCGAAAATATACTTTTTTTTTGCAATTTCATAGTAAATCGGATAGAATATATGAGTCTTAAATAAGACATATTTATGAAATTTATTTTTGTATTTTATTTCCTAATCATAATATAAATGAGAAATACAAAAAATGCGTTCACTTTGGTTGAGTTAATTGTTGTTATTACTATTTTGGCTATATTGGGTACTATCGCGTTTATTTCTTTACAAGGTTACTCAGCTGACGCTAGAAACTCAAAAAGAACTTCTGATATCGGAAATATCCAATCAGCAATCTCTTTGAAACAAGTAGAAGGTGTTCCTTTGTTAAGTTTTGTTGCTGAAAATGTTAATGCACTTTCTGGTGGTCTAGATATTGGTGGTTCTATTGGTGTACTTGCTGCTTCTGGAGCATATGCTGCTGGTACTCCTAGCTACACTGTTTTAAATGTAATTGAAAAAGATTTCAAAGATCCTAAATCAGATAAAGCATATAGAATCGGTGCTACTACTAGAGCTGGTGGAGTATTCCAAGTAGCTGCTGTATTAGAACAAGATGGAGATGAAACTAACTTGGTTAATGGTACATATGCTGCTAGAACAGCTACTGGTTACACTGGTACTCCTGATGGTACTACATTCTCATTGGAAGATGAAAATGCTAACAGATTTAAAGTTGGTGATGTAGTTAATGGTGGTAGAACTGTTGATAAAGTTTCTAGAGATGGTGTTACTCTAACTTTAAGTTCTTCATATACTGGTACAACTTTAACTCTAGCTAATGATGAGTCAGCTGGTCTTATCGGTTCTACTGCTGATAAAACAAAAGTTGTTAAAAACTTAGATACTACTGATTTAGCTTACTAATATATAGTAAATTTCATAAAATAAATCTTAATAAGAGTCACGAACTTATTATGATGTAGGAAAAAAAAGAACCTTTTGAAAAAAAGGTTCTTTTTTGGGGGGAGAGTATTTTTATTAATCCTTGGTTGAATTATTGTGTATTAACCTTTTAATTAACCCATCCTTGAATTCCTTCCCTTAAGCCTAAGGGAAGGAGGCTGCATGAAGTAAATAAGAATTAATATATCAATTAACCCACCTTTGAATTTCCTCCCTTAAGTCTAAGGGAGGAAGGCTGCATGAAGTAAATAAGAATTAATATATCAATTAACCCACCTTTGAATTTCCTCCCTTAAGTCTAAGGGAGGAAGGCTGCATGAAGTAAATAATCTTGTATTATTTTTATATTTTATATAATTGAAATAATTTTAATTATAAATTTAATATTTTAATGACTTGATATATACCAAATATTTTAAAAGAAGCTGCAAGAAATTTGAGAAAAAATATGACAAAATCAGAAAAGATTATTTGGAATGAAATAAAGAATAAAAAATTGTGACAAAAATTTTTAAGACAAAAACCTATATATTTATACACAGAAATTTCATGAATGGATAGATATATAATTCCTGATTTTTGTAGTTTGGATATAAAACTAATATTAGAAATAGATTGAAATATTCATGATTTAGATGACATATTTTTATTGGATAAAGAAAAAGAAAAATTATTAATAAATAAATGATTTAAAGTAATAAGAATTACAAATGATGAAATAATAAATGACCTCAATAATGTAATAAAAAAAATTGTATCCTCTTTCCCTTAGACTTAAGGGAAAGAATTTATGCCCGTAGGGAGGTATCCTGTGGACAAGATAGGGTTAATCAATTTTCTTCCTTATCAAAAAAAGAACGATAAATCGTTCTTTTTTTAGGTATTCAAACTTTCTTTTATAAGTTTTGGATTGTTTGAGTATTTCAATCATTCTTCTTCTGAGATGGCTCATAGTTGAATCAGTTTTATAATATCTGTTTCTAAAAGTTGCATTCATTCTCTAGATGACATTTGTATCACTGATGGGATTTGATGTAAATCGTTTTCCCTGATCAAGTTGGCTACTGCTGCATTTTTTACTAGGATTTCTTTTGCTAGTTTCACTCATGTACCATCTTGAGTTTTAAGTAGTCTTTGTGAAAATACAGCTACAAGTGAATCTGCTAATTGCATCCTGATTTGGGTTTTGTCTTCTCCACTAAAACTATCTAGTATTCTAGTAATAGTTTGATATGCACTTCTGGTATGTAGTGTAGAAAAAACTATATGCCCAGTTTCAGCCAGTCTCAGAGCCATTTCCATTTCGTTTTGATTTCTCATCTCTCCAAATAATATTACTTGTGGATTCTGTCTCATAGCTCAAATCAATCATGTTTCATAGTCTGGTATATCTTTCCCTATTTCCTTGTGTTCCATGATAGATTGTTTGTGTGGATGTACATATTCTATAGGATCTTCTATGGTAATAATATGTTTTGTATAATTACTATTTATATAATCTATCATCGCTGCAAGTGTAGTAGTTTTACCTGAACCTGTTGGTCATGTAACCAAAATCAATCATTGTCCCAGTTTGGTAACATCTTTGTAAATATCTGGTAATCACAAGTCTTCTATATCTGGTATATCTGCTGTAAGTAATCTCAAAACTACCATATAATATGACATCTGAAAAGATACATTACATCTGAATCTCCTATCACCATGTGAAAACGAAAAATCTAAGTTTTTTTCTTCAAGTAATCTATTGTGTTGTTTTTCACTGATAAGTGATTGAGCAAATTCCATAGTATCGTTTGGTGTAAATAAATCCAAACCATCATCTATTTTTACTATTTCTCATCCTATTTTTATTGCTGGGTAAGTTCATACAGTTATGTACATATCACTTCATTCGTTGTCTATCATTACTTGTAAAAGTTGGTCTTTTATCAGATGATCTGCTTTCATTACTTGTTCCATTTCTTTGTGGTTAATTATATTAGTTTTATTTTACTATATGTTTTTGGTTTTTGCAAGAAATGTGGGGATTATTGCATTTTTATTTTTTGTTTTTAATTTATTTGTATTTTTTTGTATTTTGTATTTTTTTTTGTTTTTTATATTGTAGCCCCTTTCTCTAAAATTAGAGAAAGGATTTATGCCCGAAGGGAGGTATCCAGTGGACAGGATAGAGTTTTTGGTTTGTGTTTGTAGCCCCTTCCTCTTTGACTAAAGGGGAAGGATTCAGGATGGGGATTATTTATTGTTTTTTGTATTTGGTGTGGTACTTGTCTTTCATACTTTTGGGGCCAAAAGTATGGCAAAAGCCTTAGGGGGGAGAAGCTCCAGCTGTCTTTGTTTTTACTTTTCTATGGGTAATCACCTCGGTCCTCCCCCCCTAAGACCCAATGCCATTAAGTTAAGCTTATAAAATCCCCATCCTTGAATTCCTTCCCCTTTAGTCAAAGAGGAAGGAGGCTACAATTATTTCCTTAACTTAATGGCATTGCCCTAAGACCCCCGTATTTTTAATATGAAAGCTTTTAGTTTTTAGTTTTAGTTTTTCTTACCAAAAAAAAACATTTCCGAGGAAATGTTTTTTGGTTTTAATTATTTTATAATTATTTAGCAAATTTTTTTCTGAATATTAAACCTAAACTTAGTAAAAAAGCTATCATTAATAATACATTAGTAGCTGCACCTGTTTCTGGTGTAGTTTCAACTGTTTTAGCTACTTCTACTACATTTCAAGTATTTGATTCAACTTGTACTTCTATTGGATCAGGTTCAGTTGTAGCAACTACAACTGGTTCTTCAGCAACTACTTCCATTAAATCAGCTGGAGTAAGTAAGTCGTATAAATCTTCTGTTAGGTTAAGTGGTTTACCAGTAGCGTCTTTTAGAGAAATAACCATCAATATATAATTAGTAGATTTTTCTAGATTTTTAGCTACAGATAAATTAAGTACATTGTTTCAGCTTGATTTTAAACCAGAAGTCTCTAATTCACTTAATATTTTGTATTCAAATGTATCTTGAGTTAAATCAACATTGTAATAAACTTCTATAGTTCTAGAATCTACTATATTAACTTTTTCTATACCATGTTCTCATTCCATCAAATTTGAGTTTACAAATTCTCATTGTAAAAATTCAGCTATTTTAAAATCTATGTTTCATTCACCTCATAATACTGTAATAAGACTATATGAAGTATTTGCTGTAATATCACTAGATAAATTTAATAGAACTTTTTTTGGATTTTGAGTATCTTTTGCACTAAATGAAACTGGTATATCTTTTAATAATTTTACTTCTCAATCAACTTTTATATCAGAAAATACCACATCATTACTAGCTGTTATTTCTACTGTATTATTATTTATTGCTTCTATTTTATCCAATGTTGCAGCAAAAGTATTTGCTGTTAATAAACCAATTGTAGCAAGTAAAAACAATATTTTATTTATAGTTTTCATATTTGTATTAGTTATAAATTATAAAAAAGTTAAATTAAGGACTTTTTCAATGTTTCCTTAGACATTTAAACCTTATTTTGTTTCAAGTAACTCTCCAAAATCAACACTGCTGATATATCATCTCTTTTTCAATTTTTGTCTTTTATTCACATACTTCCCAATACTAAATCAGCTTCAAAACTAGTAAATCTCTCATCTATTCAATCTATTTTTATATTTGGAAATATAGATTTCAATTTTTGTATAAATAGTTTTGTTTTATCTAATTGTTTTAAATTTTTTTCATATAAATCATATGGTAAACCTACAACAATTGTAGTTATATCATACTCTTTTATAAGTTTTTTCAATTCTCAAACAAGTAAATGTCTAGAAACTATTGCTTTAGGTAAAACAATTCATTGCACATATACAGATATACCACATCTCTTGTCTCATAAATCAATTCAAAGATACATATTATTCTTCATTTATGATAATAAATAATTTAGCCATTGCATCTTTTCATAGTTTTACATATATCTGACTCTCTCAAAGCTTTTTTATGTGTCAATCTGGTAAGTCAATATGTTTTTTAGTCAGCTCCAATTTAAACTTTTTCTTTATCTCACTAATAATATCTTTTTCTCATATACCTCAGTAAACTTTGTGATTTGTACCAGTTTTTAATGTAAAAACTAGTTTTTGTCAGTTTAGTTTTTCAGATATTTGATGTCTATTTTCTATTAATTCTCTTTTGTGTGCTTCCTGTTTTTTTAGTTTTTCATAATACTTTTTCTCAGCTTCTGGAGTGAGCTCTATAGCCAATCATTGTGGTAATAATAAATTTGTAGCATAACCTGGTTTTACATCTTTTATTTCACCTTCTTTTCAAACATTCACGACATGTTTTAAAAATAATACTTTCATTGTCTATATTTTACAAATTAACGATTTTATTATAAGAATAATGAAACAATTATCAAATAAAAAAACATAAAAAACCTCTCTTGTCCAAAGGATACCTCCCTTCGGGCATAAATTCTCTCCCCTTGTCAGGGGAAAGAGACTCAATAAAGATTATATTATATTTTTTTTATTTCTCTTCTTTTACTTCTATATCTTCAATAGAAATTCTGTATCATGTCAATTTTGACGCTAAATTTACATTTAAACCATTTTTACCTACTGCTTTTGCTCTCTCTGTTGGTAGTATATAACAAATTGCTGATTCATTTTCTTCATCTACATCTACTCTGATAACTTCTGCTGGTGAAAGTGATTTTTTAAGTATTTCTCTCACATCTCATCTATTTGCTATGATATCTATTTTTTCTCATGATAATTCATCCATCACTCATTTTACTCTGATACCTTTTTGACCTATAAGTGTACCAACTGGATCAATTTCATCAAATGTAGTAGAAACTAATATTTTAGTTTTTACTCATGGTTGTCTAACTACATTGTCTATTGATATAATTCCCTCTCCGATTTCTGATACATTTTCAGCAAAAATAGCAGTAACTATTTCTGGTCTCTTTCTAGATAATACTACTTTTGGAGCACCTGTTTCACTTTTTGATACTTCTGCTACATACAAGAAAAATCTAGCTCCAGGAGTATATACATCTCTAGCTACTTGTTCTGATTTAGGTAGTACTACTTGGTTACCGTTGTAATCAAAAACTACTTTTCAACCTTCAACCATTTCTACTTTCATATTGATTACTTGACCTTCTTTTCACTCAAATAAATCATATATTTTTTCTTTTTCACTATCACCTATTTTTTGAATAATTACTTGTCTAGCTGCTTGAGATGCTATTCTTCAAAAACTTTCTCATCCATCATCAGCGTTTATCTCATCTGTTACATCTAGTTCTATGATATCTCACTCTGAATAATCACCTGCGTCATCTCATAATTCTTCAAATGAGATTTCAGTAGAAGGATTTGTAACTTCTTTTACTACAGTTTTTTCTACTGTTATTTCTAGATTGTAATTTACTAAATCTAGTTTAACATTTACTTCCTCGTCTTTTGTAGAATAATCTTTTTTGTAAGCTGTTTTAATAGCTGCTTCTATAATCTCTATAAGTTTTTCTTTTGGTATTTTTTTCTCTACAGAAATAATATTTACTGCTTGTTCTATTTGTTTTAAATCTAGCATAGTTTTATAATTAACCCTTTCATAACTCTATCCTGAATCCTTTCTCTACTTAGAGAAAGGGGCTACAAAATAAGGAAAATAAAGGAAAATAAAATAATTTTTTAAAAGAAAACGAGAACTTGTTTTCACAAATCCCCGTCTTTACTTCTAAATTCTTAAGTATTTTAAGAGTTTTTTATTTAATTGCAAATTTTTTGAGTGATAATATTTTATTTTTTATTTATTCATTTTTCATATAAAAAATCTGGTGATATATCTGCTCATGTAATCCAAGATATAGTATTTCACTTAATTTTAAACATTTTAAAAATATCTTTTTGTTTTAATGGTCTAAAAGTAAGTGAATTATTTTCCAAATATGGTGACATATCAAAAACTTTTACTTTTCAATCTTCAAATGTAATTTTTATATTATAATCTCATATATAAGTTGCTTCTTTTACAAAATGCATATTTTATTTTTTAGAAATTAAAGGATCTATTTTTTTCGGAGTTTTCATATTTTGTACATCTTCCCATGCTTCAAGTAATTCTTCATTATATAATTCTGCCCATGAAATAACTAATTTTTCTATTTTTGGAGGCAAATTTCATTCAAGTATTTTTAATTCATTTATAGAAATATAACAATTGAAATCTTTATATATTACATGAAAATGTGGTGGATTATGGTCATTCCAATATACATATATACTTACTCAAAAAAATTCTGATAATTTTGGATTCATTAAAATATATTAATAAATAATAAACTAAATTATATACATAATTATACAAAAATCAAAAAAATCCTTAATATAAGTAAGAGTAATTAAAAATAATTTTTTAAAAAACTAACTAGTTCTTTTTAGTTTAATATTTACATTAAGATATTATTCTTACTATTAATGAAACACTGAAGGGCCTATGCAAAATATATAGGTAAGAATAAAAATCTTAACTTATAATATCTTTATTTTTTGAATAATTCAGCAAATATTTCTAATTTAGATTTTAATGTTTTTTCTCATACTTGAGATAATATAGCATTAAACAATCATTCTTTTATATGTTTGTGATTAGGTATAATGATAACACTTTAATCTATATATCTAATTTTCATATGACTTCATTTTTGTGAAACACTAGTATATCAAAATGATTTTTCTAATAATTTTTTTAATTCCTTTCAAGAAATATCAGTATAGACCATAATTTTAATTTAATACTAAATCGAATTCCTTGAATTCATTAAAAGTAACTCATTTTTTTAATTTCATGTTTTTCTCATAATAAAGTTCTATAGCTTCTTTTAAATTAATAGTTAGTTCTTCAAAATTATCTCACTGTGTAAAAATACCAAAATCACTAAGAATAGCTGAATATCAGATTTTTTCTTTTATAACTTTTATGTTCATATGTTTAAAATTAGTATTTATATTGTTATAATGTTAAATATTTTTAGAAAAAATGCAATATATTAAAATATATTAGTTTTTCAGACCTTACTTAAATTCAAAAAAATCCTATAATAGGATTTTTTTGATTACATTTTTCTTCTCAGAAATGATGGGATTTCTAGGTCATCTAGATGTTGAGAATTTGAAGTAGAACCTTGTCCTGTACTTGGATTGTTTGTAGGAGTTACAGTAGGAGTAATTCTAGAATCTGTTACTGGTTTTCTGCCAAATGGGTTTGCAACTATTTGTGGTTTTGATCTAGCTCATTCACTATAATTTTTGTTTGAATCTTCATCAAATCATGTAGCTACAACTGTGATTTTTAATTCTCAATTGTATTCTTCGTTGATAGTCGCACCAAATATGATGTTTGCATCTGTGTCTACTGATTCAGTAATGATTTTTGCAGCTTCATCTACTTCAAACATAGATAAATCTGTACCTCATGTGATGTTGAACAATAGTCATTTAGCTCATGCAATAGATAACTCTAATAGTGGAGAATCTATCGCTGCTCTAGCTGCTTCTATAGCTCTGTTTTCACCAGAACCATAACCTATACCCATAAGTGCAGAACCTGCGTTTTTCATAACAGATGTCACATCAGCAAAGTCTACATTGATCAAACCTGGTTGAGTTATCAAGTCTGAAACTCATTGTACTCATTGATTAAGTATTTCATCAACTATAGAAAATGCATCTAATAATGGAGTTTTTTTGTCGATAATAGATAGTATTCTATCATTTGGAATAGTGATAAGTGTATCTACTTTTTCTTTTAAGTTTGAATAACCATCTAATGATTTACTCATTCTATTTTGTCATTCAAAAGAAAATGGTTTTGTAACGATTCATACTGTTAAAGCTCATAGTTCTTTTGCTACTTCTGCTACAACTGGAGCTGCACCAGTACCAGTACCTCAACCTAGACCACAAGTAATAAATACCATATCTGCTCATGATAAAGCATTTTTGATATCTTCTCTAGATTCTTCAGCTGATTTTTTACCTATTTCTGGATCTGCTCATGCTCATAGACCTTGAGTAATTATTTTTCAGATATTTAATTTAGTAGGTGCTAGAGAGTTGTACAATGCTTGAGTATCAGTATTTATAGAAACAAATTCTACTCATTCTAATCCTCACTCTATCATTCTATTTACTGCATTTTGTCATGCTCAACCTACTCATACTACTTTTATTCTAGCCACTGGAGAAATACCTCCTCAAATATTTATCTCTTCTGGTCCAGCAAATGCTGAACTATCTCTGTTGTTTCAAAGTAAATTTTTTAATTTATCTTCTCTTCTTTTAGTAATCATAATGTAATTTAATTTATAAAGTATTTAATTTTAATTATTTTGGCATAATTTTTTTCCACAATTTCTTTAGTGATTCTATAAATCCAGATATATTAAATGTAAATATATTTGAATTTGTACCATACATATTTGACAATATCATAGTACCTATAACTGCAGCAAATACTGGATCGCTTATAGATGAATCAACCAATTGGTCTTTTGAAACTGGTGTTCAAATAAAAACTGGTAATTTTAAACTCTTTTTTGCTAGATTTACAAATCATCTCATTTTTACACCTCCTCATACACAAATCGCTCATTCTGGCAACATACCATCTCTACCTATTTTTTTCAGTTCTTCTCTCACAAAGTATAGTATTTCTTCGTATCTAGCTGTAACTATTCTAGATAGATATACTCTAGAAACTTCTCACTCTTCTCACATATTTAATTCGTTTAAATCAAATCAGTGATCTTCGTATGATTCGTCTTTTTCTAGGTTCAATTCTGCGTAATCTATCTTGATTTTTTCTGCTACTCATGTAGAAGTTCTAAGTCCTAGTGCTATATCGTTTGTAACATTGTCTCAACCAATCGGTATTATGCTAGAATAATTTAATACTCAGTTTTCATAAACAGTTACTCAAGTAGAAGATGCTCATATATCTATACATACTACTCATAATTCTTTTTGTCTCTTTGAAAGTACTCCTTCTGGAGAGCTAAGTAAGTTTGGATATATGTCATAAATCTCTATTCATATATCTCATATAGCTTTTCTAATATTATTTAATACATTTAAATTCATAGAAAAGATATTTGAAACCACTTCTAGTTTTCTAGCTGACATTCAAATAGGATTTTTTATTCATTCTTCCAAATCTACTCAAAAATGCTCAGGTATTACTTTTAATATCTCTTTGTTTGGTAAATCTACTCCATTTTTAGCCATTTCTAATGCTCTATCTATATCCTCTTCTGATATTTCTCAACCAGTTACTGCTACTACTCATTTGTTTCTAAATACTTCAAATGAAGAAGAGTTGAAAGATATATATGCTCAATTAACCTGTTCTCAAGCCATTTTTTCCGCTTCGGCTAGAGATGCATCCAGATTATTTTTAAATTCTTCCATATCTAGAATATTTCATTTTCTAATAGCATTAGAATTTGAAATACCTACTCATAAAATATGAAAATTGTCCCTGTTTTCACTATCAAAATATCATATTACAGTCCTGATTTTTGAACTTCATATGTCTATAGTCGTAATTGTATTTGCTGTTCACATATTTATTTTTTTGTTTAAATTTTATTATTTTTGTTCAATTTTTTTGTACTAGTTTGTCTGTCATTAACAAGCCTTTTCTGCTTTTTCTTCCACTTATTTTATATGTAAATTATATCTAGCTATTATTCTTTTTCAAAATAACTATTAAAAGTAATGTTAAAAAAGCTGTTTAAGTAGCATTGGTAAATGATTTTTGGGGTAATACTAGTTATTTGATGGTGAAAGTTATCCCTATCTTGTCCACAGGATACCTCCCTATGGGCATAAATTCTTTCCCTTTAGTCAAAGAGAAAGAGGCTACAGTATTTTCTTAAATTATTGTGTTACTTTTAATGGACGAAGTTTGATTGTTGTGAAAGTGGTGATTATTTGCATATAAAGTAAAAATATAATAAAATAATATTAATATATATTATAATAGTTCCATATGAGATGATTTTATACCATTTTTCAGACAATTATACTGGTAATACTTATATCAAACCCTTTGATGTATTTATTGTATAGTGAACAATTAGCTAGTTTTGATGAGCAAAAAAGGTTTATAACTATTGCTTTTGTACTGATAATCGAGTTTTTGATTATACTTTTTGTCGTGAAAAAATTCTTTCATGATCCTATCGTGAAACTAGAATTTACTATAAAGAGTTTTTTGGTGTGAAATCTAAAGGATACTGATATAGAATTCAAAAAAACTATGAATCCTCACTTGAATTATACTCTAGTATTTTTTTCTAAAACTCTTAATACTTTGAAAAATATCAAAGATGAATTTATCCATGGTAAGGAAATCAGATCAGAAGTAGATTTGGGTAAGGAAATACAATGAAAAATGCTTACTAAAAAATTGATAGAAGTGCCTGAATTGGAAGTAATTGTTAAGTCAAAACCAGCTTGAGAAATAGGTTGAGATAGTTATGATATAATAAACCAATGAGAAAATTATTACATATATGTATGAGATGCTACTGGTCACTGAGTGGGAGCTTGATTTATCATGATAATGGTAAATGCTCTGATTAGTGGATTTGCAAAGGTTTTTAAAAGTGGAGCTATCATATTAGCAAAAACAAATGAAATACTTAAACCCAGAGTAAAAGCAAACTTGTTAATGAGCTTACTAATGGTGAGATGGGATAGTAAAGAAAAAAAGATATACATGACTGGAGCTGGTCATGAATATCTAATGATTTATAAGCATAAACAAAACAAAACATTTAGAATTAAATCTGGATGAGTAGCTCTATGAATGGTAAAAGATATATCAAAAATAGTAAAAGAATCTGAAATCAGATTTGAAGAAAACGATATAATAGTACTTTATAGTGACTGAATCACAGAAGCTATAAATGCTCCTAAAAAAGACTGAAATGAACAAATGTTTAACGAAAACAGACTAGAAGATAGTATAAACAACGCTCCAAATGTAACTGGTAGAGATTATAAATCTGCTAGAAGTGTGTTTAACAATATCACTATGGATTTATCAAAATTTATGTGATACAAACATGTACAACTAGATGATATCACTCTAGCAGTGATACATTATAAATGAGCTGATTATGATAAAAATGCTGATTATCCTGAAGAAATAAAGAATGAATTTATTACTGAATGGAATTGGTAAACACTCACTCAACTATTCTGAAGCACAAAAAAATAACCTCTCTCTTGTCCACAGGATACCTCCCTTCGGGCATAAATTCTCTCCCCTTCCAGCTAAAGACTGGACACGTATCAGTGGAAAGAGGCTACAAAAAAATAACCTATCCTTGAAATTCTCCAGCTTATGCTGGAGAGGCTACAAAAGTAGTTTCAAGAAAAGGTTATTTTTTATTGTTTTACGCAGTATAGTAGGGCTACATTTTTTGGACGAGTTTCTGTTCATCATAGTGTATCAGTATAATATCTATTGTTTTTTATTTCTCAATATGGTGATGAATTATCTGATGATGTTATAGAATCTCAACTGTGATCATTTATTATAAATGCTGCTGTATTAAATATATCATAAGTAGTTATTGCATGATTATGACTTTTTAATTCATCAGCTTGATAATTTCACAATGCCCTACTAACATCTCTACCATTTACACTTCAATTCATTCATCTAATAAATGTACCTCTCAAATCAAGAGTTGTATTAGCTCAACTTGTATCTTTTTCATCTCAACTTCAATCTGCTGCTGTCCATCATGTTGGACATGTAGTTCCGTTGAATGCCATTACTGCTCATGCTGGAGCAGCATTGTCTACCAAAGTTTTTAGACTTCTTTGATTTTCCAAAACATTGTTAAATAATCATGATGTAAGTGTTTGTCAATCTGTTACATCACTAGATATACTTACATATGCTCAATATGCTATTCATGTGATTCAAAGTATAGTAATTATTCACATTCAAATACTTAATCATCTCATATATCATTCTAGATATTTTTTCATAGTTTTGTTTTTTAAATGAATATTACAAATGGCTAAAGCCATCTGTTGACAAGTGAACTATTGTTTTACACAGTATAATAGGGCTACGTTACGAGGACGTATTTCAGAAGTATCCCACATAGTTCACATAGCAGCTGCTGGTGCTGACCATCCTCATACAAACAAATTTCATACATATGAAGAAGTAGATTTTCACATATAAACTGGTCAATGACTATAAACTGTAGTATTTTGTCATGTATTGTGTTGATAAAATCATTTCCAATCTTGAGCTTGAAAACTTGATAATGTTCTCCCACTATCTACTCATCTACCACCATCCAATCATCTAATAAACTCTCCTCTCAAATCTGGTGTACTATTTGAACCATTTGCTGCTATCCATCCTGTTGGACATGATGATAAATTGAATGCCATAACTGCTCAAGCTGGTACATTTGAAAGTCATGAAACAGTTCATGCCAAAGTAGTATAATTTCAAGATAATCATGAAACTGTTCACGAAAGTCATGAAACTGTTGTATTCAGTGAATCTATATTCGCTAGTACTTGATTAAATGTACTTGCTGTCAATGTATCATTTGGTGCTACATCTGAGATACTTACATATGCTCAGTATGCTACTCATGAAATTCAGATTACTATTAATATTCAAATTCATTGAAATATTCATGATTTTATATTTTTTGCTATAGACATATATTTTTTAGGTTATATTTTATTGTTTTACACAGTATAGAAGGGTAACATTACGAGGACGAGTTCATCAGGCTTTAAAAAAATTTGAATTATTTAATGGACGATTAGCTTGTGTATCAATCGGACGTCAAGCAGAGTTTCAAGTATATCATGCAGTGCTAATACTATATATGCTTCACTTTAATGTTGATGGATACCATGTATCACTTATCATATCAGTTTGTGTTGCAAGATAGAAATCTGATGTTGTAACTTGATTTGATGAAGATCATTCAATTACTAAATCTTGAATTGCATCTGGTCAAATTGAAGCAGTCAAAATTGACGGAGCTTGCCAACTATTTAATGTTCTCCCACTATCTACTCACCTTCAATTATCCAATCATCTAATAAACTCTCATCTAAGGTCTGGTGTTCAACTTCATCAATTTGCCTCTATCCATCAACTTGGACAAGAAGATAAATTGAATGCCATTACTGCTCATGCTGGAACATTTGAAAGTCATGAAACTGTTGTATTCAGTGAATCTATATTCGCTAGTACTTGATTGAAAGTGCTTGCTGTTAGTGTTTCTCCATTAGTTACATCAGTCATAGATACATATGCTCAGTAGGCTATTCATGAAATTCAGATTACCAGTGTTATTCATAATCATGAAATAATTCATCATATAAATTTTTCTTTGTAATTTTTCATAGTTTGTTTTTGTTATAAAATATACAAATGGCTAAAGCCATCTGTTGACAAGTGAATTATTGTTTTACACAATATAGTAGGGCTACGTTACGAGGACGTGTCATTTTTACATAATTAGTATCTACAAATCAAGCTCATCCCCATGTTCATGGTGCTCATCATCATGTAGCAACATCATCTCTCCGTCAATAAGTGTTTGAAGGATTTGTTATTGCAGGATCATATCATAAATCATTATCTTGTAGTAAACTAAAAACTCTTGCATCTCAATAACTATTTGAATTCATAACTAAACTTCATCTTTGTAATGTTCAAATAGCTCTTCAAGCATCCACTCATCTACCATTATCCCATCATCTGATAAATTCTCATCTCAAATCTGGTGTTCCATTTGAACCATTTGCTGGTCACCATCAACTAGGACAACTCGATAAATTGAATGCCATTACTGCTCAAACAGGAGCTGCATTGTCTACTGAAGTTTTTATAGAACTTATATTTGCTAATACTTGGTTAAATGTACTTGCTGTTAGTGTATCGTTTGGAGCTACATCTGATATACTTACATATGCTCAGTAGGCTACTCATGAAATTCAGATAATAGTTATAATTCATAATCAATTAATTAATCATTTATAGTATGTTTCTAGATATTTTTTCATAGTTTTGTTTTTTAATGAATATTACAAATGGCTAAAGCCATCTGTTGACAAGTGAATTATTGTTTTACACAGTATAGCAGGGCTACATTACGAGGACGAACTGTTCTATATATAGCAGTCGTTGAATTTCAAGTATTTCCTCAATTATTTGCGGCTATTACTCAATCAGTTCAATCTGAATTTTTAATAAATAGATATAATAAGTTATTGGCTGCAGTAGCAAAATCAGCTATACTTGTAGATGCTTGCCAACTTGCAAGAACTCTACCACTATCCACTCACCTACCTCCGTCCAATCATCTAATAAATTCACCTCTCAAATCTGGTGTTCCATTTGAACCATTTGCTGGTATCCATCATGTAGGACATGAAGCTAAGTTGAATGCTCATACAAATCATGCTGGAGCTGCATTGTCTACCAAAATTTTTAGACTTCTTTGATTTTCCAAAACATTGTTAAATAATCATGATGTAAGTGTTTGTCAATCTGTTACATCACTAGATATACTTACATATGCTCAGTAGGCTACTCATGAGATTCAGATAACTAATAAGATTCAAATTCATTGAAATATTCATGATTTTATATTTTTTATAATTGTCATATATTTATAGGTTATATTTTATTATTGTTTTACACAGTATAGTAGTGTCACATTTTTTGGACGAGTTTCTGTAGAAGTTCTAGCTCATGAAGAATTTGAAGCATCAAAAGATAGCCTGTCTGCAGCTGCACTTGTATTATATGATGGTGATGTTAATACACTTCATGCAGATCATGCTGATCACGAAAAAACTCATGATTTTGAATATCTATACAATGCTGCATATGTTCAATATATTTCTCAAGTAATATTTTGAAATGCATCTTCTTGATAATTTCACAATGCCCTACTTACATCTCTACTATTTGCACTTCAGTTCAATCATCTAACAAATGTACCTCTTAAATCCAATGTAGTATTTGCTCAACTAGTGTTTTTCTCATCACCACTTCAATCAGCAGCAGTCCATCAAGTAGGACATGATGTTCCATTGAATGCCATAACTGCTCATACTGGGACATTTCAACTAGATAATCCTGTAACTGTTGTATTTAATGAATCTATATTCGCTAATACTTGATTAAATGTACTTGCTGTCAATGTATCATTTGGTGCAACATCAGATATGCTTACATATGCTCAGTAGGCTATTCATGTAATTCAGACTACTAACATGAAACCTATACCATTGTAGATACCTCATTTTATTTTTTGTAATATTCCCATGTTTTACAATTAAATTATAATGTTTTTATTATATGTAATTAATATTTATTTCAATTATTTTGTACTTTACTTTTTGTGTATTTATTTCTTAAAAAATATTAAAAATATTAATATTTTTTTGTAAAGCGAAAATTGTATAGCTTGCTTTACAATTAGTATTTAATAATTAAAATAATTCACGAATAATAACTAAGTAATTTTAATGGAAAACAAAAATGATAAATTGATAACTCTAGTATCAACGAGAATCAACTGAGATACTTTTTCTTATATAAAAAAAGAGCCTGAAAGCTCAAAGGAAAGCAAAAAGGAAAAAGCTCTAGAGGACAAAGAAATACTGGAATCTGAAAAAGAGTACAAAGAAGCTTTGGCTTATATAAAAGATGCCATTGCACCTGCGTATTGGAAAAGCTTTCCAAATAAATTGAAAATTAACGATACTTACGTTAAGACTTTTTTTGTGTATGCTTACCCAAATTTTTTGGAATGAAACTGGTTGTCGCCTATCATAAACTGGGATGTTAAATTTGATATGAGTCTTTTTGTTTATCCTATCGACTCTGCATTTATACAAAAATACTTGAGGAAAAGACTTACTCAATTGCATAGTGAAAGAAGTATGAGTGCTGAAAAGTGACTGATAAATGATCCAGCTATAGAAGCACAAATACAAGATGTAGAAGAATTGAGATACAAGCTGACTAGATGAGAAGAAAAATATTTTCACTTGTGATTGTATATAACTGTATACGCCGAAGATGAAGAAAAGTTGAATAGAATATGAAAAGATATAGAAACTGTTTTGGCAGGTAGAAATGTATTGCAAAAACAAGCTTATTTGAGAGCTGAACAGGCTTTTATCTCTACTGGTCCATTTTGTAAAGATGAGCTAGGTGTTTATAGAAATATATCTACGTGATGATTGTCTACTACCTTCCCTTTTTCATCTAGTACATTGACGCATGATGATTGAATACTTTATGGAGTAAATACTCACAACAATTCACTGATAATATTTGATAGATTTAGAACTGAAAATGCAAATATGACTGTATTTGCCAAGTCTGGTTGAGGTAAATCTTTTGCTGTAAAACTAGAAATACTTAGAAGTCTGATGTTTGGGACTGATGTAATAATAATAGATCCTGAAAATGAATACAAACCACTAGTAAACCAAGTGTGATGAAGTTATCTAGATGTGTCACTGAATTCTAGTGAGAGAATAAATCCTTTTGATTTGCCATATGGTTTAAAAGACCACGATGAAAAACCTGGTGACTTGCTGAGAAGTGCTATCATATGATTATTAGGTCTGATGAATCTGATGTTAGGTAAAATGACTGCTGAAGAAGAATCTATCATGGAAAAAGCTATAGTAACCACATATAGTTTGAAATGAATTACACTCGAAGATGACAATATAGTCTGAAAAGAAATACCAGTGATGAAAGATTTACAAGATGTACTAGAAACTATGGATTGAGCTGGTAGTTTGGTAAAGAGAATAGAAAAATATACAGTTTGAATATTTTCATGAATATTCTCAAATAGGACTAATATAGATTTAAATGAATGATTACAAGTATTTTCAGTGAGAGATTTGGATGATATGTTGAGACCTATTGCCATGTATGTAGTTTTGAATCATATATGGAACAAAGTAAGATCAAAAAGCAAAAAAAGACTTTTAGTAATAGATGAAGCTTGGAATATAATGCAACATGAAGACTCTGCTAAGTTTTTGTTTTGACTAGTAAAAAGAGCGAGAAAATACGGTTTATGAATCACTACAATTACACAAGATGTGGAAGATTTCATCGGTAGTAAATACTGAAAACCAATCATGACAAACTCATCTATACAACTACTTTTGAAACAATCTAGTGCTTCAATAGACGCTTTACAAAACATATATAAACTAACAGAGCAAGAAAAATACATACTTTTAAATGCTGCTGTATGACAATGATTGTTCTTTGCTGGTACTGAACATGTAGGTATTCAGATAATTGCTAGTTATTATGAGGAGCAGGTTATAACTGCTAATCAAAATAAAAAATAGAGAAAAGAAACTCTGAAAAAATCGGATTTCTAAGTCAGAAAAAAAATTGCTTATTCGCTTACTTTGTAAATTTTGTACTATGGTTTTACCCCCTCCCCCTGTGGGTACTCCCCTTGCAAATGGGAGAAAGCTAGTGCTATAAAATAAGTATTTAGTTATCAAAAATACTTTAAAAATGTTTAATTATAATTATCATAAAATCTTTTTTTAAATAAATCATATATTTTTAAATTTTTCTTGACAAAAAAGCCAATTATTGGCTTTTTTTTGTGTTATGATTTTTTTTATGTTATGATATTTATATATATTAAAATATGTAAAATAATAATTATGTTTAAAACTGCTTTTGTGCAAAAATTTATAATTGCTTTGAATAAATTGAGGTTTGATTTTTCGATTGTGAAATTTTTGAAATTGTTTAAAAGACTTGAAGTACAGGTAATTTCATCTTTGATACTCGGAACTGTTGTATGATGTTTTTTTCCTGAATTTGTAAAGAACTTTTTTTGGATGTGAGATGTATTTATGAAACTATTAAAAGTATTGCTTGGTCCTCTTTTGTTTTTCTCTGTGATTATCGCGATTTTGTGATTGGGCGATTTGAACAAGCTTTGAAATATAGGTATCAGGACTTTGATGTATTATGTAGGTACTACGATAATGGCTATTTTGACTTCATTGACCTTGATGAATTTGTTTAATCCTGGTAGTTATACTGACATAGTTTTTAGTGAAGTAGCTAATTCTAGTACAAAACCTGCTAATTTATCTGATTTCTTGATCTGAATCATACCTAGTAATATAATGCAATCTTTTATAGATTTGAATGCTATTCAAATAGTTGTTATATCTATACTTTTATGAATTTCTATAATGGCTACAAAAAACAAAAGCCATATAAATCTAGTTGCAGATGTATTTAATGCTATAAATAACTGAATACTTAAATTTATATCATATGTGATAAAATTGACTCCACTATGAGTGTTTGCTATTGTAGCAAAAGTCGTGACCGAAAACTGAGTAGATAGTATGTGAAATATGTTGCCTTTTGTAGTAATTATATTGCTTTCACTGTTTATTCATGCTTTTATAACACTACCTTTGGTGTGATATTTATTTTGAAAATTTAATCCTTTTAAATATTTCATGTTGATAAAAGAAGCTTTGTTGTTGTGATTTTCAACTGCTTCTAGTAGTGCAACTATGTGACTTACTATGAGTGTAGCCAAAGAAAAAGCAAAACTTAATCCAGATGTAGTAAACTTCAACATACCTCTAGGAACAACTATAAACATGAATGGAACAGCTCTTTATCAGGCTTGAGTAGCATTATTTGTATCGCAAATGGTTTGAGCACCTCTAGATTTTAGTCAACAAATAATAGTTATTTTTATAGTAGTTTTGGCATCTATATGAGCTGCATGAGTACCTGGAGCTGGTATGGTGATTTTGACAACAGTTTTTTTGACTCTAGGATTACCTGTAGAAGCTTTACTAACTATAATGGCTTTTGATAGGATACTAGATATGTTTAGAACATCTGTAAATATATGGTGAGATTTGATTACTGCAAAGATAGTAGATAATTATTATAATAAACATTTGAAAAGCCTGATGGAAAAGATAATTGATTAAAATAAATACAATCAAAAATGCAAACTTAAATGTTTGCATTTTTTTCCTCCGTTTTTTTTCAGCATTAGTTTTCTTCAAATATTTGTTCATTTAAAGGTAAGCTTTTATTCTCTGCAAAATTAATTGTTTCTAAAGATTTTACCAATAATGAATATTCTTCAGAATTGGTTCTTTTCAAAGTACCTTGTCTAAACATTTCTTTGACAAACAGAGCTTGTTCTATTCTATTTATATTTGTTTCATTTTTTACAATTGTAATAAAACCAAATTTTTTTGTAGACTTAATTGTATTTAGATACATAGCAAATCCACAAAAACCATAGCTATATGCATCAATGATAAGATCATCTATATCTAGTTTAGAAAAATCTAAAACTTTAGTATCCAATAATTCTATTTGGGTAACAAATGCTATAGATAAGAATCTTAAAAAACTATCATCTTGGTTTAGTTTAATAACTTTTTGAAACTTAACTTTAGTTTTTGAATTGTAGTTACCTATCCCGACTAAATATGTATTTTCTTTCACTTTGCTTCTCCTTATTTTAAGCAAAATTATATTATGTTTTTCAAATGCGCATATAACTTTGTTGTGCAATTGTGATTTATGTATATTTATAATTAATAAAAAGTCAAAATATTATTTTTTAAAAATTGACTTCGTAAATAATTAGTTTATAAAAAATACTGAACAATATATGTTCAGTATTTTTTATAATTTTATTATAGGAAACTATAAGTACAAACTTTCTATAAGTAAAAATACCATTCCTGATAAAAATGCTACTACAGGTACAGTTATCAACCATGCTGCTATTATTTTGTAAATCAGATCTCTTTTTACATGTATTTCTTTTTTCTTGTTGTGTTTTTTATCTAGGTATTCTCTCAAAAATCATACTCAGAAAATTCAACCTAATGCTATATGTGTAGAACTAACTGGAAGTCAAAGTTGACTTGCGATTATTACAGTAAGAGCTGCTGATAGAGCTATAGAAAATGCTCTGACTTGGTCTAACTCAGTGATTTCTCATCACACTCTTTTGATAATTCTAGGTCAGAACAAATATAATCATATAGAAATACCTGCTCATCATATAACCATAATCCATATAGGAATACTAGCTTTTCATGTAATTCATCAGCTAACTATGGCATCATAGATTCATGCTAGTGGTCAGATAGCATTTGCTACATCATTGGCTCAATGTGCAAATGTAAGTAGTGCTACTGCAAATATAAGTGGTATACTAAATAATGTATTTATTGATTCCCTATTATTTTTTATCTTGTGATTTTTTCATTTTAAAACTTTACTCATCACAAAATATACTATGATAGCTATTATAAATCATATAATAGATGCTTGAGTAAAATCCAATTTTATGAGATGCTTTAGTCATTTTAAAATCAAATATGTAGAAAATGCCCAAGACATTATTGCTACAAAAATTGGAACCATTTTTTGTGCTGATTTTATTTTATCATCTTTAAATAAAATCGTAGTTTTTATAAAAAATAAAAAAATAGCAGCTATAATACCTCACAAAACTGGTGAGATAACCCAACTAGCCACTATTTTTCACATCGTAGACCATGAAACAACTTTTACTCAAAGAGCTGCAACTCAAGCTCACATAACACCTCAAACTATAGAATGAGTGGTAGAAACTGGTGCCTTGAAATACGTAGCTATATTTAACCATATAGCTGCTGAAACCAAAGCTGAAATCATAGCAAATATAAACATATGAGTATCTCATCCAAAACCAGATATATCTATTATTCAATCTTTGATTGTAGATACTACATCTCATCAAGCGATTAAAGCACCAGAAAAATTTCAAATTGCAGCAATAATTATTGCCCATTTCAAAGTAATAGTTTTTGAACCTACAGCTGGTCAAACACTATTTGCTACATCATTTGCTCATATGTTCATAGCCATATATCCACCTGCCAATGATGCAAAAAGAATAACCATACTATAATATGGGTCCAAGCCCAAACTAAGTGTATAAAAACTTATGGTTATAAAAAATACTAGACTTAATAAATATTTCATAAAAAATAATTAATAATAAAGTAATGTACTTCTTTTTTACTTATTTTGTGAGAAAAAACAAGATTATAATTTTTTATGTTTTGACTTTTTTTGTTTTAGTATCATAAAATATAATTATTTATAAAAAAAATTTGATTTTTTTCTATTTATTTATACAATACACTGGCTTCTAAAAACCTCTCTATAGAGGTAGTTCTAAATTATTTCTAGTTTGTCCCGAAAACAACTTATAAAGAATAATTTAAAACTTCAACAGAAAATTAATAATTTAACCTCTCTCTTGTCCATAGGGTAATGCCCTTTCTGGGCATAAATTCCCTCATTGTAAGTGGAAAGAGGCTCAAATATAGGATTAAAATACTTTAAAATATAATTAAAAATTATCATGGCACCAAAAAAAGCAGTAAAAGGATATATTAAATTACAAATCAATTGAGGACAAGCTACTCCAGCTCCTCCTGTGGGTCCTGCCCTAGGTCAACACTGAGTACCTATTCAAGAATTTACATCTAAATTCAACGAACAAACTAGAGACAAAATGGGTGTTAGATTACCAGTTGTTATTACTGTTTACGAAGATAGAACTTTTAGTTTTATCGTAAAACAACCACCTATGTCAGTTTTGGTTAAAGCTAAATTGAACTTAAAAAGTGGTTCTAAACTTCCTCATAAAGAAAAAGTAGGACACTTGACTCTAGAACAAGTAAAAGAAATAGCTACAGAAAAAATGCCAGACTTAAACTCTATAGATTTAGCTGGTGCGATGAAAATAGCTCAAGGTACTGCTAGATCTGCTGGTATTACTACAGATATTGATGGTATGACTAAGGCTGAAATAGCTGCAAAATTAGCATAATTACAAAAAACTTCTCAGATTTTGAGAAGTTTTTTTGTTAAATTTTTAATTTATTGTTATTGTTTTGTTATTTTTATTATGTTAATTATCTAAAATTATCAATTCATGATATTTACTTTCTACGAAATCATAATCATGTTTAAATTGTTCTGTATCTGTATTTTTGAGTCTGAGAGCTACTAGGCTACTAAATCAGTCTTTTGTAGGTCATACTTTGTGTCAGATTTTTTGATTTGAGATTCTGCATCATGTATATGATTTTAGGTTTTTGAATTGTTCTAGTAATTGCTCGTTAAAACCATTAAGTATTCAAGTTGTTTTTGGGTAAAATACAAAAACTGCATTTGAGAAATCTGAATTCATATTCATTTCTATTCAAAGTGGCATTTCTAGTAAATTGAAGTTGTAGATATTTTGCATCATTTCCAGTCTATATCAACCTATTCTAGCATTTATTTCTATATTTTTTAAAATTCAATTACTGTTTAGTTTAAACTCATGATGTATGAAAGTATTTTTTAGTCAAAATGTTTGTATTTGTTTTTCTAGGAATATTTTTACTTGTTCAAAGCTGATTTCTCTGTCTATTATATTTCATGAAATTCTTACATAGTTTGAAAAATCATCAATACCTATATTTCTAGATGAATTTACTTTTACTGTTGGAGAATAATTTGCTTTTCAATTATCATCTACGTAATAATTGACTGTATACATTTGTCAGTCTATGTATTCTTCTATTATATATTTTTTGTTATCTATTCATCTATCTAGCAGATTTTTATCTAGTTGATCTACATTTTCTAGATATTTTTCTAATTGTGTTTTATTATTTATTAGCACTACTCCAGAGCTTTGTGCTCATGATATTGGTTTGATTATATACGGAAAACTTAGTTTGTTGTAAAAACTGTCAATCTCATCTTTTTCTAAGTCGATTTCATGATAAGATACTGTTAGATTTGGATATTTTTCTAGCAATAATTGTCTTTGTAATTTTTTGTCTCTAAATGCTTCATAATGTGTAGATATTTTAAATCAAAGCTCTTTTTTTACTTCATTTACAAGCAATACAATCACTTCATCAAAAGTATTTATATAATATATATCTGATTTTTTTATAAGTTTCAATTGGTTAATCAGGTCTATTTTGTCATTATAATAAAATACATATGTATATGAATTGTTTGAGATTTGATTTATTTCAGTTGATAGATTTTTATCAAAAAAAAGGTATGTGATTATACCATGATTTTTGAATAGATTATTATATGATGTCTCGTAATAATCGTGTTTGTTGTATTTTCTGGAAATGTTTATAAAGATTTTTGGCATAAAATAAAATCATACAAAATATTTTGTATGATTTTATTTATTTTGGAGTAATTGCAAGTTTAATTTAAAAGTTCTTGTAAAATAGCTGATGTAGAGTCTTTTATCATACCATTTTTTTCCATTTCTGGGTATATCTCTATTTTTGAGATTAGATCTTTATTTTCTCATTCTATTCATGATAGGTAAATGGTTACTTCGTTATTATGAAGATGTTCTATCATTTCATTTAGCATTTCTAGTCAGTCTATATCTAGGTCTCACATATGTGAAAATGATATGATTATTGTTTGTTTTTGATTTAGTTGTTCTATACTAGAAAATATATTTTCTATATTTAAATAATTGAGTCCTCCACTAAATTTCATGAGTAGTATGTCTCAGACTTTTTGATCTAGTAAGTAATTTGTGAGTTTGTCTTTTATAGTGAATTCTCATTTTCTAAATATAGATACATTTACATCTGATTTAGTCACTCTTCTCAAAAATATTAGTAATGTGACAGATATTCATGCTAATATACCATAAATAGGTTCTATAAGAATAGCTAAAGCAGTCGTGAGAATAGTAGTGTAAAATGCTATTTTTTCTATACTGTACAATTTTTTGAGTAGATTTATATCTATCAGTCAAAGTGCAATATTCATCAAAATAGCTGATATAATAGGAAAAGGTAGGTATTTGAAGTATCAGTTGAATAACAATGCGGATATAACAAGTGTAATAATAGCTACCAAAAATGCAGATGTTTTATGTGTAGCTCAGCTTTTGATATTGAGTGCTGTTCTGATAAAAACTGCTGTTGCTGGTAGTCATCACATGATACCACTTCACATATTTGAAAGAGCCAATCACAATACTTCCCTGTCTTTGTTGAATTTTACTTTTGTGATTTTTTCTGCTATTTTTGCTGAAATAATTGTTTCTAGTATCGCTATAATAGCTATTACAAGCGAAGTAGTAAAAAGTATATTTGCTAGGCTTACAAATTCCTTAATATTCGCAATTTTGAAATTGAAAGGATTTTGAAATAGTGTAAATGTGAGATCAGTGTATTTGTCTGAAAGTTGTAGAATAGTTGGTAAACTTTCTTTTGTAAACATTCAAAATAGTATTCAAACAATGGTAAGTACTATAACAGCTGGAAATGTTGGTTTATATTTTTTAAATATTAATAAAAATACAAGTCAAAATGCAAATAATAAAAACGATGCTATATCAGTGCTTGTGATATGATTAAATACTTCAAACAAGTTCATATATATTTCTTTGTGTTGGGGTACGTTTAATACTGGATTATTTAATCACAATGCACCAGAAATTTGTCAAAGGGCTATAGTTATTCAAACTGAAATCAAAAATCAGTGAAGCACAGTAGAAGGTATGAGAGTGATGTATTTAGTTATTTTTAGTAAATAAATAACATACATAATTAAACCAGAA
The DNA here is from genome assembly GCA_028688895.1 of Candidatus Altimarinota bacterium. Lineage (GTDB taxonomy): Bacteria > Patescibacteriota > Gracilibacteria > BD1-5 > UBA6164 > UBA6164. The sequence continues at coordinate 140,389 of JAQTXG010000001.1, read as the reverse complement.
CATATCGCAAGAAGTGGTAATAATGCAACTCCATTTTCACCATTTGCTAATACAAATGTCAGTAAGATACTAGTCAATGCTCCTGCTACTCAAAATATATTATAATGACTAGAAGCAAAAATCGAAGCTATTATTCATGCCCATATTCAAGTAATGATTCACTGGATAGGTGTTGCTCAGCTCGCTACTGCTAGTGATATAGAAAGTGGAATATTTATAATAGCTACAGTGAGCCCACTTTTCCAATTATTTTTTAATAATCATATTACTTTTTGGGTATCCATTTTGTATATTTTAGAAACTAAAAACAAAAAATGGATGAATATTAATATTTTTTAATATTTTGTCAAAAATAAAATTTTTATGTATTTTTAGTCTATTGTTTTAGCTGTTTTTTAAAATAATATTGATTTATTTTTGTTTTTTATATAATAAGTCTACATATGTTTGCTCCCATCGTCTAGTGGCCTAGGACACCACCCTCTCACGGTGGATACACGAGTTCGAGTCTCGTTGGGAGTACCAAATATGAAAACATACTTTTTTCAAGAGTTCCAGTAAGCGATTTTCAGCTAACTGTAGCTCTTTTTTAGTGTCTATTAAAAGTTCGCTCCCGAATGATTTTAAAATATTAATCTTTTCTTTTAATTCAACTTTAGGATAGCTTCAATAAAGGTTTACAAAGAGTTCGCCCCCATATTTTATTTTTTCTAGCTTTTTTATATTTATCTTTGAAGTAGGTTGTAGTTTTTTATTACATTCTTCAACTTTCAATTCTATATCAAACAATTTACTTTTATATAAACTTTTTTCAATATCTCAATCTAAAAAACTATCAACCAAAGAGTTTTTTCTTAGTTCTAAATGTTTTATTTTAGACTTAATCTTTTCATTATCTCATTCAGATTTTTTTATAGCATTATCATATAAATCTTTAAGCATTGGTACTGTAATTTTTTTTAATCAATTTTCCAAAATAAAATCTTGTAACTTTTCTAAAAACTTACTTAAAACTAATTTTTCACTAATGTTTATTATATATTTACTGTTTCTTCAATTGTGATAATATACAATATCTTTTTTTGTATATCCTGTCATACTCATTTTATCAATATCTTTAACAATTCCAGCCAAAGAATATACTTTGTTTTTATATGTATGTATGACCGGTTTTGATATATCATTTGCTTTCAAATAATCTAGTTTTGTAATTAATGGTTTATATTTTCATTTTACTTCTATATTTCCCCACTCCATTATTCACATATAAAACTTCCTTGATATTATTCTTTTCATTTGTTCAACTCATATTTTACTTCCTACACTTGATTTAATTCAACTGTCGTATAAATAATCTCTTATCTTAGTATATGAATTTCAAGCTATTCTTAATTCAAAAGCTTTTTTAATATATGGTGCTGTATTTTCATCTATAATTATATCTTTGTGTCCTTTTTTGATAGTAATATTTTTGTATCAAATAGGTGCTTTTCACATCCATTGCCCTCTTTTAAAAGCTGTAATCATTTTATCTTTTATATCTTTTGCTCTATCCTCATTATCCATTTTTGATAATGATAAATCTAATTGTAAAAGAAATTTATCTCTTGAATTATCTGAATTATATTCTCTTGATGTTGCAAGTATTCATTTAATTTGTTTTTTATCTAACAAATCAATAATTCTAGATGTATCAATATTATTCCTTGATAATCTCTTTGGCTCATCAATAATTATATAATCTATCTTTCAAGTTTTACACAATCTAATAAGTTTATTAAATCAATCCCTTGTAAATTCTGTTTTTGCTGACTTACTTTCTCCTATTTCCTTAAATATTTGCAAGTCCCTAAAATCTGCTGTTTTTCTACAATTTGTTAATTGATGTTCAAGTGAATTAGCTTGTTTATCATCTCTATCAGTTGATTTTCTATAATATATTATTGTTTTCATTATTAATTTATGATTTTATATAATAAATCTTAACAAGAAGTATAAAGAGTTTCTAATTTTTATCTAGACTTTTAATATATTTCTTGTTAAAATAATGTTAATTTTCTATACTTTCTACTTCTAAATGATACCGATTTTCTAGGAGTTTATATAATTCAAAAGCTAAATCTTTTACCTCTGTATCATTTAAAAAAGGATATTGTTTTTTTATAGATTTTTCATGAGGTTTTAAATCTATTTCTATTCTTTCTCTAATCATTTTTTTTATAATTAGAAAACCTTCTTTCTTGTATCTTTTGCCGTTTATAAAACTCCTCTCTTTTTAAAATTGTTTCAATTTCTGCAATTCTATCAACAATATCTACATCTAAGAATTTTTTAGTATCATCTTTTATTAATCATTCTCATAATAATACTCTTACTGGACAATATCACATTTCATATACAGATTTTGCATGTCATACAAAAATTTTTCTTCTTTGGTTTCTGTAATATGTACTTTGATACTGTTCTGCTGTAATTTTTTTTAGTGGTTTTTGATATAGGCTAATATTTTTAGCATTTTCATTATCAAATATTTTAGTGTGTTTTTTTAGATAATTTCTAAAAATACAAGTTAATTTTTCATTATCAAAAATATCTTGTATTGGTAAATTCTTTGCAAGTTCTGAACGGATTTCAAGTTCTACTCTTGTTACAAAATCCTCTACTAAATATTTTTTATAAAGTTTGTGTTTATGTTTCTCAACTATATCAAGAATTTTATTATAAACTCTTATTACTTGCCTTTTATTCCTATACTTATTTGAATCTCAAATATAACGAGTTTCTATCTCTCACGACTTCTTATATTCTTTTCAAGTTTTAAGTATTGTAAACTCGTTTAAAATAATGTTTATATCAATATTTATATCAATACAAATATCAAATCTAAAACATTTTTGTAAACTAAAGTATCAATTAAGAAAATATTCAATTTTTTCATAATTTAATACTTTAAATGCTGTTGAATAAATAACTATTTTATCTTTGGATTTTATAATACTATTAGAATCAATATCTCATTTATAATATGCAAATAAAGAATAATTATCTTTAGTAAATATAATTTTGTATTTATATTTTGGTACTTCATTTTTTGTAAATGAATAATCTTCAAGTTCTCAATAGTTAGAATTATCAAAATCTAATTTTTCAAATAATTCTTTTTCATGATTAAAAGTTCAAAATATTTCGAGATGATCTAATCAAAAGTGGATAATATTATCCTTAATATTTAAAATTTCATTATTTTCCATTATTAAAATGTAAAGACTCGCGAGTACTAATATAAAAGTAGTACTAATTTATAGTTAACTGCTCTGACAATTATTGATGTCAGAGTCTTTTTAATATTTAAGAGTGATTAAAGCTTTAAAAAAATCACACTTAGACAGATAAACTGTCTGAGTGTGATTGTGTATATATGCCTTAAAATAGCAAAAATATAAAAGAGATAGATTATCTCTTTTGTTTCTCTTTTTTGATTATTTAAAATTTAATTTAAGTCCTGTATTATTCATATAAAGTTTTTACTTATCTCTAAAATTTCTTTATTATATTTCTTCAAAATATTATCATTGATAGTTTTTATATAAGATTTTTTAACATTATCACTTGATAATTTAAGATAATTATAATCATATCAATCTTTTTCACAGTTTTTTTCATATAAATCTATAAATTCATATAGTTCTATATAATGAGTATTTCCTTGCTTTTCAATATATTTTGTAAATAATTCTAAAAAATAGTTTGCTTTCAAGCTTTCATCCAACTCAAAAGGCTTTTCATTTATATATAATTTTCAATTATGAAAATCTACTTGTTCTACTATTTCTTTTCAATCATTATTTATTTTAAATTCTTTATTTTTTCAATACAAAACATTATGAAAAGCTTCTGTTTTATCTATTAAATATTTTGGTTTAATATTTGTAATAGTGGTTCAAAACTTATTTACTTCTCTTTTATAAACAAACAAATATAAAATCCAATCAATAAATCAAGATATTAAACTAAAAATTTTATAAACTTTATTCCAATTTTCTGATTTTTCTAATACATTTTTTTTATAATTTATAAAATTCATCTCATATACTTTTATTCTAGTTATATCATCTCTATATATTCTAATACTTCTAAATAAATATCATTTGTAGTTTCAAATACATTTCAAAAGTACTTCTAAAGAATGAGGACTTACATCATTTACAGGAAGTATATTTTGGTGGTATTTTGTTTGTATAAATACTATATAGCGAGTATTGTTGTAGATTGATTGAGTGTAAGTCATTTAGTAAAATTACGAATTATTCTATATATAATATTTAAGAAGAAGAAAAACTCAAAACATTTTAAAAAGCTAGAAATTGATTTTTAATGTTTATCTTTCCTTACTAATCACCACTTTAACATTGCTGGGATATAAACTAAAATAATAAATGTACCTAAAAGTAATCATCATATAAATGCAACAGCTAAACTTCACCATAAAGCATCTTTTATAGCAAGAGTTGATAATCATAGAACTGTTGTAAGAGTTGTAAGTAATACTGGTTTAAATCTAGCTCTAATAACATCTAAAATTAAATCATCATTATTTTTATATTTTTGATTCTTTTCATTATTATATCTTTCTATCAATAATATTGCATCATTAACTCATACTCACATCAAACCAAACATTCATAGTTGAGCTGGAAAACTAAATGGTAATCATGAGATAGTAAGTAAAAGTACAGCTCATATAAATAAAAATGGTATAACTGATAAAACTAAAAATGGTTGTCTAAAATTTCAAAAATGTAAAACTAAAACTGTAAACATAAGTAAAATTCATATCCCAAATGCTTTTACTAAATCAATCATAGAGTTTTGCATATCTTTTACATCTCAAGCATATTCTAATGAAACTCAAGGAATTTCATTACTATATTTTTCTACTATTTTATCAATATTTGGAGTTATACTTCAAAGACTTGTTTCTTTTGTTTTATAAGCTCAAATATTTAATATAAGTTTAGAATCAGTATGAATTATACTTTTAACTTCTCAAACTAATTCTATATTTTTAATTAATTGTTTTAAATAAATATCTCTACCTGGAACCATTATGTCTAAAATATTATTTTCTCATATTTCAGTAAAGGCTTTTACATTTATTAAATCACTAGAAAAATCATCCATTTTTTTAAGTAAAATTCAATTTGGATCATAAGATTCTGAATTATCTACACTTGCAATAAGTACATCTAATTCTTTAGCTGTAATATTAAATTGTTTTAATTTTTCTATATCCCAAGTGATATCAAATTTTCAATTTGTATATTCTAAAGAATTTGACCAATCGTAAGTTCAAGCAATTCCCTTTATTTCAGACTCTATTTTATCGTAAAAAGTAACTAGAGAATCTAGATTATTTCAAACTAAATAAAAATTTACATCTTTACCTCAACTTGGACCACTTTTTTGTATAAATATTTCCATAGATAATAATTTTGTATCAAAATCATCTATTTTTATAACATTTTTTAAATCTTGTACTATAGAGTAAGACTCATATTTTCTTTCAAAATCTTTATCTGTAAGTTTTAAATCTATATATGCCAAATCAGGATTATAAGAATTCCCATAAACTACATTATCAAGAGGATCTAAACTCTTATAATCTCAGATATTTATTCATTGATAAGCGAGTAATCATTTATTTTCCTTAAAATAATTATCTATTTTATATGAAATATCTGATACTATTTTTTTATTTTCTTCTAAAGTTATATCACTAGAAAATTTTAGATTAACATAAATATTATTTGTATCTGTAGGAGGTAGAAAATCCGCTTTTAAAAATTGTGAAGCAATTCATATAGTTATAAAAAATAATAATACAAAAGCAAAAATAGCTTTTTTATAATTTATAATAATTTTCTTAAAAAATCATTCAAGTTTTAAAAATAATTTATTTTCTTCTATATCTTCTCATTTTTTATTCTTTTTAATATCAATTTTAAAAGTAAGAAAACTTAAAACTATAGGGAGAAAAACTAAAGAAACAAAAATTGAGATTATTAATACAACATCAACAGTTGTAGGCATATATTTCATAAAATCTCCTATTTTACCACTAAGCATAAAACCAATAGGTAAAAACATAGAAATAGTGGTAAAATTTCCTGATAATATTGGTTTCCAATATGTTTTTATAGAAAATGATATCGCATCCCATTTTTTTAATCATTTTTTCATTCCTTCTTCAAATCACTCAATAACTACAATCAAATTATCAACCATAATTCAAAGTGTTAACACAAGAGAAAATGAAACAATGTTATTAAATGTATATCAATAAGTTTTTAAAGCTATAAAAGATATCAAGTAAACTAAAGGAAATACTAAAGTTATCCCTATTGACTCTCTATATCATATAAATATTAAAATAACTAAAAAGATAATAACTGTTGTTTGCCGAAAATTTGAAAGAAAAGTTTTATAAGTTGAATCTATTTTTTCTTTTTGTGAATTAATTTCATATACTTCTAAATCACTTAAATCATTATTTTCTGAGATATTTTTATTAGAAGAAAATATCTTATCTATAAAATTAGGTTCAGGAATATAATTTGAATCACTAAATTTTAATCAATAATTATTTAATACTTGCTTTACACTATCAATAGTTTCCAATATATCACTTCAAGGAATTTTTTTTATTGAATAAGTTACACTTGAATAAGTTTCTCAATTATTCATTAAATATGATTCTTTTTTATATACTGAAGGTCAAGTTGTAATCTTCGCTACATCTCATAATAATAAAGTATTTCAAAACTGATTAACCAATGTTAAATTATCCAGAAAATCTACTATTTTATCAAAATCATTTGGGTAAGTTTTTAATGTAAAAGTATATAGAGTAGAATCTATCTCTTTTTTATCAGCTGGAAATTTATCTATATATGTAGATATTTCAGATATAGCATATGAAAAATTTATTTTATTTTTAAGAAGTTTTTCATAATCAAATTTAATCTTAATTTCAGGAGTATATGATCAAATAACATCAACTTCTGAAACTCAAGGAGTAGCTTGCAATTTATCTTCTAAATTCCTTATCTTATCATATAATACACTAGGTAAATTTGGTCAAGTAATTGAAAAAGTATAAATAGGAGAATCCGACATATCTACTCTTTTTAAAACTGGTTCTTTTACATCATCTGGAAAATCTCATCTAGTTTTATCAATAGCCGAATTTAAATCACTATAAGCTTCTCATATTTCCTTACCTCTATCAAATTCTATAGAAATAACTCAGACATTATATGCTGATATAGATTTTACTTCTTTAACCTGAGTTACACTTGATAAATTATTTTCAAGTTTCTCAATTACTTGCTTTTCAATTGTTTCTGGATCAGCTCATGGATAAACTATAGATATAGTAAAAAATGGTACATTTATAGCAGGACTAGCTTCCTTAGGAAAAGTCTTAAATGCATATAATCAAATTATAACTGATAAAATCATCAGCATAATTATAAAAGCTTTAAAGTGTTTTAAAAGATTTACTAACATATTTTTTTATTAATGATTATTTACAAATTTCTATTACTTCTTCTAGTCCAGATTTAATCTCTACAAAATTTCAATTTATATCTCACAGTTTTATTTCCTTTTCTATAATTCAAGAATTAGAATTTATATTTACAAAATTTCAGTTAATTTTATTTTTTACATATCAAACTGGAATTTTAATTATTTTGTTTTCCATTTCACTATTTTTAGTAATACTAATATCACTAAAACTTAAACTTAATATCTCTCAATCTTTAAAAGTATCTTTTACTAAATAATTTGATTCATATACATAATTTTGCGTTGTAGGATCTTTATATATTAAAACATTTTCAATAATTATTTCATAATTAATTCAATTAAAATCAAAAGTTAATTTATCTCACATATCTAGTTCTATAGGAGAATATATTTTAATTTTTGTTGAATTAGAATTTGGTATAATCTGACACAAAGGAGTATTTATTCATACATTATTTCATTTAGAAGAAACCTTTTGTTTAACTATTCAAGATACTTCAGCATAGATATTTCTAGCAGAAAGATTGGTATTTAAAGAATCAATATTTTGATCAATTTGTAATATTTGATTTTTTAAATTTAATATCTGTGTTTCTTTTGTAGCTTGTAAATTAGATTTACTTGATAATAAATTATCTAAATTTGAATTTAGAGTTTTTAATTGACTATCTAATGACGATAATTGTAAATCAAGTCAAACATCAACTGAATCAATTTTATTTGTTTTAAGATTATCTAGACTATTTATTGATGTAGCTATTTGATTTTCAAGTGATGAAATTTGTGTATCATAATTAGTATTTGTTGATTTTTTTGTATTATCTAGAGAATCTAGCGAATCTTTTAAAGTTGATATATTATTACCGTAATTCAAAAATAAACTATAATAAGAATCTATTTGAACCTGAGTAAAATAAACATTTTCTATAGACTCCTTAATAGCATCTCTAGAAAGTTTATCTAATTCAATTAAATCTCATAAAAATCATGATATTTCTTCATTATTTAATGTATCAATATTTTTAAATAAATTATTTAATATTCTAAAATTATTATCAACTTTATTTTTTAAACTAGAATTTTTTGCTGATAAATAGGCCTCATATTTATTATTTAAATCTTTCTTTACATCAGTAATTCAAAAAATTTCATCTATTTTTAATAAATTATCACTAGAAGTAGATTTAATATTAGTAATTAAAGTTTTACCTGATATATCAAGTTTTTTAAGTGCTTCTTCTTTAGATTTTGAAAGTAGTTCTAAATTATTTTCTAAACTAGATAATGTTTTTTCTAAACTTGAGATTTGATTTTCTAAATCATTTTTACTTAAACCTGAAGATTGTTTAGTTAATAAAGTATTTTTTTCAATTATTTTAATTTGATCTTTTAAATCTAATATTTGATTTTCTAAACTTGAAATTTGAATATCAAAACTTGATATTGTTGAAATTTTTACTGATTCTAAATTAGTTTTTTGATTAACTAAACTTCATTTTTGAATAGATAAGTTTATAATATTTGGATTATTAAAATCAGGACTCACTTTAGCTATTAGACTATTAGCATTAACCTTTTGTCAAGCTTCACAATCTAAATAATCAATAGTTCCTGCCATCGGAGAACTTACTGTTTTTATATCATCACTTACTACTACTCATTTAACTTTAAAAGAAGCCTTATCAATCTCTCAAATTTTAAATCAAGATACACACTCATTATTTTGTAAAGATACAATATCCTTTGTCCCTGATTCTTCGGAACAAGAAGTAAATATAAATATTAAAATAATTATTAAAATAATTTTTTTTACTCCAAGATTACTTGTTTTACTGCGCATTTTTTTTTGATTAAGAATATTATTTTATTTTCCAGGAACAACTGCTCATTCTGAAGTTATATACTTCATTAAATCTCATATATTATCATTTTTTACTAAACCTACATATTTATCATCCTTCATTAAAACAACCATATTATCTCAAGCCTCTAATCATAATTTATCCCTAACTTCTTTTGGTATTACTATTTGTCCCCTTGCTCAAATAGATGTAGTTCCTACAACTTTTAAATTTATTATTTTCTTTAACATCTTTCTATTATTATATCATATAAATATGAAAAGTATGATTTTTCATATTTATATAATAGCATAATATTATTTTTTTGCAAAAAGTTTATTAAAAAAATATTAAAGGCAAAAAAACCTTATAAATAAGGCCTCTCATATGAAAATTTTTGTTATATTAATTTATTTTCTTTAATAATTTTAATAATGTCTCTTGAGCTCTACATGCTCATTCTGGTATTATGAAATTATTTGTTAAAATTTTTAATTCTTCAAAGTCATTATCTTTTATATTTAAAAAATCTGAATTCATTATAATTTCGTTTATTCTTATATATTCATTATGTTCTCAACCATGAACATCTACAACTTTATCTGAAAAAAATTTAAGTTCTTTTATTTCTTCTTGTGTTAACATTTGATAATAATTAAAAAATATATTTATAGATTAATTATAAATTAATAAAATGCTAATACTTTATTAATTTAATAAATTTTTTTATATTTATTTTTTAAAATTTTTTAACTTATCAACCTCATCCAACAACTCTAAAAGTTCTCCCTCACTAACACTTTGGGAGTACCAATATCATAAAACACCTTTTTTAGCCCCTCAAAAAGCTTTATTTCAAGGCCTTTAGAGGGGCTTTTTATTAGTTCGAAAGTTGTTAATTTTATAAAATGAAGCATATCTTCATCAGAAACCCCAGTAATCCCTTTATGAAGCATATTACTAATGTGTTCGAAAATATTTTGTAACGCTTCTATAAATTTGTCTAAATCTTTATCAGAAATGTTATTTTTCTGAGCATTTATTATTTCTTCATCTATATCATTTATACTTTTAATAATATCTTGAGTAGCTTCTTCTACATCTTCTTTTGTAAATCAATTTAAAATGGCATTTATTTTAACTGATTTAATTTTAACTTCTAATTTTTCCTTTTTTTCTAATAATTCTTTTATATTATTTTCTACATCTAACTGATTTTTCTTTAATTCATTATTTCAATTATGAAATATTATTTTCTTTATTTCATCATTACTAATATCTTTTATTCTATTCTCATCTAATAATCTTGCCTCCAATAAAGAAAAATTTAATTTTTCAAATACTTCATCTTCATTAATGTTTGATATCTTTGCTAATTTTTTTATCGAATCGTCTGTAAAAATATTTTCAATTCACTTATCTTTTAATAATTGGGATACTTTTATATTATCAATAAAATCAGAAAGATTATTTGGCTTACAAAATTCTTCAAAAGTCATTAGTTTTAATTCAGGAAAAACTTCCTCTACCCTACCATCTTCAAAGTAAAAAATATTAGATGTTTTTTCAATCGATGAGTATATCTTATAATATGTATAATAAATCTTTTTTAATATATCTCAGAATTCATTAAATATGTTTTTCTGAGATATGTGTATTTTTTCAGTAGTATTATTATATAGCTTATATATTTTACCATATCCAGTAAATGATCTTCAATTTGATGTTTTTAGTAAATTAACCAATAAATCTCATTTTTGATTTTCTCAATATGTTCAAGACATTTTATTTACATTATTATGAGCTTTATTATAAATAACCATTGATATAGGAGGTTTTCAACCGACATATTTTAAATTAAATAATTCTCAAGTTGTTTTATCAGTATAGTATCATATATAAACTGTATTACTAAATATAGATTCATACATTTTATCCTTATAAACAGTTACTCAATTTCTTTTTAAATAATTATGAATTTCTGTATTTGGTAATAAATCCCCTTTCATTTCAAAAGCTTTTCTTATAAAAATCATAGCTTCATTTTCTATTAACTTTTTAGTTTCAGAATCTTTTATTAATCATTTTGGAGGTCTTATCTCTCCTAAAAATCAATTACTTAATGAATTTATCTTTCTTTGAATAGCTCATATACTTAAATCCTCACTATATTGTTGAGCAACCCTTATATCAGCTATAATACTTGCTTCTGAAGTACCAACTGACCATTTTTTTCCATCTAAAAAATATACTCCTTCAACTTTTATATCTCTTTCAAGATTATCTCATAATAAATTAGCTATCTCTCATCATTCTTTTACATTTCTAGCAAATCTTGAAACATTCCAAGCAAGAATTTTACAAGGGAATTTACTTTTTCTTGCTTCATTCAACATTTCCTGAAATTTCTTTCTTTTTCTTACCAATTTCTGACTTTGTGTATTTCTATAATCTGCTCACTTATAACCAGAATATCATTCATCAATAAAAAATTCTACTTTAGAAAAATCTAAACTAGCTCTTTTACATATGGCTTTTATATATCATTCTTGTTTATCTATACTATCTCTTTGTCATTTTTTCTTTGTACTTTTCCTCAAATAAGCAAATATACGCTGATTATTATGTTTGTCCGCCATTTTGTCCATCTTATATAATTAAAATTTATTTTCTAATCTCTCCTACCTGACGGACAAGAAAGGTAGGAAAAACCAAAAAATAAATTTAAGTAATAAAGGTATGTATAATAATATTTTTATTTATAATATCTTATTATATATACCTTTTTACCTTTTACTAATAAAAAAACTATTTTTTCTCAGTAATTATACAAGAATTTCAATTACATAAAAAACTGGTCCTAACAATTGCTCAAAATCAATTTTGAGAATCTGCTTCTCAAAAAATTCATTTGCTTTTATCCCAATAACAACTTATAAAATTAACAGTGCTAGGTGACTTATATTCATTAGATACTTCTATTTTCATATCACTTGAACAGCTTCAACTTGTCGTTTCATTACCACTATTAGAAGCATTTTGATTATTACCTGTAAAACTATTTCAAATCATTCATAAACCTATAAATATAAGAAACATTGTAAAAATAGGATGTTTACTAAAAAATCATCTTAAATCCATTTTACAATTTGGACAAATTGTAGCTCATTTTTTTATTTCAGTTTTACAATACTGACATTCGAATATATCACTTTTAGTCATAAATATATAGTAATAAATAAATTATTACCAAAAAATTGGATGTTATAGCGAACAAAAAAAGGCAACTAAATATGCTTTAAATGTTCGCCAAAACATCCAATCTGATTAAAAAACCAAAAAGACAAAAGCAACTTAGTTGCCTTTTTATAGCTTTTTAATCAAATAATGTGGATATTTTGGCTTTTTTATTATATTAAAAAAATAAAATTATCAAATAAAAAAATAGCAATTAAATGCTATTTCTTATATATAATTATATTTTCATCTTCAACTATATTTTTTATACTAATATCAAAATCAATTTTACTATGTTTAAATTTAACAGGTAGTCACATTTCAGTTCTTATAATTTCCCATATTATTTTAAGTTCTCTTATGTTTAAATCACTTGGGAGTGTTATATTACCTTTTTCATCTTTTATTATGTTCTGGCTTAAATTTACCACCTTTGCTCTAATAATAAACATTAATGATTTATAAATATTTGAGAGTTCTTCTATTGATGGCTTATATATCTCTTTCAAATTATCTCTAAGCTCATTTTCTGCTTGATTCTTACATTTTTTTATTAGCTCATTTTTATCATCTCTCCATCAATTTGTTTTTGATTTTATATGGCCTGAATAAGTACTGTATTTTGACTCAAAAAATTCTTTTACTTCCATTTTAGGACTTGTAAAATATTCAAGTTTTAGTTTATGCCAGTTATATTTTTGCTTCATATAAAAATATATTTTAAAAAGATTTAATTATTATTTTATTACAATTCAGGTAATGGAATTCTTCAAATAAAATTTGTAAATCTTTGTACTAAACTTTCTCTAAATAATTCTTCAATTGTACCTATATAATTATCGTTTCATAAAGAATATAGCAATTCTCTTGGCACAGTATTAAATAATTTAAAATCAATAACAAAACTAGGAATTTTTAACTCACCATCATCGTGTAAAAAATGATATCTCTTGAATTCATCATTATTAACTAATTTTTCTCTTGGTCATCCTCATTTTTTAGAACTTTCAAAAGTCCTCATTTTCCATCAATCTATATGTTCTCCGTTACATAATTCCTCGTAATTAAAAGCAGGACATATTAGAATTGTCTGTAAAAATTTATCATTACTATTACCTGAAGTATATACTTTTCTTGCTTCATAATCCCATGTTAAGTCACAATCTTGAGTTAGTACAACTGCATATTTCCAATCCACAATTATATCATTTCAATCATATCAAATAACCTTAAAAGAGATATTTCTATAAATATCTCATTGTACTATTCTACTCTTATCATCTATTTTTTTATAATGTTTTTTTATTTTACTTTCCATATATAACTATTTTTCAATAAAAAATGATTTATCTGATTTATAAATATAACTACTTCCTAATGTTTGATTATTATCATTATAATTTCTGGCATTATCATTAAGATATTGCTTATTAAGATTATAATTATTACCATCATTTTTATATAAATTATTATTAGTCATTTGAAAAAAATTAAAAAAATAAATTTTTTATCCATTCATTATATCTATAAGATTTTGTTTTATACTTTTAATAAAAAGTTTAGAAATTATTTCATTCATTTCTGTTGCTATCTCAGTTATACTATATTCTGAATCATTTATAATTAATGGAAAACTGGAAAAACAATCATAGTCTAATATAAATTCTTGTTTGCTAATTTGGTTAGGATAATCATTATTATAAATTCATGAAATTATGTTTATTAAATATTTATCCTCTTTTAGATGAATATTAGATATATACCTTAGTCAAAGTTTATTTTCATCATCTCAAGTAAAATTAACAACTCATAATAAATTTTCATTTATATAATTATTCCAATCAATAAATTCTTTTATTTTTTCATCATTAATTATATTTACATATCTTAATCAAATTCTTTTAATAACATCAATTGAAAATATTTTTAAAAAACTATTAATAAGTTCAATATCTTCTAAAAGAATATCCTTATTTTTATAAGTTTTATACTCAATAAATAGATGAGTATTACCTATTTCTATGTTTTTAGTATTATCTGAATTCTTTGATACCCATATCATATTGGTTTGTTGAATTTTTTTAAAATCTCATTTTTCATCAATAGAAAACATATTTGACTCAATACTTTTTGGTGATAAAAAAGAAAATTCATGACTTATTACTCATGAAAATTCTCAAATCTTATCTAAGTTAATATTATCATAATCTATTCTAAAAATAACACTATTTATATAATTTTTTTTAAAGATTTCACTCATTCGATTTTATTATTATTTATAATACTTAAATATTATATTTTTATATAAAAATAATCAAGAAATAATTAATAATGAAATTATTTAAACTCAATACTTTTAATACTTGAACTATTATATATTATTACTGATCAGCTATTATTTTCTAAAAAATAATAATTTATATTATAAAAACGTAGTTTATATTCATTAAGTCATTTATCATTTTCTACTAATACATTTTTAGGTGAATTTATTAATGTGTTAATAAATATATTAAATGAATAAAGATAAAAACAAATTCATATAAAAATTAATAATTTTAAATATAAATTTATAAATATATTGGAAATATTAGCTAACTTATTAATGTGTTTATTGTGATATCTATAAATATATTCATAAATCAAAATAATTAAAAATCCTAAACCAATTCATAAAGTTATATAAAATAATATATATGCTCAATTAAGAAAAAATGTATATCACAAAATTAATATTGATAATAATAATGAAACAATTATTGATGAGAAAATTACAAATAATAATAATAAAGAAAATGTTAAATTAACAAAATATATAGAATCAATTCTTCAAGTAATTATATAAATTATATAATATTGAAATAATAATAATATACTATAAACAAGTATTATTATTCATTTATTATTTGTAATAGAATTTAAATTATTAATAATGAATATTAAACCTTTATCATTTTTTTCATTCTCTGCTTTTTTGTTCATAATCATAATATATTATAATAAATTTTTTATAATATACATAATTATAAATATAAATCAATATACTAAAAATTTTTATTATTTATATATAATTATAAAGAATTTAAAAAATCATCTAATACTTTAACTTCTAAAAATTTAATTTCAGTATCTATTTCACTTGTATTAGTCCACCATGAAGAATTTTTTGTGACAAATAATGAAATGATTTTAGGATTATCTTTAATAATATCAATTCATAATTTCTGAAATACAGATTTATATTCATTACAAAGGTAAAAATGTCTTGCTTCATGTTTTTGTAAATATCATTTTTTAAATTTTCAACTACTACTACTTCTACCATAAATATACTCTTTTTCCCTTTTGCTATCCTTCAAACAGAATGATTTTCAAATAATTTTTGATTCAATACTTAATATCACATTTTTATCATCAATATATCATAGTATGTCTATATCTCATAAATCATCTTTTAGAGATTTATCTATTTTATTTAACCAAATATTGTTCTTTACAATTCATGTATGATTTTTAATTATATCTGTTATTACTACTTCTAAGTTTTTTTCAATTTCTTCATACTTCTTTTTTAATAATTCAGTAGTTTTAGGTGCATTAAAATTTGCTGGAAGCTTGTGATAATTCGGTATATCTAAAAATATTTCACCTGTTTTATATATTGAGTATGGTCACCAAATATATTTTCATTTTGTTTTTATAATTGGCTGTAATGTATATCTATATATCCTTTTATTATGTTCCCATATTGGAATTTCATCATTACTAGATATAATTCAATTTTCATCTCTAATTTTTGTAAGTAATTCACTCTCAATAGTAAGAAAATTTAATATTTTAATAATAATATCACTAGAAATATGATTTTTCAAGACATCAATTATTTCTTTTTTTGTAGCCTGATAATAAGTAGATTCCTTAACTCATTTAACTTCTGACCAATTACTTAAAATTTTTATAAACTTCATTAAGTCTTCATAAGTGAATTCAAAATCTTCATTAAAAGTAACATTTAGTTCATTAAAATATGTTTCACCATCATTATTTGTATATGGTTGATGTTTAGTATTTCATTCTATTCAAAGATTGATTCTTTGAATATATTTTCAATATTCATCTTGTTTAATGGCGAATTCCTTAGGATATTTTATATTAATTATATAGTCTGTTTCAATTAGTATTTCTGCATTCTCAATATCATAAAATATAATATCACTTAAACTCTGAATATGTAAAAAACTATCTATTAATGCTAATATATATTGTAAATTTTCTTCAGATATCATTAATTTTCAAGTAGGTTTTATTTGTATAATTTTTTCAATTATAAATCTATAATTTTTTATATTTAAAATGTATTCAGAATAGTTTTTATATGCCCTTTCATCAAGTTCATATTCAATTTCATGATACTTAGATTTTTTTGTTAGTATGCTATCTCTAAAATATTGATTATGCAATGCATCATTTTTTGAAATAATATATCTTATTGATTCATTGAAATTAAATTTTAATAAATAACTATGTATCAATGAAAGAATAATAGATTTTATCTGATTTAAAGTTTCTTTTCAATTTTTGCTTATTATTCAAGTTGGTATTTTTGAATGACTTAAAGCTATGGAAATTTCTCTATTTACAGTTTTATTGTTAGTTTTTCATGGTATAACAACCTGTTCATAGTTAGGATAACAAGCAACTTTATTTTCTACAAAAACTCAATGTCTTACTTTTCACTTTTTACTTTCAGTTAAAAAAGTTCTGAATGCTGGTGAAATATCTCATAATGAAAAAAAGACTGAAACCTCATTTAATACTTGTTCAAATATTTCTACTTCTAAGCTTTTATCTTTCATTAGTGAAAGAGTGTCAATAAACATTTTAGTATTAAAAATTATTCTTATTCAGTATCATCAATTTTTAATTGGTTTAACATCCTCAACTTTAAGTAACTCATCTTTATTAATTTTTAAATGACTCAAATATTTAAACTTATCTCATGTTCTTTCTATTAATTCATTTGGACAAAAAAATATTTGCAAATTTCATTTTATATTAAAAAAATACTTTTCCAAAAAAACTTTACATAAATGTATTTCATCAAAAACTATATTCATTAACTGCTCTGAAATCATCATTTCATGTTCAGTACTTTCATCAACTATTGCAGAATTCATATAAAAAGATAATTTTCATATTTGAATATGAAATAAATATAATTTATTCTCCTTAGAAATTAGTACAGTTCATTTATCAGAATAATCTTTTATTTCCCAACTTCTTGGTGTTCAAAATAGTCATATATCGGGAAACTTATTCCAAAAATTTTTAAGTGATTCATATCTAAAGTTACTTCCCCAATGTACATCTAAAGATAAGAGAGTAGGCATATCATCCCCTTCTATAATAACACCATTAGTATCTATAAAAGCTGCAAAAATATCTAAGTAAGAATTAAAAGGTGATTTCACAGATTCACTAAATTCAAAAAATGTATCCAGTTGGTTTATATCATTTATTTCGTCAATTATCCCTAAAAACTCTGAGGTTTGTAAAATCTTTCAATTAAAATTATGAGGAATTTCTATTCTTATAACTTGCCTTGTAGTAATGGGATGATATAAAAAAATTATATCTATTTCAATATTGCTTTTGCTAAGTTCAACACATTCTTGACTTCAATTTAATAAGAATTTACAACCATTTCTCAACATATTTTCTCATAAACTCTCAACTTCTTTAATTATTGTCTCAATTTCTTTATTTTCCACAAAAATTGGTAATGAATAAACTATCCATAATTTCTTTTTTGTAGTTATTACAGAAGGTATTAATATATCAATTAGTTTATTTTCATTATCTATAGGAGATACAAAAGAGAATATTTTATCTTCAAAAATTCTTTTTTTCATATACATAGAAAACTCTATTACAACATTTTCATCTATATTCTTGATATCTATTTTTTCTTTTAATTCTAATAAATTGTTATACCAAGCTTCATATATTACAGTACAATACTTTCTTGGTAAAACAGGAAATAATTTTTTATTAGCTTCAATGAAAAAGTACATACAGTTTTTTCAATTGTGTGCATTATCTATAAAATTTTCAAAACTAATCTTAGAACTTATATTATTGAATTTATAAATAGAAATGATACTTTCATCAATTACATTTTTAAAATCACTAGTTTGTAAAAAATTAATAACGGATTCCCAAAAACTTCTTGGAACTACTGATAAATTACCTGGACGAATATTTAATCTAATTTTATTTTTATCTATGGAATTTATAATAAAGTCTTGTAATTTAAGACAAGATTCAAACTCTTTTAAAAATGACTTTCATAATATATTATTATAATTTTCTTCATTACCATTATGAATAATTTCTAGAGCAGAATAATATTCATATACATGAGATAAGTCAGTACCATAAAAAATTTTATATTTTTTTCACTCATAAAAATATTTTATTTCTCACCAATCCATTTCAGGTACATAATCCTCTATAAAAGTAAGTGAAGGTAATAATTTAAAAATTCCTACTATAAATTGAACAAAATCAGAATAATTTTTAATTTGATTTTCATCTAATAACTCTTCAAATATTTCTTCATAAAGTACATATAAATATTGCAATTTAATAGGACTAGATATATTTGGTAACCATAGGTTTAATACAAGAAATGATGTTAATAAATCCTCCTGACTATAATTTTTCAAAAATATAATAAGATTACTTGGATCATATTCTTTTCAAACTCATGTATTAAAAAAGCTAGCTATATCAAGGTTACTAAAATCAAAGTTATTCATAAAAGGAAATTAATAATTATTATACTTATATTATAATCATTAATATAAATATTCTAATACTAATTCTAAATTTTCTATGGTAATCTTAAATCATGAGTATATTAGCACTAAATTAAGCTTAATTAATATAATTTAATTCTCTAAGTGATTCCATGATAATTTTAACTTCTCGAGTATTGTTATTTATATAATCAAATAAACTACTAAAAGTTCTAAATCACCTATTGTGGGAGTACCAAAAGAGAAAAGAAAAAAAGCACGAAATAATATTTCGTGCTTTTTTGTGTTATCATATAATTTTACCAGTGTACAAAATTATGATTGTATCATTTATATTTATAATATTGTATCCACTTTTCAAGAAGTATCTTTCACTTCAGACTCTACTTCACTATTTAATCAATAATATTTGTCATAATCTACAATTACTCATCTGAATAATCATTTTTCAGGATTAGTTTCAGAAGTAGTTGAATTTACAGGATGTAATACTAAATAATATTTTCAATTATATTCGAAATCTCATATATTTTCTGCAATTTGTCTAGTACCATCTATTACTTCTGATTTCAGCATATTAGTCTTATTTATTTTATTATTATTTTTAATATCTTTATTCCTAATATATGCATCGGAATATTCAATATAAATAAAATCTCCATAAATATTCGTGATAATATTTCTATTATCATCATACTTAGGTATTTTTTCTCATTCTAATAAAAAATCAATAATTTCAGCATGAATACTACAGGCAAATCATTCTGGAATATTATCAACAATAACACCTCTTATATCATAAGCCCAATATCATTTTTTTGTATCTATTTTTTTTATTTCCATACATTTTGTTTAAAAATTATTTTTCTGATTTTGGTACTTTACTTCTACCAAAGTCTATCATATAAATAGTTCAATCATTTGTCCTCATAAAATTTCACCAATGTTCATCATTATGATTATATCATCTATCTCTTAATATCTTAGTTATTGGTTTAACTTCATCTCTAATTATATTATCTCAAGCTCTTTCTATATCTACCATGAAATCTATATCATCTTGTTCTTTCCACATATCATGTGATTCAGATGAGTTTTTAGGATAGGTTTTTAATCATCTTTCTTTTAATATTACATCTATTTCATTATCACTCGTATTATCAAAAAATCATAGTGGTAAGTCTTTTAGTTTGTCTTTATGATATTCTAATAAAACAATTGTTTTATATGCTTTTCATTCAACTTTTTCCATTTCATATATTCCTGCTTTTATATCTATTGCATTTACTTTTGGAATTTTTAATTTTTCTAATAATTTTCATTCTGGTGTTCACTGAAGTTCAATTTTTATATTTTTTAAAAATCTATAAAATTTTCTATGATTTTCTAATTCAATTTCTAATTTATCACTATTAGGTTTAGCTATTTTTAATACTTTTTTATCATTTGGATGTTTTAGAATTATTCAATTCATTCATTCTCAAATAATATCTGAGTAATTCAAATCTCAAAGAACTTCTTTTGCTTTGCTATATTCTGGTTTATTCAAAAATTCGTATCTAGGATCTTCATATAATGATTTATACTTAGGAAATTCACTACCACATATATTTTTATCAAAAAGTATCTTTATTTCTATATTACTTATTCATGATTCTTGTAATATTTTTACTTTTTCTCTTAAATCTCCCAGACTATATGTTCAGTCTGTTAGTCTTTCTCAAGTATTATGTGCTTTTATTATAGCTATTTTTTCTTTTTCGTCTAGTTTTCTAGCTAATGTATTGTTTGCATCTCTTAATCTCTCTATTTCTTCTGTTGTAAATTCAGTTATTTTTTCTATTTTATTACTTTTCTCAATTCACAATCTATTCTTGATTTCTCACACTGCATTATCAAAAACTTTAATATCCACTTTTTCCATAAATTTAGCTAATTTTCATCACTTTATTATTTGAGTAGCTCATGGTATTATTCATATTCATGCAAGTATATTGTCTAGTAGTGTTTTATCCATTTTATATTCTTCTGGTACTAGGTTTATACTTTGTAATACTTTTAGTAAAACTTCATCTTTTGAAACCATATCATATAAATCAACTCCTCAACCTGCAATCGTTCAAATTATTCATCATAATGTTTCTACTCATATTTGTACTCATATCATTGCCATGAAATATAACATAGCATTTTCTTCTATTTTTTTATCAGTTTCATTTAATAGAGATAAATCTAATTCCTCTACTCATAAATCAGTTAATAATCCTTTTTCTTGCTTATTTTCAGTATTTAAAATATTTTGTGTTGAAATCAATCACTCATCAAAATCTCAATTTTTATTTACTGGAGCTTTTAATAATTCATCTAATTCTCATATTTTATAATTTACATCTACATAATTAGCATTTGTAGGCATAAATCATTGTGTATACTCTCATGATTTAGAAATAAATTTATCACTATATTTATCAGGAATTTGTATTCATGATTCTATTTTTTGTTTTGCTTCTATACTAGGCAATAATTGTTTGTTTATAAATCATAAT
Source organism: Candidatus Altimarinota bacterium (assembly GCA_028688895.1). Lineage (GTDB taxonomy): Bacteria > Patescibacteriota > Gracilibacteria > BD1-5 > UBA6164 > UBA6164. Next base: position 118,354 of record JAQTXG010000001.1, on the reverse strand, counting down.
TCATTTAATAATTTCTCATTTATTATCCATCTATTATTTTTTAATTCTTCTGGATTTTTAGAACTAGACTTTATTTCTGCTATTTCAGCCGATAAACTCATTACTTTTATGGAAATTGATTTTATTATTTTATCTTTTGATTCTTTTGATAATCATTCTAGATTTGTTTCTAAATAAGTTTTGTATCAATTCAATAACTCGTTTATATCTAATCACGTTTCACTTAATGCACTATTTAAATTATTAAATGAATCATTATCTATATCAAAATATTCTTGAATTGTTGTTGTTTCTTTTTCTTTATTTTCATTAGTAGCTTTTAACATTTCTACAACTCTTTGTGAATTTGTATTTTGAAATTTTTCTAGTTCTGCTTGAAATGCTGGATTTTTTTCAGCTAGACTATTAAAAAGTAATAGTGTATCTGCTTGACTTAGATTTTCTACATCATTTAAAAGAGCTAGTATTTCTTTGTCTTGTTGCTCTTTTATTGTTTGTTCTTTTTCATGAGAGTCAATATTTGTTTCTCATAAATTTATATCTCTAGCGATTTCACTCATTAATTTATAAATTTGATATAATATTGTTTAATTCTGCATCTTCTAATATTTTTTCATTTAACTCTATTAATCTTATATTGTCTTTTTTGTTTTTGTCAATAGCTGATTTAATAGCATAAAAATCAAGAACTTCAATATTTTTGAGTGTAATTAGAAAATCTTTTATTATTTTTTGCTCGATATCTAATGCTTCTAATATATTATTTTTTTGTTTTAATGATATAAATCAAAAATACGAAATAAGTTCTTGCTTTAATTTTGGATTAAACAAGTTTGAATTTCTTATTTTATATAATATATTTTCATCATTTAACATTAAAAAAATTATTACTAATATTGGTAATAATTTTAACATATTTCAGTGTTATAAGCAAAAATATAATATGTAACTATATTAATAATAGGATTTTATCATATATGCAAATTACATTTAAAATAATAATAAAAAGAATTATTAACTACATCTTATATTTAAGCTAAAACTAGTATATTTTTATCCCCTCTTCAAATTCTATAATTTTTTTTCTGATTTCTGATACGACAGAGTACAAAAGAGAAAAGAAAAAAAGCACGAAATAGTATTTCGTGCTTTTTTGTTTGTAATTATTTTACTTTAACTTTTTCTTCCCTAGCTCCTCCACAAACTTATCAAAATCTCAAATATAATTTTTATCTTGCTCTACTCTAAACTTTTCAAACTCCTCTACTGCTTTTTTGTCAGCTGTTTCTTTAGAAATACTTCATTTTCACTCCAATAGCTCCATATCATTGAGCTCTAAAAAATTTCTTGTTTTTTCTACCCAGTCTTTCATATACATAACTTTTCATTTTTTTGCTTGAAGCTCTGCAAAATCTAAGTATCCGGATACTAAAAGATTAAGTGTATCTATTTCTTCTTCGCTAAGATAATTTTTTCAGATTATTATATCTGTTTTAACTATCTTTCATCATGTTTTTTGTAATTTCCAACTTGTAAGTCACATATTTGGTTCTTTTGCATTTACTCTTGAACTTATAAGCTCAGGAGCAGTATTACTCGATACTGCATATAAAAACTTATTTTGTACTTCAGCAAAAAAATCTATACTTATTTGTGAATTTGGATCATAATCATCACTTGTAGCATAAATATCAGTAATTTTTTGATAAAATCTTCTTTCACTTGCTCTAATCTCTCTAATTCTAGCAAGTAATTCATCAAAATAGTCTTTTCAAAAATGAGTTCAGTTTTTTAGTCTTTCATCATCCATTACAAATCATTTTATAACATACTCTTTGAGTACATTTGTAGCCCAAATTCTAAATTTTGTTGCTTTGTATGAATTTACTCTGTATCATACTGCAATAATTGCATCTAAATCATAAAAAGCTACTTCTCTTTTTACTTCTCTGCTTCACTCTTTTTGAACTGTCAAGAAATTCTTTACAGTTGCTTCTTCGCTTATTTCTCAAGTTTCAAAACAATTTTGAAGATGTAAACTAATATTTTGTTTAGATGTATCAAATAACTCTCACATTTGTTTTTGTGAAAGCCAAATAGTTTCATTTTCAAAAATTACATTTATTTTTATATCTCATTCATCTGATTTATAAAAAAGTATTTCTCAAGTACTTGATTCTGACATATTTCTATTTTGTTATTTTAAATAAATCATTTGGTTTACATTTAAACCCTTTCAAAAGCTCTCAAATTGTTTCAAAACTTATTTTACGAGTTTCTTAGTTGCTGATAGCTCAAATTTACTATTTTTTCTAAATCTTTTTTCTTTTCTAATAATCATTCTATATTTATTTTTATTTTCATATTTTTTTATATTTTTTAAATATTCTAAAAGAACATAACTGTATTTGATAATAAATCAAGTTAAAAAATAATTCATTTTTACACCAAAAACTATTTTGTGTATACTTGATAATATCTCTATATAGCCAAGCTGTATGTTTTAATTTTTGGATTAACTAAGTATTTACTTTTGCCAAAAAAAGAGTAAAAAAATATTTTACTCTGATAATATGAATTCTCTGAAGAGAAAAGAAAAAAATCACCATATAAAAATAAAGATTCATATAGTACAATTGTATCAGATACAATTAACAAACATTTTGACTATCTAAATTTTTTATTATAATCACAAAACTAACTATCAAGTTAGTATTTTTCAAAACTTATTGAGAGGTATAAATATGACTAGAAAATGTAGTCAAACTGCAATTTCACATCGTACTGGTGGGAAAATCTATGGTATCGCAGCAATGCTCCAAAATATGAGCGATGCAGGTGGACCAGATAATTACATGAAAAAACTGGCTATTGAAGCTGGTAAAGCTGGTGGTCAAGTCGTCATTGATGAAATGGATCGACGCGAACTGGTAAAACAAAGAAAACATTTGAAATCCGTTGCTTGATTTGTAAATGCAATTTTTCTGAAAATTAATAGCCCCTTACGGGGCTATTTTATTACATAGGCTACTTTTTCTTTTCAGTCAGTAAATCTTCTGAATAATGTCTGATTGTCAAACCTGATTGGTCGTTTCCTAATGCACACTGATGACCAGCAGATATATGAAATATATTTGCTTCATCAGCACCTTCATGACACTCATAAGTGACATCAGATAAATGCAATGTACAAGTGCCTCCTCCCATCTCTCCTACATATGGACCTGGTACTTCTAGTGTTTCACCCGGTTCAATAGCGACTTCTTCACCAAAACCAAATCTATAATCCCAAGCAATAGCTATCACTGCAAAACTAGCATTATTTTTAACTTTCATATTGCAACTCCTATATAGAAACTAATAGATTTAAAAATAATAGTTAACTTATATGTATTTATAATAAAATGTCAATTATATGTTCAAATACCAAAATTTCTATTATTAAATTTGACTTTTATGCTATATTTTTTATATTGTATTTCCTCACAATTATTTTAACTAAACTATTTTAGAAGGATAAAAATATGGAGCCATTAGTATTGATGTTATCATTTGCAGGAGTTTTTTATTTAATAAAAGTAATATTGGAGAAAACAAGTGAATATTAAATAAATATGATTTAACTTAAAAATAATTAAATTTGTATTTGTTTTCAAAAAAAAGAAGCATGATTTTTAGTCTAATGCTTCTTTATTTTTTATTAAATTATTTTTCATATATTGTCGTAGTTATTCATCACCATGTTTCTCAGCATCATAGAGTATTTGCAATTGTTGATCTAATTGAAACCGTATGACTACCAGATGTTAAAGTTCATCACCATGTTATATTAACTGGTTTCCGTCAGCTACTAATAGATGAAGTCAATGTTTGTTTTTTAAATACTCAATCAATATATAATTTTGTGTCCACACGAGAAGTATAATTTGTAATAGAATCTACATGTATAACGACATCGGCAGAACTATCTAGTGAAAAAGTTTGTGTAAATAAGTCGGATTCAGCTGCAGCATTAGCTGGACATCAAACTCTTGTGTCTGGAGTATAAACTACACGTGGTGCTTTTGATATAGTACTTCCATTTGGTGTAAATTTGATTGATCAGTTCACTTCTAGTTTTGTACTTGGGGATGATGTTCAGATTCATATATTTCATCCACTTGCAGTAATTCAAGTAGTTCTAGTATTTAATTCTTCTACATTTGATACCAAATTGTTCCATAATGTATCCGTTAAAGTAGAACCTGAAGTAGTAGTCAATGAACCATTCCATGCTTGAACTACTATTATAGATAAAAATAATGTTAATATAGTAAGTAATATGTTTTTTGCTTTCATGTAATATTTGTTAAAAAATATAGATAAAATATAAAGACTTTTATAAATATTACAAGAAAATAATAAATATAATTAAATATTTTTTAGAAACAAATCTAAACGAATATTATTATATATTTGACTGCTTAATTAATCTCTAAAAAACTCACTTCTAGAAAAAATTATATGTATTTACAAAAGTACTTATATTTGGATTCTTTTCTTACTTTTCTATATTACATTGTTTCAAATCATCATCTGTGATACCATTTATCCATTTAAAAAGTAATGGTTTTGAAATAGTACATCTTTTTTCCATTGCATTATTTAATTGTTTCCACATGGCTTCGTCTAGTATTGGAATTGGTATTATTTTTCAATTTTCATCTTTTATTTCTAGTATCATTTTTAGTTTTTGGTCTATTATTCTCTCATTTTCTATATCTCTTAAAATCTTTTCTTTTAAATTACTATATGTAGAATGATAATCTATTCCCTCTTTTATTTCTGACTCAAACCATTGTTTTGTTTTCCAATCCCGTACTTTGTATTTTTGGATAGTGTATTTTATATCTGCTTCTATAGTGATATCTTCTGTAGTATCATATCAGCAATCATCTGCATGTGCATCACTTGTCATAGTAATTATTTGAAATATCTTTTCACCAGTCAATGATGCTAGTTGGATAGTAGGATTGTATTCACCAGCTGGAGTAATTGTATGATTTTGTATTTCTTCTCATTTGGGTCATAGCATCAAATCTCCACTTCATCAAAATCACATACCACTACTTCATCATCATCCACCTCATCACCCTCACCAACTTCATCATCAACTAGTATCACTAGAATAATCAGATGTTTCTGGGCATGATACATAATGGTGAATAGTTTCATCTCTTCATGTATCTAGCTCTAGTGTTCACTTTTTTATTTCTACTGGTTCTCAAACCATTTGCAATCTGTAATATTCTTTTTTTGATGCATATTTATTATATAGTTCTTTTCATGTATTATCAGTAGTAGTATTGTATGATATGTTTCATTCATCTGTAAAAGAAAATTTAAAGTCATCATAGTATGGAGTATGTTTTTGTATATTGTATTCCAAATCTAGTGTTCATTTACTTTCCTTTAGGTATGAAACTGAGTGTTTAGTTCATCTGATTTCTATTTCGTATTTTCAGTCTATAATAGATGTCAAAGCCAAAAACATAAATGCTACTCATGTTCATGTGTATAGCCATGTTTTTAAATCTAGGTATTTCAGATTTTGGGTGTAATCTTTTATAATAGTTTTTTCTTTTGGTGTTTCGTAAAATGGATTGTTGGTTTCTAGTACAGTTCTCACATATTCTGTTGTTTTTCTTTGTATGGCAGAATTTAAAGCATATGATTCTCAGTATAAATAGTTTTCTAAGTATTCCAATGCTTTTGTACCATCTTTCCGTCTACCTCTAGAAATTGTTCTAGTGTTTGATTTCAGTGTTTCTAATCAGTCTTGAAGTTTTTTTATTTCTAGTCTCTTTCAATTATTTGTTGTTGCATCGATAGAGTGAGCTTTTTCTATTGCTTGAAGCCATAGTAATTGTGTTTCTCATAGTTTTTCTAACTCGTAAGTATTGTTACTGTCGTCTCAATCATCAAATCAAAATCATTTGAGTGCCCAAAATGGTAATAGATTTTCTCAGTGTATGTATTTATCACCGCATCAATCACAATGCACATCATGAGATATATCTGGATCTCAATTTTTATCTTTTGGTAGATTTAGATTGTTTCAATTACAACTATTACATTGCCATAATACATTGTCTCTGAATAATGCTATGATTTCTTGATGTTTTGCATCATTTATGTCCAATTTAAAAGCGAAATCTTTTTTTTGAAACTGTTTTAGTGATGATAGTTTGAATTCTTTTAACTCTATTTTGTCTCCACAATTTACACATGAACTAGCTATCATATTTATCTGTTTTCATTTACTGATAGTTCAGCATGATGGACAAACAAACATAGGTAGATGAAAGTTTTTAAACTTGTTTTTTTCTTGTGGTGTAAGTATATCACTAGAATTATACTCTATATTATCTTTTAAAAATTTGTTCATAAATGTTTGGGATTTGCTTATATTTTTATAGATTATAGAATATTATTGGTTTTTGTCAATAAGTGTATTAGTAATAGTTTATAATTAATTACAATAAATAATATTGACTTTTTACATTTTTAATATATAAATCTCATACAAAAAAATCATTCAAACAAAAACAAAAGGAAAAAGTCATGAAAATCACAAAATTTGTCGCAGTAATATTGTTTTTTGTTTCTCAAACAGCATCAGCTATCGATGTCAAATCAATAGTTGACATGTTGAATCAGACACCTAGTACAAATTTCATCTCAAAGAAAATTGATTTCAATGACTCAGAAATGGATACTGATGAGCCTAGATCTGGTATTTTTAGATTTCAGGTTGAATTTAATTCTAATGGTTTCCATTATACAATTTGGGATTATCATAGCTTTGCTAATGATGATGAATTATTGGTTATGTATAAACCAATAAATGCAACAGAAAAACAGGTATCATCTGTGTTTAGCATAAATGAGAGAACTGGTGATATTATCGATATATTACAAGCAGATAAAGATGCTACTATTGTCTATGCTAGTTATGATGAATATGCTAGTATTACTGACAATCCTATTAAAATTGTTGAAATTCATTTAGTGAATATTAAAAAATTCATCAATATGTAGTTACAACCATCTAAAAGCCCTCATAATGAGGGCTTTTATACTTATAATTTTATTTCGAAATATTATTTATATAGTTTGATTTATTTTTAAATAAAGTATACTTATTTTTAATAACTATATTTTAAATAAATTTATGCTAAAACAACTAATAAAAGACCTAGAAAAATTAGCTGATCCTCAAAAATCTGCAAATAGTGCCAGATATTTCAAAACTGGAGCCTGACAATACTGAGAATGAGACTTTTTTTATGGTATAACTGTTCCAGAAACTAGAATAGTAGTAAAAAAAAATTTTAGATCACTAGACTTGGATGATGTAGAAAAATTGTTACTAAACAAATACCACGAACAAAGATTGACTGGATTATTGGTATTGGTAGCCAAATACAAGATAGCAAATGAGCAAGAAAAAAAGAGTATTTTTGATTTTTATATGGCTCATACAAAAAATATAAATAATTGGGATCTAGTAGATACTAGTGCTCCATATATAGTATGAGAATACTTGTTGAATAGAGATAAAAGTATACTCTATACTCTAGCTAAATCTGATAATCTATGGGAAAAAAGGATATCAATAATTGCTACTCTATTTTTCATAAAATATGGATTTTTTGATGATACATTGAAATTGTGCAAGGTACTTATTGGAGATTCTCATGATTTGATTCACAAAGCTACTGGATGGTGTTTGAGAGAAGTATGAAAAAAGGATGAAAAAATATTAACAGAATTTTTGGATGAGAATATATCTAATATGCCTAGAACTATGCTCAGGTATGCTATAGAAAAGTTTGATGAGGACAAGAGAAAGCATTATCTGAATATAAAGTAATTATTATATAAAAGAAAATAATCTTGATTCTACAGTAATTTATAATATAATACTTTTAATAATTTTTAACTTTCTAGTATGACAAATAAAATAGAAAATGATGAAAATGATTCTATCTTGGAATCAAAAGAAAAAGTTGAAGAGAATGAAACTATTAAAAAACTAGATGTATTACCTAATGTAGTAACAGTAAAATATACTAGACCACCGGCATTTCAAAAATCTGGGAATTTATGAAAATGAAATTTTATGTCTAGTAATAATAAACAAAGACCTAGTAGATGAGCTAGTAGAGGTAGATAATTCTTAAAATTTAGAACAAAAAAAATACTTACTAAATAAATTAGTAAGCATTTTTTTTGTAAAAAATGAATTATATAACTTTTACATTAACAGCATTCATACCTCTTTTACCTTCTTCTAAATCAAATGAAACGTTTTCACCTTCGTTTAAAACATTACCATCTGTACCTGAAATATGAACGAAATATTCTGTATTTGAATCATCTTCAACTATGAACCCGAAACCTTTAGTTTCGTTGAAAAACTTAACTTTACCTGTACTCATTATAGAAAAATTATTATAATTAAAAATCGAACCGTCTATATGTTACTCAATAATCTAATTTAATCAAATATATATTAATAAAAATAATATTTATTTAATTCAAGTCGGTATTTTTATGTTTTTCCATTCTAGTATTTTGAGAATAAAATATATTATAAATGGGATAAACGTAGTGATAAATACTATAATTCATTCATTAGATATTTTTAAAAAAGCTACATGTAATAGAGCAAAAATCAATAATAAATATGCAGTTCTATGTAGGTATTTCCATTTTTTTCATAATAATTTCATACTTATGTTGTTTGAAGTAAATGTAAGTATAATTGCTATGACAAATGCAAGCATTCACCAAGTTAAAAATGTAATAGTTCCATTTAAAAACCAAAAATCAGTACTAAATAGTGTATTGAAACTAACTACTTTGAAATACAAAGTAGTGTGTACAATTGATAACATTCACATCCATATACCTATTTCCTTTCTAAACAACATAAGTTTTTGTGGTATGTTCAACAAAAATACTTTTGATAATATAGGTAACCATAAAATAATCCATAATAATCAAATAGCTATTTCTCAAGATTCTTTTATCGTAAAAGGTGTAAGAATGAGAAATAAACTCAAAAATGCTAATATCAATATTGTTTCTGATACGATTTTTTTATGTTTTATTATCCATTTTGAAATAGTTTCTCATATACTAAAAAATGATAATATTGATATAATGATTAAAAAAGGTATGTACATATTTAGATTATTAATTATAAAAATTATATATAAAATAATAATTATCTAATAAATTACAAGTAAAATAAAAAATAATTTGAGTATCAATTAATGATACTCAAATTATTTTTTATTTTATAGAGTTTTTTCTGCTCTTCTATTTTTTGATCTTCTTTGATTTCTCTTACTATTTCCACTTACTAGTCTTTTTTCTGTATATACTTTTTTTTGTTTAGTTTGTTTTGGTGATTTTACATTTTCGTCAACAGTAATAGCAAAAGGATGTTCATGTACGACGTCAATACTTTTACCAATCAATTTTTGTATATCTAGTAAATATTCTACTTCTTCCTGATTACAAAATGAGTAAGCGTTTCAGAATAATCATGCTCTTCAAGTACGTCATATACGGTGAATATATGTCTCTGGTTCGTTTGGTAGATCATAGTTTATCACATGTCACAATTCTACTACATCTATACCTCTAGCAGCTATATCGGTAGCTATTAATACTCTTGTTTGTCCTCACTTGAAATTGTTTAATGCTCTTTGACGAGCGTTTTGTGATTTGTTACCATGAATTGCTTCGGCCACTACTCATACCATAGCCAATTCTTTTACTACCCTATCTGCTCAGTGCTTCGTACGAGTAAAAACTAGTATAGCTTTTATCTTTGTATTTTTAAGTAAATGAGTTAGTAGATTTTTTTTGTCGTTTTTACTTACAAAATACACTGATTGTTTTACTGTTTCTGCAGTAGATGAAACAGGAGTTACTTCTATACTTATAGGATTTATAAGTATAGAATGAGCTAGAGATAATATCTCTTTTGGCATAGTAGCTGAAAAAAGTAGTGTTTGTCTTTTTACTGGTAGCTTTGTTATTACTTTTTTTACATCGTTGATAAATCACATATTTAGCATTCTATCTGCTTCGTCTAATGTAAATATTTCTACTTTGTGTAAATCTACATATCATTGATTCATCAGATCTAAAAGTCTACCTGGAGTAGCTACTACTATATCTACTCATTTTTTCAATTTAAGTACTTGACTATGTTGACTTACTCCACCAAAAATAACACAATGACGAAGTCATAATCATTTTCCATATGATAAGAAATTTTCTTCTATCTGAATAGCAAGTTCACGAGTAGGTGTCAAAACTAGACATTTAATATTACGTGATGTATTTGATAACTCTTTTTCTCTAGATAGTAATTGTAGTATAGGTATAGCAAATGCAGCTGTTTTTCCTGTACCTGTTTGAGCTGCTCACATAACATCTTTTCATGCTAATATATGAGGTATGGCTTTTTCTTGAATAGGTGTAGCTTTTAAGTATTTTTCTCTTTCTAATGCTTTTAGTATCGGTGGTATAATATGGAGATCTTTGAATAACATCAATTTTTGGGTGAAAAAATATATATGTAGGAATAATTAATTCCATAAAAAACTTATTATATATAGAAAAATGCTTTTGTCATATAATAAAATAAAAAATATTTTTTATCAAAAATGATAGTATTTTCTAGATGTAAATTTTGTGTAAGTACTAAACCTATTTTTATACAAGTGATTCTGACCTCAGCCAGTTTTCTACTATTTTGTAATTTAATGGTTCTACTTGTGATAACAATTTTCTGATATCAGTATGAGACATCCTAATATCTTCAAAGTAATATTGTATGCGTCAGTCTTCAATATAAAATGTTACTCTCCTAATAGGATCATCTATGTTGAAAATTTCAAATTCCAGATTTGGTCAATTTTTTTCTGTAGTATATCATGCTTTTAATCAGTTATCTTTGAAAAAATCCATTAAATTTTCTAGCTCCATTTTTAGAAAATGAAATTGTATCGATTTTGTTAATTCATATGTTGCAATCTCTAAATCAGAATCAAAATTGTCTTGGCTCAAATTGAGTTTTGTTTTTTGTTTTGTTCAGTAAGTATTTTCAAGTTTCAATAGTATTTCTCCTCTTTTATTTAATCAAATTTTTGAGCTAGAAATAGACTTGCTAAAAAATCAGTTGTCCATTTTTATGTCTATTGCATAAAATGCTTTCTTTTTAACATATTCGACTATAACTGAAAATTTCTTTCAAAACATGCTTTCAATTTCTAGTGGATATATTTGAGTATTTTTATTGAATAAATCAAATTTCATATCTAAATTTAATAATAATTAAATAGTATTTTTCTTATAAAAATATTGTATCATATATAATAATAGATATATTTTTCTACTTGTCAATTACAAATTAAGAATTGATTAAGAATTATATATAATTATAAAATATTCTCAAAAATATAATTGACTAAAATCTATAAATAGATACATTTCTCGTCTACAATTTTTGTAGATTTTTTTAAACTTACTTTATATAGAAGGAGTAAAAGATGGTTCCCCTAGAAGGCATAAAAACTGGTCTACATATTGCAAGTTTTGTACTTGCTATGTTATGGCTATATGTGCCTATCCCCTTAGAAATCGTTTTGTTGACTTTTACAAGTTTCTTTTTGATTAAAAATACTTATGTATGTAAAAAATTGAGGAGAATTGCTTGTAATTGTTAGGATTTCGAAAAGGAGGAAGCAAAAACGCTTCCTCCTTTTTTACTTATATGCATATTAGAAAAAATCCTTAGTAAGAATAAAAAAAAGAGATTTTTTCTAGAAGTGAGTTTTTCAGACATTACTATACTCTTTCATTTTAAATATAATTAGTACTAGTGCAATTATAAATAATATACTAGAAAATACATATGGTAATCCACTCCATTTTATATATAAAGCACCTGCTATAAATGGTCATACAATGTTTCACAAACTAATCATAGAAGAATTTATTCAGAGTAGTTTTCATACATGATTATTTCATAGTTTTGATTGCATTGATGCAATTGTTGGAGTAATAGTACCGTTTCAAATCGGAAACATAAATATAATAAAATATATAGCTATATAATAAGTGTTTATAGAAAATAACAAAAATCACAATATCAGAAATGACAATCAAAATATAATCATCTTTACTTCTCACAATGCATTTCTCACATATTTTATAAGTTTAGCTTGATAAATAATAGCAACTAATCAGACATATCATAGTAAATATCATACTTGTTTGCTATCAAGTGAAAATCTGTCACTCATAACCAATGCAAATGTAGACTGCATCGCTGAAAATCAAAGTGCAGTTATAAATGATACTGCCAATAATACTAAAATCAGTGGATTATTTATAGTAAATTTCTTTTCTTGTAATATTCAAACTGTTTTTTGTTTTACTTTTGGTAAAAAAAACATAACAGATAATAGATTCAAAAATGCTACTGTAGCTGAAATATATCAAAGTAGATTTAAATTGTCACTAAAATTTGAAAAAAATCATCCTAAAACTGGTCAAATCATAAATCATATACCAAACATAGCTCATACCATAGCCATATTTTTGGTTCTTTCTTCATTTGATGAAATATCTGAAATATATGCTTGTCATATAGCAAATCAACTAGCTCACAATCATCCTATAAATCTAGCTATCAAAAATACATATAGATTTGTACTAAAAGCAAAAAGTAAGTATCAAACTATATTTAAAAATATTGTAAATTCTAGAGTTTTATTTCTCCCCAATTTATCTGACAATCTTCAAAAAGTAAGTCATCAAACAAACATTCAAAGTGAAAAAATAGAATAAGTAAGTCATACATAAAACTCACTAAATCAAAATCATTTTACTATAAATGGTAGTATAGGAATTACTATTCATAGTCAGATTACATCTAATAAAACTGTGGCTAATATTATTGCGAATGCTCTGTTCATAAAATCTGTTGTTAAATAATTATGGTTACATATTATGGATTTAGTGTATTTTAGCAATAAATAACTAGCAAAATAAATAGTAGCATAATTGACATTTAAAATTAATATTTATAATTCTGTCAATGTTTTTAAGCATTAATTCAAAAACCAAAACAAATGAGGCTTTAATATGCAAAAAATAAATGTAGGAGTAATCGGTGCAACTGGTATGGTTGGTCGTGTTTTCTTGAGAATGCTTTCTGAACATCCATGGATGAATGTAGTAGTTGTTGCAGCCAGTGAAAGATCTGCAGGACAAAAAATGAAGTTCAAAATACCACAGGAAGAACAAGCACTTATTGATAGAGAAATACTCGAAATGACTATCATGGATGCGTCAGATGTGGAAAGTGTTTCCAAAATGGTTGATTTGATCTTTTGTGCAGTTGATATGCCAAAGGATGAAATAATCCGGTTGGAAGAAGCTTATGCTAAAAAAGAAGTAGTTGTAGTTTCAAATAACTCGGCTATGAGATGGCATGATGATGTCCCGATGATAGTGCCGGAAATAAATGGAGTAAATCATCTAAAAGTTTTGTCTGAGCAAAAAATCAGACTGGGTACTCGAAGAGGTTGTATCGTAGTGAAGCCAAATTGTGCAGCTCAAGCTTACATGGCTATCATGGATGTGATAGGAAAACAGATTCAGATAGAATATGTAAATGTAAGCTTGATGCAAGCTATAAGTGGATCTGGTAAACATTTATCGGAATATCCCAGTATTCATGGAAATATCTTGCCACTTGTTGGCGAAGCTGAAAAATCTGAAAAGGAACCTATGAAGATTTTTGGTAGATTTTCTGATGGAAAGATTATTTCTGATACAAATATACCTATTTTTGCTACTTCTTACAGAGTGCCGGTAGAAGATGGTCACACAGCAAATGTTTTTGTAAAGACAAGTAATTTTTTGATTGATATGTACAATCTGAAAAAATCATTTGAGCGTTATAATCCACTTGCTGACTATAATCTGCCATCATCGCCTGAAGTAGTAATCGATTACCTCGGTGATAATGTCTATCCTGAGCCACTTCGAGATGTAAACAAGCATAATGGTATGGCTTTTGTATGCGGTGAATTGAAATACAATCAAAAATTTGGTGTTTTACAATTCACTGGTATGGTAAATAATATAGTTCGCGGGGCTGCTGGAGGAGCAGTTTTGACTGCCGAACTTATGATTAAATTGGGGTATGTATATCCTCTAAAATAATTTGTGAGTTTGGAAATAGAAAAAGTCGATGCGTTTGCATCGACTTTTTTACTTTTTCTTTAAACATTTTCAAATAATAAAAAATGTTAAATATGGTGTAATATTAGTTGTAAAATCGGAGATAATCCTATTCAGAGAAATGGAATTATAGGCATATATTCGTTATAATCCCATCTTCAAGTATCGAGTGCATATTTTTCAAATATAATGGTAATAATTAATCCTATTACAATTATTAAAAAAAAATCTTTTATTTTAATTGATTCTATCCAATCTAAATTCCATAATATCAAACTAATCAAAAAATACATAGTCAAAATTAATAATGCATCTCAAATACTTGCATCAAAGCACATTTTAAAATGATTAGAATAATCAATAAATCATTTATAAAGTGGTGCATTAGCATTTTCCCATGCTATATTAAGTATAAATGATACAATTAATATAGATAAAATTATTTTTACTAATTTCATAAAAATTTAATTAATCAATAATATATCTTTTAATATTTAGAATACTTTTCTTTTAATAATTTAGTGTCTACTCAAAGTAAATATAAAAATCTCAGATATATCATAAAAATAATAGTTTTAATAGTTCAATTTTTCTGAAATTTTTTAGATGAAGTAATAGTTTTATTTTTTATAATAAATATTTTTCAGTATTTTTTTAGTTTTTTTGATATTTCCACATCTTCCATCAAACTTAAATCTGCAAATCATCATATTTTTTTAAATAGTTTACTGGAAATAAATATAGAATTATCTCAAAGTAAACTTCAAAATAGTCTAAGTCTTATATTAGTCAAAGTAGAATTAAGAGCTAAAAAAAAGTTATTTGGATAAAATTGTTTATAAAATCAACCATAATTGTATTTAGATAAATCTAGGATTGATAATACTTCAAAATAATTAATTGGCAAAATAGTATCATTATGTAAAAAAAGTAAAATATCTCAAGTAGATTGTTTTGCTCATATATTCATAAATATTGACCTTGTTGATTTTCCATTTACTTCAATCAATTTAATATCTAAACACATTTTATTTAATTGCTCACTTATATAATTATATTTTTCTCACTTATAAACTATTAATAATTCTATATTTTTTGAAATATTTAATAAATCATTTACAGTATTAATTGTAGATTTTTCTTCAAAATAAGCAGGAATAATAACTGAAATCTTATTTTTCATTTATTTTATCAATTATTGTTTTAAAAAATCAAGTATTATCTATTTTTTCTTCTTCTATTATATCTATAAATACATCTATATCTCTTTTTTCATCGATTAGTCAAAATGAATCATTGTTTTTTTCTATTTTATCTTTAGTCTCATCAAAGACACTACTTGTAGAAAATATTATATCTTCAAATATATATGTTTTTAGCTCACTCATTCAAACTAGATAATATCCTCAATCTAGTGCTTTTCAAAATACAAAATTTTTACTATTTAGTATATGAAATGCTATATCAAATTCCATATTATTAAGTAATGGGATATCACTTCATATAAGAATTACTTTATCATATTTTCATATAGTTTGTTTAAATATTGATTCCATTACCCTTCATAAATCTTCTCATTCAGGAAAAAACATATCATCCTGATTAGTTCAAAATTTGATTACAAAATTATTTAATTTTTCTCTTTCTTTTAAGCATATTTTGAAATCATATTCTCTATTTGTATTAAAATAATTATTTTTTAATATATTTTTAATAAATAATTCTTGAATTTGAGCTGATTTTTCAAATCATATATCTTTTGCCAATCTAGTTTTTACTTTTCATGGATCTGGATATTTTGTAAGTAAAACAACTAGGTTTTTCATTATCTTTTTTGTTTAGCAATTATTTTTACATCAGCCATATCATAAAACCCCCATTCTCCATTTTCTCTTCATAATCATGAATTTTTAATTCATCCAAATGGATTAGTTGGTATTTCATATGTTAAATTATTTTGACAAATCATTCAAGTATTTATATCTGATGCTACTTTTTCATATAAATCATTGTCATTTGTAAATACATATCATCATAATCAATATTCTGTATCATTTGCTAGTTTTATAGCTTCATCATAAGTTTTAAATGATACTATTGGTAATACAGGTCAAAATATTTCTGTATTCCATACTTGCATATCAAACGTAATGTTTGTAAGAATTGTCGGTAAATAATAAGCTCATTGTAAGTCTGTTGCTCTTTGTCATCATACTACTAATTTTGCTCATTTTTGTAAAGCATCATTTACTGATTTTTCTAATCATTCCAATTGATGTTGTCATACTAATGGTCATATAATAGTATCTTCGTCTGTTGCATTTCATCATAAATACTTTCATGAACAATAAGTCTCTTTAATCCATCACAAACTTGTCATGAATAAAAAAATCTCTTTGCAAATATAGTTTCTACAACATCATCTACTTTTACATCTCCAAAAACAATTCCAGGAGCTGAACCTCATAGTTCCATAACTATAGGTATAAATTTTTCTGCAGCTATTTTATATAATGATTTTCAAACTCTAGTACTTCAAGTAAATCATATCATATCTATATCTTTAGCAACAAGAATATCAGCAACTTCACTACTTCAATAAATTTCACTAAATACATCAGTTGGAAAATCTGCTTCTAAAAAGACTTTTTCTATTTCTTTTCAGAATAAGCAAGTTTCTTTTGAATGTTTTAGTACTACACTATTTCCTACTAGTAAACTTTGAATTGATTGCCGTATAAAAATAGAAAATGGGAAATTCCAAGGGATCATTATTCAAGCTACTCATTTAGCCATATAATGAATTTTATGAATTTCAGTTTCTGTTTCAAAAGTAGTTTTTGGATCTAGGTATTTATGTGCATTATCTAAACTCCATTTAAAATAATTTAATCCTGATTCTATTTCTATTCTAGATAATTTTATAGGCATTCACATTTCTTCTGAAACCAAGATTGATAATTCTTCTTTCTTTTCAAGAAAATTTTTATAAACCTTATGTAAATGATTTAATCTTTCATCTAAAGAAATTTTAGCCCAAAGTTTTTGTGCAATTTTTGATTTTTGTACTATTTCAATAATTTCTGCTTCACTAGTAATTTCTACTTCACCTAAAACTTCAAAATTGTTTGAAGGATTTGTTGATATTAGTTTTGTCATAAATATTCTAGAAATTAAGATTTAAATTAATTCAGAAATGTTTTCTCAAAATCTATAAAAGCTTTTACATATGTTTCATTTCTTTCATCATCTACTTCCTGAGTGTATTGCCAATTCCATGATAATTCGTCTACCATATTAAATCATAGGTATCAAAGTACATGTTTTTGTACATCTAGTACTTCTTTTCATCTCCAGTTTTGATTTATAACGATTATTCAACAATCTGTTTTTTCTAGTACATTATTATCACCGTGTGCTGTCCACCTGGTTTCCATCCAAGTAAGTCTTTCTACCAATTTTTGATAAAAACTATTCATTTGTCACCGTCTAACACTACCAAAAAACATAACACAATCTGATTCAAATATAGCTTTAGATATTTTCCAAAGTTCATCATCTGGATTGTTTACACTAGCCCAACATCTATGTAATCAACTAGGATTTTTTTCGTCATCTTTTAATAATGCTTTTGAAGTTCAACAAGTATTTCATCTCTTTGTAGAATTGTTTCATTCACAAGTGTAAATATTGAGTTTTGGTACTTCTATAATAGTTACTTTGTCTTTTCAAACTAGGCTTTGTATTTTGTAAGCCAGTTGCGTACTTTTAGGAATTTCTCAACCGTGTTCTCAACTCCAACGATTTGAAGTCGTGAGAAAAAGTATTTTGTTTTTTGTTTTTAGATAATTAACAGTTGTAATTAGGATATTTTTGTACTTTTCGATTGAATTCATATTCATAAGTTAACAAGTAAATTTTAAACTCATTTTTTTCTCAATATTTTTGCTAAAAGCAAAGATAGCACAAATATAATCACTGACATAATAACTAAATCAAAATTTATATGAATCTGACTAAAATCAAATTCTCAAACATTTTCTACACTACTTCAAGCAAGTATAAAAACTAGACTTCATGGTATAGTTCAAATCAAAGTTCAAAAGAAAAATCATTTTCTCTCTACTTTTAAAATACCAGATAAATAATTAACTACATCAAAAGGAAAAAATAAAAGTCTAGTAAGTAGTATAGGTACAAATGAATCTTTGGCTGTTTTTGATTTCAGTTCAGCTAATAATCAGGTAGATCATTCTGGTAATAATCTTTTTCAAAATATTTTTCATATAGTGTATGAGAAATTGGCACTTAAATTTTCTCAAACAATAGTATATAATAATCATCACCATATTCAAAAAATAGCTCCAGACATAAAGCTCAAAAATGTAGCTGGGAAAAAAACAAGAGGTCTAATAGCATAAACCAAAATATAAATAATTGGTCAATACATACTAGTCGTGAAAAAATCATATAATGATTTAGCTATATCTATATTGGTAAGCTTATATTTATTTTTGAAATAAAAATATGAAAATAATATAGAAATCCAAATAATTCATGTAATCATTTGTAATATATGGGATTTTATCAAGTATTTAATATCTCATTTGATATTTGAAAGTGTTTCAATTACAAAACTATCAGCTATTTTTTTGATAAGCTCAGCTTTTGTAGGATATGAGAATATTATTTTTGACAGTTTGTATGCTGAAATATTGTTTTGCATAGCTGAACTTAGTACTGGCAGCATTTCTCATGCATTAGATGATACTATTGTAGCTCAAAGTATAGTTCATGAAAGTCTTTTGAAATTGATTTTTATAAATCCTGTCTTGTTATCTGTCAATATACTTCTATCGTTTTTATCAAAGTATATAATCTTTGATACTATGTCTTCATTTGAATATATTTCTAATAATTCTTGCTCAGTTTTTCAAATCCTCGCTACTTCTATATTTGTATAAAGTGTTGCTGGTAGAACTGCATTTCTAGTAGATGTTTTTAAAAACGGTAAAATGATATTTCTAACTACTCATCTACCTTCATTGTTTGCCCAGTGTGTAAACATAGGATTGTTTTCTACACAATCTCATATAGCAAAAATATTTTTTATATTTGTTCTATTGTACTTATCTACTTTTATTCATCATTTACTGAAATTTATTCAAGCATTTTCTAGTCATAATTTATCTATATTTGCTCATCTACCTAGTGCTACTAAAATCTTATCATACTTGATTTTGTGTTCTCATTTTTCATCACGAACAATTAAATATCAATCTGTTGATTTTATAATATCTGTTTTAGTTAAAACATTTATATTTTTATTTAAGAAAATATCTTTTAACAAAATTGATGATTCTTTTTCTTCTCTAGGTATTAAATACTCATTTCTTTGAATAATAGTGGTTTTTACTCAACAATTAGCAAAACTTTCAGCTAATTCACATCCTATATATCATCATCAAATCACTACTAAATCTTTTATATCTTCTTGTAATTCAAATACATTTTCATTTGTAAGTATATCATCATTATTTACTCAATCTATTTCTAAATTATTTGCATGAGAACCAGTAGAAATTACAATGTTTTTTGCTGTAATTTCATTCATTAATACCTCCCCTTCCATTACATTTCAGGGACTCCCTTTGAAAAAGGGAGATGATATAAGTATAGTATTTTTATCTTTAAAACTAGCAAATCACTTAAATACTTTCATTCCGTAGTTTTCTATTTTTTCTGGTGTTTCTTCATCTCTTATTATTTTTCTCCTTGCTCTCGCTTTTTCCAAAACTTGTTTTATTCAAAGTCATTCAGGATTATTTTTTGCTAAATCAATAAAAGCTTTTGATGGAACACATCAAAAGTTTGTACAATCTCAGCCTATGAGTCATTTTTCTATAAGAGCTACTTTTTTACCTGCACTTGCGAGTCATATAGAAACTGTCAATCATCATGAACCTGATCAGATAACTATCACATCAAAATCTTGCATAAATTGTTTTTAAATTAGTATATATGTTTTTATAATACTAAAAAAATAAGATATTACTATCTTATTTTCTTATCTTAAATAAACATTAAATATTGATTTAAAACCTAGATATGATATTGAAAAACTTAGATCCAGAAAAAATATTCTATTTTGTTATTTCAAGTACTATTTCATTATCCTTTATTTAATATAGTTTTACGTCAAATCATTTAGATTTAAATATTTCTCAATTTTGTGTAATAATCATTCATTCTAGTCACTGAGTTTTTTCTAAAATCTCTATAGATAATTCTAGAGGAGTTACGAATAATGCTGTAGAAAATCAATCTGCTAATGTCGCTGATTTATGTTTTACATAGACTGATATTTTATCATTTTGACTTGAATTTAAAAATGGATTTATCAGATGATGATTTTTTCAGAAATGTCTTTTTTGTCCATTTGATGAACATAATGATTCATTTGATAATATTATCTCTCATATGATTTTATTATTATTCATTGGGTCTTCTAGTCATACTAGTTCTTTTTGATTTCAGACTTTTATATCTCATCCGAAATCTATAGTAAATTTTTGAATTTCTTGTCTTAACAATCAGTATATATAATCAACTATATATCATTTTCAAAGAGATCAAAACTCTATTTTTACATTGTTTTTTAGTGTGATAGTATTTTCATTTATTTCTATATTTGACATTCAAAAGCTTTCTATCTGTTTTTGTTTTTCTATTCAGTATCACAGATTTTCTAGTAGTGGTAAAACTGTTATATCAAAATATCATTTACTCAAATTGTTCAGCATTTTTGACACTCTAAAAAGAGTCTTGAACTCTTCATCTATATTAGATTTTCAAGACTCATTTAATTTATGCAAAAAATTATCATTTAAAAACCTAGAATATTTGCTTTCAAATGATGATATTTTATTTTTTATTTTTTTTATCAGTTCTGGATTTATGTCTATATCAAAAGTATTTATTTTTAATATAGATCATAGCGATTTTATTTCTAATAACATATTAGTTCATATCTTTTAAAGCACTTTTAAATGCTCATGTAGTCAAACTAGAACCTCAAATAATACTGATTTCTGCTGCTTCTTCTAAAGTCTTTCATTTTAGTTCTGTATTTACAGAATCACTAAAAGCTTTTGTTCTAGCTTGAGATATATCTCCTCATACTATTAGTTTTGTATCTACATTTTCTATTAGATTTCAATTCATAGTGATGTTGAATTCTACTTCATCTTCTCAACCTGGAGTAGTATAAACTTTGTTTAATTTTACTACTTTTGTTTCAGTATTTGCTGAATTATCAGATTGTATATCATCTTGTTGTTCAATATTTTCTAGTTCATTGTTTATGTCTTCTAATACTTGAGTGTTTTCAGTATTGTTTTCTGTAGTATCTTCAATTACTTCTGTATTTTCACTTCAACAACTAGCTAAAAATATAGTTAAAAAAAGTGCTAAAAGTATAAATATTTTATTATTTTTCATATAAATAATGTTTAAAGTCTAAATTATTTTTTACAATTTTCTCATTCACATTTTATAAATGGACATCTAATAGATTTACCTCAAAATACTGATAACATAGATATAAAAATTCATATCAGCACAAATTGTATACCACTTAGTAAGGTAGCTTCATCATGTTCTGGATTTTTTATAATCATATAGATTCAGATAATTATAATTGCTAATCTAATGAATAATGATAAATATCTCATAATAAATAATTAAATTATAAAATGGAACCATAATATTATAAGAATTATTATAGTTTATCAAATTTTTTTCTAGATAAAATTTTGTATAGTCTCCTATAGTAAATCTACAAATTCTAAATCTGAGTGGATAGCTGTATACAATGCTGCTGGTCTAGGTACTCAAATAGTTTTTTTGTCTCAAGTATCTTGTACTACTCATGCTTTTAGTAATTTTTTTCTAAAATTTCTCTTGTCTAAATCTTTTTTGAGTACTATTTCAAATACTTTTTGCAATTCTGTAAGTGTGAATTTTTCTGGCATCAGAGATAGAGAAAGTGTAGAATAAGTGATTTTTCATTTCAATCTCTCATATCAATATTTGATAATCTCTAAGTGATCATAAGCCATTATAGGTAAATCCTCTACATCAAACCATGCTATATCAGTATATCTATCATTTGTTTTTATACTTAAATCATCTTTTTTGATAATCGCCATATGTGCTATGGAAACTATTCTAGCTTTTGGATCTCTGTCCAAACTATCAAATACTTTTAATTGTTCTATGTATAAATCAGATACACTTGATGCTTCAAAAAGTATTCTATGTGCGGCATCTATACAGAGTTCATTTATACCTATAAATCAACCTGGCAAAGCCCATTGTCAGATAAATGGTTCTTTGTTCATCTTGATAAGTAACACTTTCAATTTTCATTTTCTAATGTTGAATACAACTACATCTGTTGCCAAAATTGGTGATTCCATAAAATTGTGATTATGTTATAATATGTGTATTATATACAATATATGGAAAAGTAAAATTTTTGTGAAAAAATGTTATGAAAAAAGGAGTGATTTTCACTCCTTTTTTTGTAATATCTAATCCCTGCAGGGATTAGATATTGTTTCTAAGAAATATTCATAATTTATATCATCACATTTAGATCATCATCCGCAGAAATTGTGAACTGGTAAATTATATTTTGGATAAATATAATATTCATTAGAATAAATAATTCTAAAATATGTTGAGTATAATTTAAAAGAAAAATTGTATTTAACATTTTTTTCTGAGCTATTATAGCTTACATAATAACAATTTTTTATTGGTTTTATATCTGTTTTGTATATATCGTTAAATTCCTTTAAATTTATAAATTGTTTATTTTCTGTGTATTTATCTTTCATTATGATTTTTACTTTTTCTAATTGTTTGAAATTATGAATATCAGTACTGATATTTATAATTTCAGAAATTATGAATATTAATAAAATAAATATTGATACTTTTTTAAGTGTAATTTTTTTTAAAAAACTTTTATTTATCATTATATTAATTTATGTAGTAAATTATTTTTTATTGCCTTTATACTTATAATTCCCAAAGTTCTTATTTATTATTTCCTGACCTATTCATAAATTTACATCAAAATACATGTTTGTTGGACTTATGATATTCCAATTTGTGTGTGGTATTTCTATGATTTTGTATAATCATTTTGGTAATCAATTGAATTCGTAGAATCAATCATTGTTGGTAAGTATAAATGGTTCTGTACTTTCTTCACAAGTTCAGTTATTATTTTTGTCTATACATACTTTCCATCATGCCATTAATTTTTCTGTAGTTTCTTTGATTCAGTTATTGTTATTATCATCATACACAAATCATGAGATTATTCAAGAGTATGTTTCTGGTTTTTCTGTAAGTGTAAAGTTAATTGTTTTGTTTTCTTCTATGTTTCAGAATATATCTATAGAATAATAGTTAAGTGTGTAGTCTCATAATCAATTTACTTTTACAGCTCAAGAATTAACTTCTATTCTAAATCAAGAAATTCATGAAATAATTTTTCATCAACCATAACTTATTACTCCAGTTATGCTTGATTTCATAAATGGTGAATAAGACTTTATTATGTATGATTCTGGTATTGATAAAACTATATCTACTACTATACTAGTTCATCATATCACTACTCAAAATGGTACTAATGCCTGAGCTCAAGGAACTGGAGTAAGTCATGCTACTGTAACAGTAAGTCAGGCATATCAAATATAATCATTTGCATCTTTTACATCCCTAATAACATTTAACAGTATTTGCTTAGTTTCTCATGTAGGATCCACAAACATCACCCCATTATTCCCAACATAAGCATACAAATTCACATCATCTCTCACATCTATCGGATCTCTAGAAATAAATCTTCCTAAATCTGGACTATAATATCTAGCTCTTAAATAATATAGTTTCAATTCTGCATCATACTCCCTACCTGTATAAAGTCTCGTATTTCATATCTTTCAAACTCAATTGTATCTCTTGTACCTAATATTATCAATTGTTATTTCATCACTGTTTCATTCACTTGCTGTTTCGCTTCAATCTGCTTTTTTTATAGATAATGTTTTGTTATCTTGAGCTTCTGTTACTGCTTCTACATTATTTACATTTGCATAAGCTGTTCAGAATGCATCGTATATGTATTGTTTACAAAAAAAATAAAATAACTGTAAATTATCAGTTATTTTATTTATTAACTTGTATTAATTATTTTTTATCTTTAAAATAATTAATAGCAATGCTAATACCATAGCAGATAAATTAATATAGTATATAGTAAAATAAATGTATCACACTAAATTAATTAAAAACTCACTATCAGTTAATTTTAATGTAAAAAACTCTATAGTATCTCAAAAGATCATTAATAAAAAGAATATAATTAATGTACGAATTAATATCTTAAATTTATTTTTAACAATATTAGTAATTATTTTTTTCATTTATTATTTAATTAAACAATTATTATTAATATTTTGCATTAGTATAACATGAATATGCTCAATTCCAACATATATCTAGCTTACCATTAAAAGTCCAATTACTAGTTGAAAAACTATTCTCTAATCAAGTTATACATCATGATATGTCATTTTTTTCTTCTCAAATCATAATCCCATACATTGCATATTTATTTATTGATTTTTCGTCTAGCAATAAATACCATCATCATATTGGAGCTGATCAAAGTGATGCAATAGGAGTATCTCATTTGTAAAAAATTATTTGTGTATGAAGACTTGGTACATAAGGTTTTGTATTTGTTGGATCATTTGGAACAGTTCTAACAATTATTACTTTATCTGCATACTTTACTGAATTCTTTAACTCTTCTATATCTAATGAATTAACATTTACTAAATAATTATAGCCACTAGAAATTTTAGAAAATATTAAATCAATTAAATCCTTTGCCATCCCTCTCCTATCAACAAACATCACCCCATTATTCCCCACATAAGCATACAAATTCACATCATCTGCTACATCTATCGGATCCCTACTTATAAATCTTCATAAGTCTGGACTGTAATACCTCGCTCTTAAATAATATAATTTCAATTCTGCATCATACTCTCTACCTGTATACAATCTCGCACCCCAAGAGTATTTCCTCCCTTCGGTCAGGGCATATTCCATATCTTTCAAACTCAGTTATATCTCTTGTATCTAATATTATTTATTGTTATTTCTTCACTATCTCACTGACTTGCTGTTTCACTTCAATCTGATTTCTTGATTGATAATGTTTTGTTGCTTTGTGCTTCTGTTACTGCTTCTACATTATTTACATTTGCATAAGCTGTTCAGAATACATCGTACTCATATTGTTCTACTATTGCTCATAGTTCATCTGTGATTTTTGTTATTGATCATAGATGATTTTTTTCATAGTAGTATTGCTTTGATGTTTGATTTATTTCATCTACTACTATTGTAAATAGTATATCATCTAGATTATTAGAGTAGATATTTTGTCTTGTTTCTTTTAGTGTAAGTGTTGTTCATGATTGTGTGTATATATTTTCTTGTATTGCGTTTTGTCAAGCATATATATAGTTTATCTTTTCTTCTTGTGTTTGTTTTGTTGTTCTTCTTCATAATACATCATAACTATATTTTACTATTTCTTTTTCTGGAATTGTTTCTAGTATATTTCAGTTTTCATCTACTTTTATTACTTCATTTTGGATTACTTTTACTAGTCTATTTTTGTAATCATAAAAGTATTGGTTTATATCATCTTTTGTCAGGTTTCAGTTTTTGTCGTAGTTGTATGTGAACTCCTTTTTTACTTCTCCATTTTTATTTAGATTTTGGAGTTTTGTGTATTGGTTTAATTGGTTTGTATTGTATGTAAGTGTATTTTTTTGTTTCTCTGTTTGGGTTACTGCTGTTTCACATTTTCTTTGTTTTCTTTCTACTGTTTTTGTTTTGCCGTTTGGAAGTGTGATATCTTCTACGACTGTTTCATCGCTACATGTTTCTGTTGATGTTTCTTTTAATGTATAGTTTTCTTGATTGGTTCTGTTTCATACATTGTCATAGTAAAATCTCTCTATTTTGTCTCAGTTGTAGCCTGGAGTATTTACTTTGTCATAGTTTACTGATGTAAGTCTTCATAGGATATCGTAAGTATAGCTATCTTTTCAATCGTTTGTTATATTTCACTGAGTGTTGTAAGTATAGTTATAATTTCATAGTGTTGATAATCTCAGTAGTTCATCATATGAATAGTTTGTAATTACTCAGTTTCATAGTGTTTGTTTTGTTTGTGTTAGGCTGTTGTATGTGTAGTTTGCTATAGATTCTGTTCAGTTTTTTATTGTTTGTAGTCTATTTGCTATATCATATGAATAGTTTGTGTTGTTTATGCTTGTTATGTTTGAGTTTTGGTCGTATGTATAGTTTGTATTTTCGTTATTATTTGTTTCGTTTATTAACCTATTTAAACTATCATAATTAAAACTTACTGGATTATTTAGATTATCATTTCAGTTTATTAGTCTACCTAGTTCATCATAAGTATATGTTTCTGATGTTGCTCATAATACTCATGTAGATGTTTGGATTGTTCTGTTTGTTAGTCTATTTAATTCATCGTATGTACTGCTTACTATTTTGTTATTATTACTGAAATATTGTTTTAACATAATTCAAATTTTAAATTATATTTTATAACAAAGTAACTATCGTAATTGATAATTACTTTGTTTTTTAGAACTATTTTACATATCAAATGATTTTATCTACTTTTATAAAATTATCATTTTCATCAACAACGCTAGGTTTTCTTACAAATGTTCTATGTATCATGATAATTTTATTGAAGTATATACAGTTAATATAATTATAACTATCTCTGTTAATAAATAATATGTACTGACTTCACCCCCTATTTTTAATATATATTTTTTCTTTAAAAAAATATATATAATTGGTAATCATAAAATTATAAATGGATATATTAATATATCTATAAAAATAGAATCATAATTAGTATATGGTTTATCTAAAATTAATATTATAATATAAAATATTATAGATAAAATAATACTATCATAAGTAATATGTAAAATGTTTACACTTTTACTATAGTAATTATAAATGTATCTTATTATAAAATTTATAATAAATATAAAAAGTAAAATATCTAAATAGTTGTTTATCATTTTAATTTTTTATTGGATTAAATAATTTAAATTCTGCCTCTTGTTTTCAATTTCTAATAATATCAATCAATCATCAAAAAATACTAGTTCATCCATTATATATTTTTCAATCTTCATTATCAGAATTTAAAAGAGTTTCAGGTGCTTTTACTGTAATTCACATTTGTGTTGAAATTTGTTGAGCAATTGAATTTTCACCATATCAAGAAAGACATCATCAAATGGTTAGAGTAGTGTTTGAATTTAAACTTGGCAATTTATTAATAGAATATTCATCAATAATATAATCTCTATCTCATGGAGCATCAACTTGTGGTACTATATTAATAGGAATTAATCAGCTTCAACTTGAATCAAGAGAAATTTCGTTACTATTTGCATGTCATATTAAAATAATATCATTATACTCTTTATTATTTATCGAATTAACAAAATCATCTATGTTATTTCAATATACTATTTCTATATTTGAGCTTTCTGAGTTTACTATGTCTCATTCAAAATTAAAATTACCATCCCATTTGTATCATTTTTCAATTAAGTCATCAATAAATATTTTTGCTAAAGTTTCTAAAACAGTATATCATGTTTTATTATCATTGAAAAATTTATCTTTTGATATAAAAACTAATGCTTTACTCAACCCACTCCTATCCACAAACATCACCCCATTATTCCCCACATACCCATATAAATTCACATCATCTCTTACATCTATCGGATCTCTACTTATAAATCTTCCTAAATCTGGACTATAATATCTAGCTCTTAAATAGTATAGTTTTAGCTCTGCATCATACTCTCTACCTGTATATAATCTCGTATTTCAAATCTTTCAAACTCAGTTATATCTCTTGTATCTAATATTATTTATTGTTATTTCTTCACTATCTCACTGACTTGCTGTTTCACTTCAATCTGATTTCTTGATTGATAATGTTTTGTTGCTTTGAGCTTCTGTTACTGCTTCTACATTATTTACACTTGCGTAGGCTGTTCAGAATGCATCGTATTCGTATTGTTCTACTATTGCTCATAGTTCATCTGTGACTTTTGTTATTGATCACAAATGATTTTTTTCGTAAAAATATTGCTTTGATGTTTGATTTATTTCATCTATTACTATTGTTGATAGTATATCATCTAAGTTATTACTATATATATTTTGTCTTGTTTCTTTTTGTATTAATGTTGTTCATGATAATGTAAATATATTTTCTTCTATTGCTTGTTGTCATGCGTATATATAGTTTATCTTTTCTGTTTGGGTTTGTTTTGTTGTTCTTCTACCTAGTACATCATAACTATATTTTACTATTTCTTTTTCTGGAATAGTTTCTATTATATTTCCATTTTCATCTACTTTTATTACTTCATTTTGGATTACTTTTACTAGTCTATTCTTGTAATCATAAAAGTATTGGTTTATATCATCTTTTGTCAGGTTTCAGTTTTTGTCGTAGTTGTATGTGAACTCCTTTTTTATTTCTCCATTTTTATTTAGATTTTGAAGTTTTGTGTATTGGTTTAATTGGTTTGTGTTGTATGCAATTGTATTTTTTTGTTTCTCTGTTTGTGTTATGGCTGTTTCACATTTTCTTACTTTTTTCTCTACTGTTTTTGTTTTTCCGTTTGGTAATGTGATATCTTCTACGACTGTTTCATCACTACATGTTTCTGTTGATGTTTCTTTTAGAGTATAATTTTCTTGGTTGGTTCTGTTTCATACATTGTCATAGTAAAATCTCTCTATTTTGTCTCAGTTGTAGCCTGGAGTATTTACTTTGTCATAGTTTACTGATGTAAGTCTTCATAGGATATCGTAAGTATAACTATCTTTTCAATCGTTTGTTATATTTCACTGTGTATTGTAAGTATAGTTATAGTTTCATAGTGTTGATAATCTCAGTAGTTCATCATATGAATAGTTTGTAATTACTCAGTTTCATAGTGTTTGTTTTGTTTGTGTTAGGCTGTTGTATGTGTAGTTTGCTATAGATTCTGTTCAGTTTGTTACTGTTTGTAATCTGTTGGCTATATCATATGCGTAGTTTGTGTTGTTTATGCTTGTAATATTTGAGTTTATGTCGTATGTGTAGTTTGTATTTTCGTTATTATTTGTTTCATTTATTAGTCTATTTAAACTATCATAATTAAAGCTTACTGAATTATTTAGATTATCATTTCAGTTTGTTAGTCTACCTAGTTCATCGTAAGTATATGTTTCAGATGTTGCTCATAATACTCATGTAGATGTTTGTATACTTCTTGATGTTAATCTATTTAGTATGTCATAAGTGTTGTTTACTATTGTACCATTTGGATCTGTTCTTTTTATTAGATTTCATGAGATATCATATTCATTTGTTAGAATTGTTCCATCTGGATATGTTTGTTTTGTTACTCTGTTTAGGCTGTCGTATTCGTAAACTGTTATATTATTATTTGAGTCTATTATTTTTGTTTTGTTTCCGTTTATATCGTACTCGTATTTTGTCGTTTTTGTTCCTGTTGTTTCTTCTAGTACATTTCATCTATAATCATATTTATAATTTGTAATTGTTCAATCTTTTTCTGTTTTACTTATTATTTGATTTAGATTGTTGTAAGTGTAGTTTACTATTTCTCATTTTGTATTTGTTTCTGATTTTAATCTGTTGTCATTGTCGTATGTGTATGTTGTTGTAATAGTTTTTCAGTCTGTTCCTAGTATTTGTCTTTGTGTTAGTTTATCGTTTTTGTTGTAGGTATTTTTTATTTTGTTTCATAGACTATCTGTGATTTCTTTTAGTCTATTAAATATATCATATGTATAGTTTATTTCTCCAGCTTTTGCATCTATTATTTTAGTTATATTTCATACTGTATCGTAGTATGTTTTATTTGTTATTTCTATACTTGTTTCTAATAGATGTTTTGTATTGCTTGTTTTTCTTCCTAGTTTATCATATGTATTTGTTTCTTTTTGCAATAGTGTATTTGCACTGTTATATGTAGATGTTTCCAGTATATTTCATACTTTGTCATATACTAGTCTAGTATTTACTCAGTTTGATAGTGTTTGCTTAGTTATTCTATCATATAGGTCATATGTAAATATTATTTCACTATTATTAGCCTGTATTTGTTTTGTTAGTCTATTGTTTGTATCGTATTCGTATTTTGTGATAATATTTTCAGTAGCATTTATTACTTTTTTCTCTGTTATGTAGTTTTCTTCGTTGTATATAAATTGTACTGTTGCATTGTTTCAGTCTTTTATCTCTGTTATATTACTATTTTTATCATATTTTGCAACTATTGTTTTTTGTCTAGTTGCATCTACATCACTTGTGATATTTGTAGGATTATCTAGTATGTCATAGTTGTAGCTAGTAGTTACTTTTGATAGGTCTCATAGTATAATGTTTTCGTTTGTTTTTTTGTTTAGTTTGTTATATGTGTATTCACTTGTAATTCATTCTGGAGTACTTAGTGATTTTAACAAATTGAAATCATCATATGTAAGATTTGTGATATTTCATTCTCAGTCTGTAATACTTACTATATTTCATTTTGTATCATAATTGTAGTTTGTTTCTATAGTATTTAATAATGTTCACTTAATGCTTTTTACTAGATTTCAGCTAGAATATTCAAATCTAGTTTGGTTTCCTTTTGCATCTATTCTCTTTGTAAGTTCTCATATAGAATTGTATTCATATGTTTCTACTATTGTTTGACTTAATCAATCTATATCTTTTACTCATAATAATTCTTTACTTGTTATATTTCAATTTGTATCAAGAGTAAAGTTTGTAATAGCTCAGTTTGGGCTGATTACTTGAGTCGGTTTATTGAAATTTAAATCATATGTATAATTTGTAACTATGTCATCACTACTATCCGGAGCATTCATATCTGATTTTTGTCTCTTTTCTATTAGATTTTTGTTAGCATCATACTTATATGTAAATCAGTTTCATAGTGGTAGTATTTCTTTTGTAACATAATTATCACTATCATAATTAAAACTAAATACACTATCTCATGAGAGTTTTTTAACTGTTTTTGTAAGAGTATTTCAGTTTGTATCATAAGTGTAGATTACATTGTTTCATTCTCTGTCTATTATGCTATTTTGTGTTACTTTATTATCTGCATTTGTTGTGTATGTATAGCTAATAGTTCATGTACCAAACATTTGTGTTACTACTCTGTCTTGTGCATTATATGTATTTTCTACATATATATTATTTTCACTATCTATTAGTTTGATTATGTTGTGTTTTTCTTCGTCTGTTGTTCATAATGTATATGTAAAATTTATTTCTTTTGTACTTGTTGCATTTATTATTTTAATTGTTTTTAAATCGTTTTTAGTTCATGTTGTTTCTCACTCTCCAAAATATATAAATTCTACTTTATTTCAGTTAAAATCTGTAAGTGTTTGTAGTTTTTTATCTGTATTGTAAACTAAATCATAAGATCTAGAATTTGAGTCTATTATTTGAGTTAATTTTTTGTCTGTATCATATGTGAAGCTATATGTATTTCAAAAATTGTCAATTATAGTTTCTAGTTTTAAATCAGTATTGAAAACATATGTTTTACTATTATTGATTTTTATTTGGTATTTTCAATTAACTAGACTTAGTTGTGCTTTGTATGTCTTGTTATAGTCAAATCAAGTAGTATTTTTTATAAATTCTATTGTTCAAGCATTTCAGTTGTTGTAATATACATTTCAATTTGATTGTGTAGTTAAATATTGATTGTATGAATAATCAAAATTGTATCAAATAGGTCAATCATAAACTACTTTGTTTCAGTATTTTACAGCAAATTCAAATGGAAATCATTTACTATTATGTTGCATAAGCACATTGTCATATTTGAATTCTCATGTGTTTAGATTTACTGGATCTCATGTAAGTGTTTCTGGGTTTGTGTCGGTGTTAGTTGTAGTAGAATTTATTTTATTGTATTCATTTATTAATGTTTGCCATAAATCAAAGTAATTTTTTGAAACACAAAACTTTGAATCATATGCACATAGGTTATAATCTGCTTTTAATAAATTAAAAGTTCATGTAATATATTTTGTATCTGTTCATCATCATCAATTTGCAGCTCATCATCAGTAGTACTTATGTACTGTACATTTGTAACTTATAAAATATTTATCATCAGTGTCAGATGTAGATGTTATACTACATCATGATGAACCAAATGAAGTTCATCACCATAACCAAGATCAATTTGTTGCATTATATGTTGGCCAAGCAGAATTATCATACACTCACTGAGATGCAATATTTGTAGTTGTACTTAGATTGTTATCTATCAAGTTCAATTTTATATAATAGTGTGCTGGATATCAAAATACTGATGTACTTACTGAAATATTAGATATATTTTTCTTATTTATACTAAATTTTGTTGGTTTTACTCAATAATTCCATCTAAATCAATCCCAAAAATAGTAATCAATATCTATTACTCAATTATCTCTTAATATTATACTTCTAAACATTGAATATAGATGACAACTATTTCATCAAAATGATGGAGTATATGGTGTGCCATAAAATACATTATCTTGATATTCTAATAATACTCAATCTTTCCATAATTCTGTTCTTCATATATTTTTTGTAAAATCTTGAGCTATTGTACGTTGTTTTAGTACATATCAATTTGAAAATGTTGCTGTTCATTGATGTCAACAATTCCAAATTCAGTTGTTTGTAACTGAAGGATATAAATTGTAACTTGCTGTAAATATTCACTCTTCATTTAATGTTTGAGTTAATCATGATCATGAACCTTGCAAAACTTCTCCACTTCAAAATATGATTTCTTGAATTGGATACAATGATGGTTCATAAATATTGCTTAACAAATTGTATTTAGTATTAATATTTTCAACAACTCCACTATAACTAATCCCTCCACTAAAAGCCAACTCCTTAGCTACCAATCATGTCACAAATGGTGCTGAAAAAGATGTACCACTTACTGTAGAATACAAGTTGTTTAAGTTTGTAGTATATATCTCTACTCATGGAGCATATAGCATCACTCATGTTCCATAGTTTGAAAAACTTGCTTTGTTGTTTTGCTCATCTATAGCTCATACTGTGATACTATCACTACAGCTTGCTGGTATCAAGTTTGATATACTTGTATTGTTATTTCAAGCTGACACTATTGTATATATTCACTCTTGTTTTGCTTGTGTGATTGCTTCACACATACTGTACTAGTAGATGCATCTCATATACCACCAAAACTCATGTTTAATACTTTGATATTATTAGTTTTGGCATAGTCTATAGCTTCTAGTATATCGTACGTAGTACCTAATCCATTTGCATCTAGTACTTTTAATCATATTAACTCAGAATTTGTTATTAATCAAGATACTTGTGTACCATGACCATTATCATCCATAGCATCTGTGTCTTCGTTTATGAAGTCGTATGAAAGTGTTGAGTTGTAATGATTGCTTAAATCAGTGTGAGTATAATCTATTCATGTGTCTAATACTCATACTTTTTCTATTGTTCATGTGCTACTCCCTTCCAATATACCTAAAGAAAGAGTTCACAATGTAGCCCCTTTCTCTTTGACTAAAGGGAAAGGATTCAGGATAGGGATACTAAAACCTAATCCTTCCACTATCTCTGGCTCTACCACTTCATATCATCAAATAGTTCATGGTATAGTTCAAGCATCTATTTGACTCAATTCTTCGCTTAGGAAACTACTATTAAGTGGTAATCTGACCATATATGTATGCTCTCATACTTGTTTCACTTTTGCTTTTTTATCTCAGGTAACAAAAAAGTCTTTAATAGCCTCCAATCATTGATTAGAGTCGATTAAAAACCTGTAATTTTTATTTGTTTTGATAGAACTCTTTATTCTATCCAATTTTTTACCATTGTACTTTTGTGACAATACTAATTTGTTTCATGTATTATCATTTTTTGCATAGATGTTTGTGCTAAATCATATCACTCAGATACTGATTAATAGTAACATCATAAACACTATTTTTTTATAGACTTTTTGCATAAAAAATAGTTAAAAAATAAAACTTGTATGTATGAAATATTAAAATTTCATACTTGTGATATTATTTTTTTAATATCACTTAAATAAACAGACAATTTACCTTGGAATTTTAATTTTATATGATGTTTATGGATATATGTAAAATCCACTTCTAGAAAAAAATATAGATTTTTATTCTT
This sequence comes from Candidatus Altimarinota bacterium, assembly GCA_028688895.1. Classification (GTDB taxonomy): domain Bacteria; phylum Patescibacteriota; class Gracilibacteria; order BD1-5; family UBA6164; genus UBA6164. Next base: position 83,559 of record JAQTXG010000001.1, on the reverse strand, counting down.
TTGAAGCTATTTTGCATATGACCTTTTAAATTTATTTTTGTATGCACATAACAATAATAAATCGTTATTCTATAGGTTAAAAAATGTCTTGTTTATTTAAGTGATATTAATATACGAGTTTTTTTTATTAATGCAAATCTTTTGTGTATTTTAAGCCATTTCTAAGGGCTTAAATATATAATTATACTCATGAGATATTAATATAACATTAATATTTGGAGGTGTTTTTTAATTTTGTGTTAAAAAGTAGTTTTTGACTTAGTTTTTAAGCTATTTTTTTGTCAAACGATAGGTGCTTTTTGATTAATTTTTATAGTAACTTTTAAAAATTGACATTTGTAAATATTTATAGTTATTAAAAATCTTAGTTGATTTTATTTTTGTGAATTATTGCTTAAAGTAGAGTATAATAGGATATCAAAAAACACAATTTACTAGTCTAAAAATCTGTTAATTTGTATTGATTTTTTATAATGTTTTTATAATATAAGTCAATAGAATTAACAGACTTGTAAAATAAGTGTTATTATTTTTTGAATTCTGCTCACATTGCTGTCATTTTTCATATGATATTCCAGATTTCTGGTGAAACGAGTATTCATTGTGATTGTTTTTGATTTGTTAATTTCAGTAGTTCGCTCAATTTATTTTCTACTTTTACTATTTCTAGTGTTTTTTCATCTTTTCATAAATCTTGTGTTCATCATTTTCCTGTTATTTCTACATGATAATAATATTCGTATTCATTTGTCATTCATGCTGATTTTGGTCATTCTAGTATTAGAGTGATATTTTTTGCTGTATATCATGCTTCTTCTAATAATTCTAGATTTATTGTTTGAAGTGGCGTGTTTCATTTATCTACCAATCAAGCTACTATTTCTAAAACTCTAGAATTGAAGTGCGGTCTAAACTGTTCTACAAGTAAAAAAAATCACTCTTGTATGTTTTCTACTAGTGCTCCAGCTACTAGTCAAGTTCCCTTTCTGTATACTCACTCCCAAGGAGTTGTAGTTCAATCATCATTTTCTACTGAAACAATTACTTTGTCTACAAATCTACCTGGATGTACTATTTGAGTTTCTAATACTTTCATAATATATTATTTAGTATATAAATTGTTATTTATTATCTCTTTGACTATTTCTGGATTCAATATATCTGCTACACTTTGTTTATTTTTTATCATTTCTCTGGCTACACTACTAGAAACTTGGATAAGTTCAGGAATGTCTAATAATATGTAATTATCTAGTGAATAATTTTGTGGTTTGAATTCATAACCTGGTCTATTTATAAAAATCTTTTTTAATTTTTTTTCTATGTACTTATTATCGTTTCAAACCCAATTGTGCATATGTGTTACTACATCTGATCAATAGATAAAAGTAGGTTCTAGTCATAGTTTTTGTTTGAAATATTTTTCTTCTTGCAATGTAGTAGTTATTCCATTGTTTTTTCATTCAAAGAAATATAAATCCAAATCTACATTTACTCATGATTCTTTTAGTACTTTTATAAATATTTCTATCAATTTTTTTCTATTATTGTGTTCTATATTATGAGATTTGTCTAGTCTATCTCATGATGGTGCTACAATTATTTTTTTTATATCTGTGTGTTCTAAAACTCACTTAACTACTTGTATATGTCATAAAGTAGGTGGATTGAAACTTCATCAGTATATCGCTATGTTTTCCATAAAATTATCAATTAAATATAAGTTTTTCTATATCTGATTTTAGACTTATTATTTCCATATTTTTTATTTTTTCTGCTCTAGAAATATTTTTTGGTATAGAGTCTGATACTATCAATTTGTCTACTTCTTTGGATAGTTTTTTTACTGATCAATTTGGAAATACACCATGAGTAGCAAATGCTGTGACAGATTTTGCTCACTTTTCTCTCAGTATTTTTGTCGCTTCTATAATAGTATTTCAAGTTTGTATTAGGTCATCTATTAATAAAACATCTTTTCAATCTACATCTCATCAGTTCAAAGTTAATACTCTAGAATCACCTTTTCTGATTTTTGAAAATGATAGAGTTTCGTTTTCCGGGAAGTCTTTTCAAAATCTCTTTTTTGCTCAGTCATCTGGAAATACAATTATTTTTCACTTAACTATTTCGTCTAGTAAATTCATAGCTGTGTGCATCTCAGCATTTACATTTTTGCTATCAAAATAAAATCTCTCTTGTAGTGCATGTATATCAAAAACATGTATACTCGTTTTTCACATCCTACCACTTGGTAAATTGCTCATGATATCAGCGAAGTATTTAGCTGTAGCTACTTGTCATTTTTCATCTATTCTCTCCATAGTTCATACTGGAAAATAAGGCATAATAACTCTTACTTTGTCAGCATAATAATCAAGTATTCAGTTTATAAGTGCATAATTTATAAACAAGTCTTTTGGTTTGGAAAAATCTCAGATATATGTGACATCATTATGTTCTATTAATTCTTTTACTTTTTCTACGAATATATTTGGCCAACCATCTTCAAAAGCTTCAAAATCTACTTGTGCTTTTGATATTTTACCTCTGTTATCTCTAACTATTTGTTCTCATAGATAATCAAAATTTGGATGTGTAATAATTGTTTTCATATGTAATTGTAAATGTATAAAATAAACTAATATTAAAATAATAGAAATACAATTAAGTACAAATAAATTTCATATTTTTAAAATTTGACTTTTAATATAATTGTATTATTATTTATTTACTTTAAATAAATATCTTTGTATATCAATGGTATTTTTTGTTTTTAGTAATAAAAATCACTCACTTTTGGAGAAAAACAATGTTTCAATTTTTTAATAAATTGACCTTTAAATACAAAGTAATTTTTTCAACACTACCTAGTTTGCTTTTGTATATCTTGTCATTTTGGCTGACGAAAGAAGGTCACTTGGTTTCAGGTTTTGTTATCGGTATTATTTCTCTATTGTCATGTAGTTTACCTACTTTGATTATTGTTGATAGTATCGGGAAGTCTTGGAATAAAAGAAATTAAGTGTATTGGTTTTGTAAAGCCCCGCAAGGGGCTTTTTTCTTGCTATTTTTAGTTTTCTCCCCAAAAATATGGTTTATTTTGAGATTCTCTGTGATCAAATCATGGACTAGATCTAGAAATAGTTATTACTGGTGGACATTGAACTCTTTTGAAATAACTAATGGTTTTTAGTCTCCATATCCTTTTTGCTTCTTCTATACTTTTTTCTTTTGTATCAAATAATTTATCCAAGTATCATTTTTCTAATCATAAATAATTTTCTAATGTGTCGTCTGATATTTTACTTATTATATCAAAAATAGTTTGTTTTTTGTTATAATATGCCATTTCAATCGCTGATAAGAAATTGTAATCAAAAGGATCTCCTCAACCGTTATCTACGTTTTGTTCATCTGATAATTCTGCTGCTGGTTTCATTTCTATCATTTCATTTGGAATAATTTCTTCTAATTTTGAACTTGGCATTACTTTTTCTACATTATCATTTATCCATCTACATAAATCCCAAACTTGAGTCTTATGTAAGTCTCAAATAATTGCTAGTACTCCATTAACATCACCGTAAAGTGTTGCATATCATGTAAGTACTTCGTCTTTGTTTCAGTTGTTGGTATATGGTCAAAATTTTGCTACTAGATTTGATAATTTACCACCTCTAGCTCTTGCATAAATATTTTCCATCTCAAAACTACTAGGCATTTCTCATACTAAATCTAAATAATCTTGTACTTGTGCTTCTACCATTCTATCCATTGGAGATATTTTGTAGTCTATTCATAAATTATTTGCTAGAGTATGAGCTAATGATTTAGTTGTTTCTCAGTTAAACTTACTAGGCATATTTATAGCAGTGATGTTTTCTTTTCACAATGCAATAGTTAGCAAAGTAGAAACTAGTCAAGAATCGATTCATCAACTCAATCATATCATAGCTTTTTCCCATCAGTTTTGTTTCCAGAATTCTTTTATAACATATATAAGAGCATCAAAAATTTGTTCTGGTTCTTCTAGGTGTTTCAATTCAGTAATAGTAGTTTCTAAGTCATTTTTATTTTCAGTATAATTTTTAACTCACCTGATAAATTCTCAATCTCTGTAAATACTAGAACCTCAATCAAAATTAAATACATTTTTACCATTGTTTTGAATTCAGATAGGATTTACATAAGCAATAGTAGTATCTTCACTAACTATTTTAAGTAATTTGTCTCTAAATTTAGCTTTTTCTAAACCAAATGGTGAAGCTGATACTACTGCTATCAAATCAGGTGAATATTTCTTTGTCATTTCAACTGGATCAACTGCATAATCATCGTTTATATTCCATATATCTTCACAGATAAGTAGAGATACTTTAGTTTTTACTCAGTCTATAAATACTTCTACTGGTTTGTATTCTTCTTCTAATTTTTCTCTGATACTTTCATCTTTGTTATCTAAGTTTTCTTCAACAACCAAATCTTTTAAGCTATGAAAATATCTCTTATCATCAAACATTCTATAGTTTGGTAGTAGAGTTTTGTATTGAGTTTTTAATAGTTTTCAGTTACTTGCTATGTATGCTCCATTGTACTTCCTAATACTTCAGTCTTCGTTTTTCTTTGATTCATCGAATGCTATATTTCACCATACTATTGTAATTCAATATTCTCCAGATAGTCTAATAATCTCATCATTGAAGTCTCTACAGTGTTTTATATATGATTCATACAACCAATCATCTCAGATCATATAACCTGGAATTACCATTTCAGGTAAAATCAGTATTCATCATCTAGGAGTGTTTTTAATTTGTTCTATAACTTTTTCCATGTTTAAATCTGGTCTACCAGCTTCTACTTGTACTTGTCATAGATTTATAGCATTTGTGTTCATAATACTGTTTTAGTTATAATTGTGTAGTTTATACACTTAATAATTTTTTATTTTTTAGCTCCCTGTATTTTTGATAAAACAAATCAATACATAGAGCTAAATATTATTTTTAGTGTATCTTATACACATATATTATTGATTTAGATTATTTTGTCAAAAGATTTTTAAACTAAAACATCTTGTCTTTGGAATCATTCTGTTCAAAATGTTCTTTTAAATAATGGTAATCTTTCTTCTCACATACCTTTATCTGGGTTGTCTGATAATTTTACACATTTTACCCATGATCAATCAGGTCTTTGTACTTCGTATGGTTTTACTACTACTGACATAGATCCAAATGGTCCATGTGGTTCAACTTCTCTAGGCCATGTTCATTTTGTATTGTTTGTTAAATGCGTTCACTTTCAGAATGTAATTGGTCAATAATGTTTATTTCTTTCATAAATATCAACAACAATTTTTGAATTAAGTCAATCACTTGGAATTCTCAAATGAGTTTTTGGATCAAGTCAAAATTTTTGTAGAAATCTTTCATATTCTGGTATTCAAATATTTGGGTCTTTTGAATCAAATCTATTACCATTATGAGTCATAGCTATATCTTCGGGACAATTTTTGAAATAGAAACTGGTTCCATATGTATCTGGTAATAATATACTTAGTCCTGGGAAATGCTTTCACCATTTTCTATCTACATCATACATAACATCAATAATTCTTTGTGGATCATCTTCTAATGCTGTTGGTATCATTCTTAGTTCATGTGCATTTGTACCTTTTGGGTTAGCATTTCACATTTCTCTTGCTATCATTACATTACTTGTCCCCATATATTGTCATGGTAATTTTTCATTTAATATTTCATTTACCATTCTTTGTATATCTGTACTAGCACTTCTTCTTGTTCCAAACTCAGAAAGAGTAATACCTGGATGATTTTTATAAATTTTTACATCATCATATAATCTCCTTATTGTCTGATTAATTATTTCATCAAATTCTACATTTGAGATTTTTTCTTTTTTTCCATAGTGATATAGATATAGTGTGTTTACTATTTTTAATCATAATACTTCCCACATAAGTGATGCTTTCCATGGTCAAACAAATTCTAAATCATAACCTCATTCATTGTCTTTTGTAATACTATACTCTGGTAATCTGAATTCTTGTAGAAATTTTAGAGTTTCTTCTCTAAAAAGTTGTTTCCCATCAGGTCTTTGCATTCATCTCAGAAAAGATATATCGGCTTGACTTACTCACTTTATTTGAGCTGTTGCATCAAATTGTTCTTTTAATGCTTCCAAAGGAATTACATCTGCAATACGTATATTATCATTACGGATTTTCATTTTCCATCTAACATTTACATCTTTGTACTCATCTTGTGCAAGTATAAAATCTAACATTAAGAATTTATAGATATCATTGTTTAGTAAATTATCTACTTCAACTTCATCTCTGGCTACAGAAAATACATCTGATGGTCTATACAATAGATTTGACTTCATAGTTTTTTTATTAATATTTAAAATTTGTTATTATTCAACGATTATTACTCAAGAATTTCTCATATTCATCAAGTATTCTACCTCGTCTGCTGGAGTAACTGCTTTTGATGCTTTTTTTATAAATTCTACTACAAATCTTCATACTTTAGCTATATCTATAGCAGTATCTCAAGCGCACCAATCAGCGGCTAGTCATGTAACTTTTACTTTTATGATTCATTCTTCATCAAGTACATCGATTACTTCCCTCTTAGTTCAAAGTTCTATTCATGGATATGCACTATATGGATGTGTATTGTTTTGGTATCATTTGATGATTTCTATATCTATCAAGCTTTTATCAAGTCCATCTTGGTATTCTGATCCTGGAGTATTTACTACACAGTGTGCTGGCCATAAAGCCATAGTATAGTTTTTTTGAGTACTTAAATATGCTTTCAATTCTGATACTGTAAATCATGCTGAATCTTCCAATCAATTGCTTTCTTCTGTCCAGTGTTCTACTTCACTTAATGTAATAAAATTCTCAGGTCCTGGTGTTTTTCAAGCTTTTAATGCATCTGTAAGTGCTACTTTTCATTTGAAATTTTGTGCAAATGATACATTTCATAATCTGTGCATATCTTTTGATGCTAGTATGATTCATCATTTTGATTTAACTTCTCTAGTGACTTCATTTATAATTGGAGCCAATGTTTCTCAACCATTTACATATAATTCGTTCACTTGTTTATCTGCAAAACCTTTTTGATAGTCAACTATTATGACTGCTTCCTTTTCTTTATTTCTCATAATATTTTGATTAATATATAATATACTTTTGAGAATATTTCTTATACTATAAAATATTTTTATTATTAGTCAATATTATTTATATTATTTTATAATTAATACTGTAATATTTACACTTTATAGTTTTTAAAAAAATATATAACATATCTATAATATAAATAAATTTTACAGTCTAGATTGAGTTTTTGATTCCCCTTTAATACTGTTTTTATTATTTATATATGAGTGTTATATAGACACTATAATAATAATTTTATATTTGTCAAAAGATTTTTAGAAAATAATAATTTGTTATTGCTTTTTGTGTAATTTTATGTATAAGGTATAAAGTATATTTATCCAAAATATACAATTCAAAAGGAGAAATCATGAAAAATTTACTGACTACTTTGAAAAAATACTTTGATGGTGGTGTAAATCACTTTGTTAGAGCAAGTATTTCAGGTTTGTTTTGGTTGGCACCGATTGCTGCTATGGCAATGATAGTTCTTTGGTTGTATGGTAAGGCTGATATTGTAGCTGGAAAGCTTTTCCATATTATGGGAATTATTCCTATTCATTACCCTATTTTGTGGACTTTGGTTGGAATATTTATATTGGTATTGGCTTCGTATATCGTTGGTCACTTTATAGAGACTAGAATAGGTAGTTGGTTTAAAAATAGCTTAGAATTCATTTTGTCCAAAATACCTGGTTATAGATTTATCAGTGACTTGATAGGGCTTTTTAATTCATCCAAAAGTGGAGATAAAAAAGTACTTGTGGTTATGATAAATGGTTTTTCAGGCAAAGGATACAATATCGGCCTCATGTATTCTACTGAAGAATCTATTGTAAAAGAACATTATTCAGTTGTATTATCTCAGACTCCTTTGCCAAATGGTGGTTATATTTTTGAAGAACATTCGGATAATATTTTTGTATTGGATGAGTTGGTCTTTAACAATTATATGACGTACTTGTTATCCATGGGATCTAAAAGTATCGCAAAACTTGCAAATGTACAATCAAAGCCAATTGAAGAACTACAAACTCTTACTCAATGGTTAGCTATGAGCAAAACTGGGTGAAAAATTTGTGATTGTAAAAGAGCCATATGCTTATTGCATATGGCTCTTTTCATATCTCTAAATCTATGATTCTATAATCACTCAAATATCTTATTTGTGTGTTAAAAACCACATATTCTCTAAATATTTTTTCTCCTTTGTAATTCTTTGTAAATCCATCTCCTTGGTAATATTCTCTGAGATAAATTGAGTGGTACAGAAAAAATCTAAACTCTGCTAAGCCTTTTAAACTAGCTGCATTTTTAAAATAATTCTTGCTTATATCTGCAAATCTGTGTCCTGATAATTTTTCTATTTCTTCAAATCTGGTTTCTTTTAACTGTTCTATGTAGTCAGTTACTTGATTTATTGTATCTGGATATAGCATCACTACCATATCTAATACATTGTCCCATGTAGCTAACATTTTTGGGTTTATTTTTGGAAAAATAATCAGTTTGAAAATTGTTTTTTCAGCAAAAAGTTGTTCTATATAATTTGGATGATATCCTGTTTTTATGAGCATTTCATATGTAGAGTTTCCTACTATTTTTTGCAATCCTTCATCATCCATTACAAAAACCAATTTCCTATTTTTATCATCTGACAAAGTCTGGAAATCACTATCTTTTTTTCCTCTCAATATTCTAGCATTGTAAGCATTCAAATCTGTGATTTCTTGTTTATTTTTAAAACAAGTTACATATTCATCTATATTCATGAGCTTTACCTCAACGATTTTATACAAAGTTTGTATATAATACACAATTTTATAAAATGTCAATATGTAAAAATTAAACCCTTCTGTTTCCAGATGGGTTTTTATTTTAGATATCTGACTTTAAATATTGAAAAACAATTTAAAGCAGATTTTATAAGGATCCCTATAATCATTTTTTATTAATTTATCTGTCTTGTAGAAAACATAAGCGATAAATAAAAAAACAACTATAAGTGCTGTAAATATCTGAGCTACCTCAATATTTACAAAGTAAAAATACACAAAACCTAGAATCACATTAATAGTAATACTAGCCATGTACATTGAAAAAAAATCAATCTTTTTTGATGTAATACTAGTATAGTAAGATAGATAAAAGAAAGTTATTACCAAAATAATGCTTGATGCTAATATTACTTCACTTGCATCATTCATGCCAAGCAACTCCAAAATAGAGCCAAATAATGAACCAAATAAACTTAAGAATCCGATAGATAGCAATATTTCAGTTCCATCATACATTTTTATTGAATACTTCATTCCATAAACTAATGCTATACAAAATATCGTAGCGACGATTTTGTATGTTGTAGATTTTTCAAAGCCACTTGTAAGGTAACTTGAAATTACAAATAATAGAAGTGCAGATAATGTTATCAAAAACACTCTTTCTAGTAGTTCTTTATCAATAATTCTTCTTGTCATCAGTTTTCCCCTTTTTTTAAATAATGACGATAGTTTAATGAAGGTTTTTTTACCTTCTGTTAGATTATATAGATAAATTTTATTAATCAAGTATTTTATTGACTTTTTATATATTTTATTTATTATATTATTATTATAATTAAGTATATTTCTAGGTTATAAAATAATATTCTTTAGAAAATACTGAATACTTTAGATATTTTAATAAAAAAAATGATAGAAAATAGTATAGAAAATATAGATATAAAGGATACTCAAAAAGTACTAAATAGTATAGAAAAAGTAGAACAAGATGTAAATGATGCTATAAATCAACTAGTATGAAATGAATATGATTTTATAAATAGCAATATATGAAGAGAAGTATTTCTTACTAGTTTGTATTATATGATTTATTGGTATCATAGAGCAATTAGAAATAAAAATCTACAAACCAAGATATATAATTGATTAATAGAATATTTTTCAAATAACCAGGATAAAAAGGATTTAATAGATAGATTGATACATAATGAAAAATTGAAGGAAGCATCTAGAAATTATGTATTAAATTATCTGACTTCAAAGCCTACGGTCGATTTAGTAATATCAAAGACTGATGAAAATTGAGTTAAACATATACTTTGTAATGAAAGAAAATATTTTCCTGAATGAAATGCTTTGCCAGGTGGTATAATCAGAGATGATGATGAAGATAATGAACTATGACTTGAAACTCATATATTTGCTGCACTGAGAATAGCAGGAGAAAAAATTATCCAAGACAAAGATTTGATTTATTGAAAAGCTCAATGAGAAAATGATAAATTTTATTATTTTGTAGCAAACAAGGACAAAAGTACAAAAATAAAATTGTATGCAGAAGATAGTTCTGGGTATATATATAAAGATAAACTAAATCAAATAACAAAACCTAGTGATCCTCGTCATTTGGTTGATACTATTTGATACAGCATGGAGCTAGAATGAAATATACCAGATAATTGAAACATATGGATAAAAAAATCTGAAATCATGGATTTGGAAAATGAAAATGGATGACTTACTTTTAGTCATCATAGAAATATAGTAGCATTTTTATCTGGTAAAACCTCAATAGAAAAGGAAAGAAACTTTTCTCACAAAACTTGGATCAGAAATATAATAGACAATCCTCTAGAATATCAGAAGTCATTAAAACAACGTTTTAAAGAAAATAATAATGATTTAAATACATCTTTTCCAGAATTTTTCCCTATACTTGAAAGAATGAAAGACAAATTGAAAAGTGAAGAGATAAATGAATTGTGTTCAAAAAATAATATATTATTCTGACTAAGAGAAAAAGTTTATAATTCTCTGGAACATGTGAGCTTCAAAAATAGAAATTTCTGTCCATATTTACCTACTGTAAAAGCTATTTTGAAATATATTTCTTTTGTTGATTTGATTGCTAGAGAAAAAATCGGTTATTATGCTGTTGCAAATACTGAATGAAAAATGAATAAAGAAATGATTAAATATGCTTCATTTCATATGAAAAAATATGAATATCACTTAAATGATTTTTTGAATAAGATACCTGATGAAATAGCTATACCTACATATGAGCATTTATGAGCTACTGATTTGATGAAAGTGAGATGTAGCTCTATTAGATTTATTGGTTTATCTGACGAATTTATCTATGTAGATGAGTTTGATCAGTCTCCTGAAGAATTTTTCATGCATGATATAGATCATTCATACAGAATGTCTGAAGCTGATGAAAAATACGCAAAAATAACAGGTATAGACAAAGAAGATATTATGGAAGAATCTGCCCTATTTTCAAGTGAATACTTAGAAAGAATAAAAATAAAAAAGTCTGACTCAATAGAAGAGAAAGAAATGAAAAAATTGAAAAAAATTATACTTTTTGAAATAACTCATGAAGACTGAAAACCATTTTTAAAAGATGTAATAAGTCAATGAATTCAAGATTTAGAGTGACAAACTGTGCATTATGAAATACCTTTTACAGATGCTTTATGACATACTGATATAATAGATACAACAAATACTTGATTTAGTCCATTAGCATATGTTCGTCATAAATTGCAACATTGATTTTTTGATAGAGTAGATAAACAAACTTCTCAAATAGTGGCACCAGAGTATAGAACAGCTGAATATATAGCAAAAGCAGCGTATGAAATATTGGTTGATATATGAGCAAAATCATCAGAAAATGCAAGACTTGATAATGATTGAAATGTATCTTACGAATGGTTATTGGAAAGAACTTGTTCAGTATCGCCTACAAAAATTCACAACAAGGATTTCATAGATCCTGCAATAGAAAAATACTGAGATGGTAATCAAGAAACATGAAATTTGAGATATGAAAATTTGTAAAATTTTATAGACTAGGAAAAAGCCGTGATTAAATATTATATGGAACTTTGCAAAATTCACTTCTAGAAAAAATTTTGTTTTTTATATTTTACTGATTTTTTAAATAGTATTTTCCTACGACAAATCCCCCCGTAAGCATATAGCTTACGAGGGTTTTTATTTCTCCTTTTTTTGTTTGTTGAAATTTGTTTTTGTTTTATTTTGTTTTGTTTTTTGTTTTGTTTTTTGTTTTAGTTTCCCCTCCTTAGTAAGGAGGGGGGTAGTGGGTGGTCTGTTGCCCTGATTGGTTAGGGCTTAATTTCCAAAACCTCCCATAGCAGCTTGGCTAAATGCTTGAGCGCTTTGAGAAGCCTGGGTTGCAGATTGGGAAAACATATTGAAAGCGGCACGGATTTCTGAGTCAGTGTTTGCTGGGGTTAGAATCCATGAATCTGGAATCCCCATTTCTGTGAATACTGAATTGAAATCGGTATAACCACCGTCGTCAATACCCATTGCAGCAACGATATGGTTTTCTTGTCTCAACAAGTCGCGAACCAATGGCGAAATGCTTTTTGCTGTTCTAAACTTGTTAGAGTGACAATCAGCGCCATCGGTTACAATCAATGTAACACTTCGACAAGCAATACCGTTGTCAGAAAATTCCTGACATTTGGCAATGACAGTAGCCAAAACAACTGCAGATTGGTCATATAGAGGTGTACCTCCGAAATGGTTGTAGTTACTATGGTCCATTTTAACAGCCTGATTTATAGACTGATAAGGAAATAATACTTTGCCATTTAGGTAACGTGTATGTGCCAAAATAGAGTCGCTTTGTGCTTGTTTTGTGGATTGTAGAGATTCGATGACCAAGTTGTGGCCATTTATAACTACATCTACGTTGTTACTACCCTGAATCGATCCTGAATCATCGATGAGCATAGTTACTAGAACTACCTCACTGGAACCAAAATCGTCTGCGTTTATGCCTAGTGCTGCATTGATTTCTTCGCCGATGTCGGCAAATTCAATCGCTGATTGAGAGTCTTGTGATAACAAACCTTCATCCGCTGCAGAACCAAACAAATCATTTACTGTTGTGTTTGACATGATATTTCTCCTAATTGATTTTTTAACCTCTCTCTTGTCCCTTCGGATAAATTCTATCCCGCTAAAGCTGGAAAGAGGCTACATTAAATTGATTGTAGCCTCCTTCATTAGACTTAATGGAAGGAATTTATGCCCGTAGGGAGGTATCCTGTGGACAAGGATTGGTAATTTTACAAGGGTGGATTATTTAACGTATTTTTTACACTTATAGTAATGCAAAAAAATAAAGTTTTAGTCCAGGATAATTCCTGGCCAGTTTTCGATTGCATCAGTAGATTTTACGATGTGCATACCTGCTTTTTCAAATTTTTTGAATGCTTCGTTTGCTTCATCGGTATAATCAACTATACCTGGAACTACAACTGGAGATGTACAATCCTCCAATAAGTAAACTTTTTTTGCCAGTTTAGGGTCTCTTGCTTGGATTTCAGTCAGTAAATCTTCGATAGTCCAAGCCACACAGTGACTTTTTGCTTGACCACCGATGACTACATAATCATAGTCCAAAAGCAATTTGATAAAACTGGTGTTTTTTTGTGCAATAGGTTTGCCACCGCTTGTGGTCAAGACTTCAGCACCAAACACTGAATAGTTTTCAGTCAAAGGATTTCCACCTTTTACTTCAAACTTGGTTTGGTTGTTTCTAGCACGGTCATAGAAAAAGCAAGCTTCTTCGATAGCTGGAACCAAAGCGTGACCAACACCACCCAAAATAGCGTGATATGGCCAAATCAACAAGTCATAACGACCTTTTGATTTCAGTTCTTTGACATAGTGCATAACATGGTTTTGTACAGCGATGTAATTGCCATTTGCGATGTTTGCAGCTACACTGGGACACACTTTCCAGATACCATCTTCGATGTCTTTGATAGAGATCATAGTCATTGGAGCTGGGTGTTCGCCGTCATCGTTCACAAAAAATTCTTCATGAAAGATTTGTTCGGCAGTATGTGTGTCCAATGTCATTGCCAGTTTAGAGATGTAGTTCATGTTGCGGTAGATAAACTCTACGAACCGTTTGGAGTCTTCTACTGCGCCTTGTACAAAAAGTTCACCACCAGGAGTGCAAAATGTGTTTTGCATATCAATACCCAACACAGCAACTTTTACTTTGTCGCTGGCTGCTGGTTTGATAGCATTATCTTTTGCCCACTGTCTGGCTTTTTGAGCAATATCGTTGTATGCAATTCTACGGATTTGATCAACTTTTGATTCATCGTAAATTGCTGGGATGTTCAATTGTTTTTTTGACATGATATTCACCTTGTTTTGTTGTGGTAATTTGATTTCCAGATCGATGACTATTGATGAGTCCAGATCTGAGATTGACATATTTGGAACTATGTATTCTTGAAGTCCTTTTTTGCCGTCGAAGCTATAAGTATAGCCGTCTCCAGAAAATAATTCTTTCAGATAAACACTAAAGTACAAAAAAGCTCTGACTTCAGATAGAGTTCCAATAGATTTTTCTAAACGTTCCAAATTCATAAATCGTGAATCAGAAACACCGACTTTGTCTACTTCACTGAACTTGAAGCCTGATTGAGACTCGATTTCTGAAAAACTTGATTGTTTCAAACCATTTTTTTGAGCTTGCAATTTCAGTGCAATGCTTGGGTATACACTTGACGCAATGTCTATGACATTGTCCCAAGTGGCAATCCTGGCTTGAGCACCTTCTTTGAAGACAATCAGTTTGAATTTGTTGTTTTCAACATTGACTTTGTGATTGATGTAGTCAGCTTCGTAGCCGATTTGTACCAATGATTCAAGGCCGTTTTTACCCAAGATGGATTGTAGTCCGTCAGGTCCCATCAGCATAACCAGTTTGCGGTTTGGATCATCGGTCAGTGACAGGAAGTCTTTGTCCTGTACGCCTCGGATAATCCGCCCACACAAGCCAGATACGCTTTGTTTTTGTGAATTTAAGAATGCGTTTTTGTAGTTGTTTGGTTTCATTTTATTTCACCTGTTTTGGATTTTTGATTAATTTAAAGTTGTTTTTGTTAATAAGTTTGTGTTAAGATTTTTGGGTTGTTGTGATTTTTAGTTTGTAGTGTGGTATGGTTCTTTCATACTTTTGACAGCAAAAGTATGGCAAAACTGTTAGGGGGGAGAAGTTCCAACTGGCATGTTTTGATGTTTCTACATGCGGCTCATCTCAGTCCTCCCCCCTAAAACCCCCATCTTTTTAATAAGAATTATTTAATACTGTTGATTAATGTAATTGCAACAATGTTATTTCTTTGTAGTCTACTACATAAATTCCCTCATTTGAGAGATGAATAATACTTTCATCATCTACGTAGGAGGCAGTATCTGGGTAGGAATTTTTTACGATGATTTGTGAGTTTTCAACTTTAAGTTGGACTATACCACTGTCTGTTGCAGACATCAAAAAATCTCCGTAAACTGTTTTACCACGAATGGAAGTAAGCCAAGAGTCGACGCTAGATATTTCTTCTTTTGTCGCTTGTATTTTGCCTTGTTTGTCATAGACTATGCATCTGTTAGTTTTGTTTCCGTTTTGCATGAAGCTTGCGAAAAACCAAATCAGTTTATCAGATATATAACAAGTCACATCTAGGAGTTTTCCTGGGATTATTGGGAAATCTATGGAGTCGAGAATTGCGTGTTTGGAAGTATCAAAGATAAAACCAACATTTAAATCACCTGCTCTATAAAATCCAAATCCTAGTTTTTCACCTACCCAAAACACAGTTTGTTTTGAAAGTATTTTACCAATTGGTTCCGGTCCTAATGTACCTTGTTTGTAGATATTTTCAGCCGAAATCCAAAATCTGTTTAAAGAGTTTGAATCAAATACTGGTAATATTCCACAGCTACCAACTGCTACCTTATCGATGATTTGAGTATTTTTGATAGTGACTAAAATACCTTTTTTGGACAACAAAGTATTTCTAGAATTTATCCTAAATCTGATCTGATTGTCTATTTCTCCATCAATGATTTTTTCACCGTTTTCACGATAATATGCACCATTTGAGTGATAGATATATTTCAAAACACCTGATTCGACTTTTGAATAAACTATAAATCCTTTTGTATTAAATACTTTGCTTGCTTTCAAGTTGCCTTTTATCACAATAGTCTGTACAACATGTCCTGGAACTATTCCTACACAGCTAGGACACGCATATGTTGCATGCTCCAAACCGCATTTTTTACATGTTTTCCATTCTATGTTTTCAAGCATTTTTTTATCAAATACTTCTCTCAAATCAGATTTGAAAATCTGGTAAAAATAATCCAATAAATCAGGACTCAAATGAGAATAATGCAAAGCTTGTTTGACTGGATATTTCACTTCATCATCAAAAACAGTGATTCTTTCTAACGGCCTTTTTGTATGTGAGACTCGATTGTTTTGGTCTTTTGGTTTGTAACTACCTCCATAAGGTTTTACGAATAAATAACTTTGAAATAATAGTACTGCAAAAGCATACCAATCAGAAAAATGATTGAATGGTTTTATAAGTTCAACTGCAGTAGAATTTGGATTTGCATTTAATGGATCAGTAAAATCTTGAGTGAAACTACGGGCCAAAAAATGTCCAAATTGGAAACTGTCAGAATCGATAATATATGGATTTTGTCCATTTACAAGGACATTCAAATCATTGAAATCACCTATTACAATACCATTTTTATGCAATGTATTTACAGTAGAAAAAAGTTTCAGGAAAATCTGAGTAATCTCGTTGTTTGAAATGCCTTGTCTAAACATTCTTTGTGAGAATGAATACAAAACAGAAGCATTATCAACCAGATTCATAGTATATCCTACTATCTTTTTCCCTGTTTTGTCATATGCTAAATCAATTGGAGTAATGACATTTGCAGGTAATCCTGTAGGAAAACTAGGTAATTTGCTTTGATGTTCTTTCAAACGATTTTTTGCCGATAGTTCTTCTAATGGTGAACCTTTTACATCTGGATGGTCAACGGTTTTGAATAATTTCAATGCTTTACCGGAACCCAAATTGTAAATATCAGCTTCACCTCCCTTGCCTATTGATTTTGTAGGATCAATATTTACAGCAATGTTGTTTATTTTTACTAACATGATTTTTTCTCCATATTTTTTAAACTCTCACTTGTCCACAGGATACCTCCCTTCGGGCATAAATACCTCTAGAGGGAGGCTTAAAAAAATTCTGTAGTCCCTTCCTTAAATAATAGAAAGTATTCAGGATAGAGTTTTCTATGTTTTCCTGCGAATTGCTATAATTGTGGTGTCGTCGTTTAGTAAACCTGAGTATTTTTGTATACAATCGTTTTCTCGGTCTAGTCTTATTTTTGGATTGTTCATCAAAAATAATTTTCGCCTGAGCAAATCTTGGTTTGAAAAATACTTATCATCAGTCCAAAACTGAGATAATGGACCTACTAATTCTGACTTTGCTGGAATGTTTAAGTCTTGTATTTCACTCCATTTTGATACTCCGTCAGTAGCAATTAATAGTGAATCTAGTTGTGTTGTTTTTACACCTTTTATTAAGCGAAAATTTAGTGATTTGTTTTCTTTTTCATATAGTTTTGAGTGGACTAGGTTGTAAACCATATATGGTGGAGCGTTCATTAGACTAGAGTCCTGACTGACAGGAATATCTATATCAAACTCTTCACCGTTTATGGCTGCGTAACCGTCACCTATGGATACAATATCTGTTCCAAAAGGAGTGATAAGTACTGCAACTAATGTAAATAAAAAAAAATCACTGATGATTTTGTTCAAATCATTGCCCATAGAATTAGCCAAAACTCGAATCGAAGATAGCATATCTAGGCGTATTTTATCGAAAAATGGAAATGAAACATATTCTTTTTCGGCTAGACAATCAAGTTCTTTATCTGAAAGTGACTGCAAGATATTACTCACAGAATTCACAAAAAAATTGACTGCAAACCTAGCTCCAAATTCGCTAAAAATACCTGCACTACAACCGTCTGCTACGCAAGCTACAATATAATTGCTTCCTTGCTTATATGCGTATGCATCCTGATTATTTTTAAATACTTTCGTGTGATCGGTTCCAACTATAGAGCCAAACGCTATTTCAAATGTATCTTTCATTTCTATTCTCCTAAGTTCGGTTTATGTTAAAGAACAGTGTCTTTTGAACACTATAATTGTATTTTTATTTTTTTCTTTGTCAAAAGATTTTAGTGTTAATACTACACTATTTTTTAACATTTTCTTATTTTTGATTTTATATAAGCCAATATTTTTAGTATTGACTTTTATGTAAATAGTTTTATATTTTATGAGTCTTTAAAACACTTTGGAGAAAGGATATGGCAGAACAAGATGAAAAAATACTATTTTCATTAAATGGTAATTTTCAAAATGTAGATGAACTGATTGCTATTAAAGATGGTGTTAGAATCATATTTAAAGGAATAAGTTCAGATAAAACTCAGTATATCGATATTAAATTAAGGGATTTATTGGAGATTTTACTAAAAGGAATTGGTAATACAACTGTGGATTTCAGTGCTGATTTCGTAAATTTAGTTGCTGAAATGGCTAGTGAAAAAGTAGATGCTGTAGAGAATAAGACAGCATTAATTATTGTAAAACTTAAAGCAGCACTTAATGCTTTCAAGGAGACGAAATTGGATTAAAAAGGAGAACGCATTTGATTGCGTAAAAAAAACTGCCCCTCCGGGGCAGTTTTTGTTTTGGATTAGTGTAATACTGTAAATTTATCTCTTGTTATAAATGATTGTTTAATAATTTCAACTATTGAAAAATACCAGTCTCATTTTCACTATCTCATACTTTCCTAATTCCTTTTGCTCAAAAATTGCTAATTTAGTTTCCATAATTTTGTATTTTTATATATCCATATATAATTATATACTTTATTTTTATTTGCAAGTTTTTGTTTTTCATTGCAAAAAAATTATATTTTGTAACTAAAAAACATAGATAAATTATCTATGTTTTAAAATGCTATTTTTCAAACAATCCCAAATATTTCTCATATCACTTCTCTTCCATTTCTGCTAATGGTATAAATTTCAATGCAGCACTGTTTATACAATATCTAAGACCTCATTTATCTGCTGGTCAGTCATCAAATACATGTCATAGATGTGAGTCTGCATTTTTGCTTCTGATTTCTGTTCTAGTTGAAAAAAGTGTGTTGTCTTGTTCTTCATCTAGCATATTTTGGTCTATAGGTTTTGTGAAACTAGGCCAACCAGTACCAGAGTCAAATTTGTCTGTAGATGAAAAAAGTGGAGTACCATCAATTATATCTACATAAATACCTGCTTCGTGATTGTCCCAGTATTCGTTGTCAAACGGTTTTTCTGTGCCAGATTCTTGAGTCACTTTGTATTGAAGTGGGGTTAATTTCTTTTTTAAAATATCTACATATGGCACTAGATTGTTAAATATATCTTTTATATCTGTTTTACCTAAAAATCTCTTGTACATATTTCAGTCATTATCTACTTGTACAAAAGTAGATTGACTTAGAACTGAGTATTTTTGTTTTAGTTCTGTAGAATTGTCATAATCTACCACCAAAATAGTTATGTTTTGTACATCTCAAAGCTCTTTTATCTGTCTGTCAAACTCTTTACATGTACTACACCATTCTGCATGAAAAAATAATAATATATTTCCAGTAGCATTTTTTAGATTTTCGGCTGAATATGCTTTGTAGTAACTAGGAAAATTATCTGTTTCTGGAATTTTGTTGTATTTTTCTATAAAATCTTCTCTACCAGATCATTTTTTGTATAGATTGTATCTAAATGCAGATTTTTTGTAGTAATCTTGATGATATTCTTCTGCTGGATAAAAAGAAGTAAATGCTACAATTTGAGTAGCTATATCTTTATCAAACCTCTTTGAGTCTCTTAGTGCTTGTTTTGATTTTTCTGCCAATTGTTTTTCCACTTCGTTTTCATAAATAATTGCAGTTGTGTATTGATATCATTTATCTGCGAATTGTCAGTTTGGATCTGTTGGATCTATTTGAGACCAATACAATTCTACTAGTTTTTCGTATGATATAATACTAGGGTCATAGACTACTTTTACTGCTTCTCTATGCTGAGTTTTTCATGTGGAAACTATGTCGTAATTGGCATCTGATTCTGTTCAACCTGCATATCAAGAAATGGCTTCTTTTACTCATGGTTGAGCTTCAAATATTCACTCCATACACCAAAAACATCCTCAGGCAAAATATGCATTTTTCAAATTTGTATTTTCCATAATCTTGTTGTTAGTTTTTAAATCTGTATCTTTTTTTTCTAAATCAATATTTTTAATCAAACCATTTTCAAACTCATTTAAGTCTATGAAATATCCATTTGAAATCAAGTAAGTTTCTATTTTTTTATCTGTTCCAGTAAATATAGCTAGTCAGATGATGATAAATATAATAGCTAAGATCTTTTTGAAGTATCATTTTGGATTTGCTACTATTTTCAATTTTGAAACAATTCTCTGTCAAAAAATAGCTATTAGAAGAAGCATAACAGATAGTCATATAGCATACATAATCAAGTTTATGAGTCCAAAAGCAAATCAAGCTGGTAAAATAATGGCTAGTATCAAAGCGTAAGTAGGGCTACAGCTTGTAAATACAGGTCAAAGTGCAAATCCAGTAAGAATATTTTTTTTGTATCACTGTGTTTGTGTAGATTTTTGTAGTGCTTCAGATGATTTGTTTTCAAAACCTAGTTTTGTAGATATTTTGCTCCATAAATCTGGAAATAGTGTAATTATTCATAATCAAATAATAATTCATCCTGAAAACATAGCCCAAAAACGGGGTGATACAGTTATAAACAGAGTGGTTGTTTTGAGTAATATAGAAAAAAGTATCATAGAAATAGCTAGTGAGGCTATTATTATATATGGTCATTTTTTGTTGTTATCTTCTAGGCTACCTGCTAGTATTATCGGTAAAAGTGGTAATACACATGGTGCTAAGATAGTAAGTACTCAAGCAAAAAATGAGATTATAAGTAGTATCATGGTTATATAGTTTAATTATAAAGAGGAATAAACAAAATTAAAGGTATTTTATATATTTATTTGTTTTTGTTTATTCCTCTCAATATTTAAAATATTGAGAATTAAGAAATAAGACATATTTATGAGTATTTTGTACTTTGGTTCTAATCCCTCCCCCTACGGGTACTCCCTTTCCAGCTAAAGACTGGACGCAGTGTAAAAGGGAGAAAGTTATAATTATTTTCTATTATATAGTGTATTTATGAAAATTTTCCTATATTTCTTTTACTAAATCTGTTACATTGAATGAACCTGACCATTTTTTGATTTCATTTCAGTTAGCATCTACTTCTACAAATGTGTGTTGCATAGTAATACCGTATTTTTCTTTTAAATCTGTGTATGTATCATAATCTACTTTAAGTAAGTTGATGTTTGATGGAATAGTTTCACTTGAGAAATTTTTGTCAGCTGATTGACAAGATGGACACCAAGTAGCTGCAAAAAATAGTACATTTGTAGTGTTTGCAGAAAGTAATTCTGGAGAATATTCTCTATATCCTGATGATATAGTATTCGTTATAATTTCTGCTTTGTTCATATCTGTAGTTTCACTTTGTTCCATTTCTTTCTTTTCTTCTTCTGTCCATTCTTGTTTGTCATCCATAGTCTCAATTGTTTCGTTGTTTGAAATTTCAGCAGTTTCATTTACTATAGTCATATTTTCTGAATTTTCTTTAGAACTATTAGAGTACACTAATACTCAAGCAACTATTAATACCAAAACAATTATCATCATAGGCATCATCATTTTAGCACATTTCCCTTTTTCACATTCCCCATTTGCACAAGATTTGTTATCGTTTCACATAAATAATATAATTAATAAATAAAAAGTATAGTTATTTTACAACTATACCTTAAATATTTCTTAAATTATTCTTAGATATTTTTTAATTTCCAAACTTGTATCCTACACCCTTCACTGTTTCTATAATATTTTTGTCTAATTTCTTTCTGAGAGTTGAAATATAGACATCTAGTTTGGCATCATCATCAAACAAACTATCTCATCACCAAACATGTTCTATGATGTCTGATCTGGTTAAAAGTTTGTCTTTATTATTATATAAAAACTCAAAAATCAAAAATTCTTTTATAGTTATTTTTACTATTTTTCATCATTTTTTGAATTCTCTTTTTTGTAAATCTATTTCTAAATCATTGTATGATATAAGTAAATTGTTGTTGTTTGTTTTTAGATTTGCTTTGATGCGAGCTTCCAGTTCTCTCAAATCAAAAGGTTTTACTATATAGTCTACTGCTCAGCTTTCGAATCATACTAGTTTTTCGTTTATAGAATCTTTTGCTGTAATCATTATGATAGGTGTCTCTGATTTCCTAGTCAGTTTTTTGGCTATAGTTATACCGTCTATTTTGGGTAACATCAAATCAAGCAAGATTAAATCATACTTTTTAAGTAATGCTTTATCCATTCATTCTTCTCAGTCTGATGCTGTTTCAATGGAAAATCACTCTAGTTCTAGGTATTCTTTGATGTTGTCTCTAATATCTTTGTTGTCTTCTATAAGGAGGATTTTTGTAGGCATGTGATTTTTTTGTAAGTAAATGTTTGTTGTGTGTTTTTAGTTTTATTTAAAATAAACTATAAACTTAGTTCCCTTGCCTTTTTCACTTTCTATTTTTATTTTCCAGTTGTATAATTCTACTAGTCTTTTTACTATGAAAAGTCATACTCAGAATCATTCTATGTTTGAGTCTGATCTGTAAAATTTGTCCCAGATTTTTTCTAGTTTTTCTTTTGGTATTCATGGTCCGTTATCTGCTATCCAAAAACTTTTTTTGTCTGTTCATATCTCTATAATAGGTTTATCTCATGAAAACTTGATAGCATTTGAAAGTAGATTTTCTACTATAATCTGGAATGTGGATGTCTCAATATCTAATGATAAATCAGCATTTAATTTGTAATTGATTTGTACTTTTTTGTCTATTCATTGCACATAATTTTCTACTATTGTTTTTATACAGTGATTCAGTTTGTGGTTTTTTCTAGAAAATTCTTGTAAATTGTTTTCTATTCTAGATAGCAAGAAAAATGTTTCTAGTATCTTGTTTAGTTTACTGGTTTTATCTTTGATTTTTTCTAGTAGGATTTGAGTATCATTTTCTGATAGTTTTGATTTTTCTAGTTTTTTGTTGTATAAATCTATCTGAGAATTTATCACCATAAGTGGAGTTTTGAATTCATGACTTACATCTGTGATAAACTGTTTAAGATTTGAAGTTTGTTTTTGTATATGACCAAATGATTGATTCAGTGTTTCTGCCAATATATTTATCTCGTCATCTTTGATTCAATTTATTTCTATTTTTTTAAAATCTTTTTCGATATCTAAATCCTTGGTTTGTTTTATGATATTTTCTAGATTTCTAAGTGAACATTTAGATATCCATTTTCATACTAGGTAGTTTATAATTATGGATAATAGTATTATAATCAGACTGATTTTTATAATCAATATTTGTGATTTGACATATGGAGTAGTATCAAAAAATACTTTTACTTCTCATATATCATCATAATATTCACTGTAGATTACAAATATTTTGTCTCATGTATTGTAGAATAATTTATCTTTTATAGCTGAAATATTATTGTGGACTTTTGCTTCCACTCAGTTTGAACAAATCAAATCACCTCAATCTTTTGGGATAATCAATGTATCTTTTTGTAAAATGTATGATTTAAATGCCTCTAGATTGTTATCTGATTTTTTTGATAAGTACATATTGTAATTTACATTCATATCATACATACTTTCTGATTTTTGGTCTGAATACCACGAAAAAAAATACACTATATTAATTCATATGAGTAAAATTATTAGGGATACAAAATTGAATATACTAAATAATATAGAGATTTTGTCTGATGTCTTTAGATTTTGGAATAGATTTTTCATTATGATAATTAGTTTTAATTATTTTTATACAACTTAATTATACTAAAATATAATCTTAAATAAAACTAAAATTTTTACAAATAAAAAAATGATTGCGAGCAATCATTTTTTTATTGTTATTATTGAGGAGCTATTTCATTTACAGTAGTATCCATAACTGGAGCTTCCATAGCTGGATCAACAACAGTTTCTTCCATAGCTGGAGTTTCAGTAGTAACTTCAATTGTAGTATCTTCCATAGCTGGAGTTTCTACATTAGTTTCTTCTAATGTTTCATCCATAACTGGAGCTTCAACATTAATATCTTGTTCTACAACTGGTGTAGTTTCTTCACTTGCTCCACAAGAAGCTAAAAATAACATAACAAAAACCACTAATAATTTTTTCATAAAATTTAAAATAAAAATATAAAATACCTTTGTATTATTTGGTTTAAATACGCTGTTAATTATAATAATATTTTACAAAATCAAAATTATTTTTTAAAATTAACTTTACATTTTTGCTTTAATCTTTATAAAATATATAAAATTATTAAAATATAGAATTCTAAGCTATATCTAGCTTACAACTGTATAAATTTTTTATAC
The DNA here is from genome assembly GCA_028688895.1 of Candidatus Altimarinota bacterium. GTDB lineage: Bacteria > Patescibacteriota > Gracilibacteria > BD1-5 > UBA6164 > UBA6164. The sequence goes on along the minus strand of JAQTXG010000001.1, from coordinate 58,825 downwards.
ATTTACAAACACTATGAAAATCTGTATAATTAATTTATTTAAGGAAACACTTAAAACTCACTTCTAGAAAAAATGTCATTTTTTGTTAAAATTTATATAAAAATTTTTCCCTTAGAATAACTAAAGTAAAATTATTTTCACAAATTTTATCAAAAAAATTACTATTTTTATTCTTACGAAGGACTTTTTCAGTGTTTCCTTAAATTATTTCTACTACTGTTTCTTTTGAAAATCTTACTTTTGGCTTGTTTGCATATTTATCATTTTCACTTCTATATCATATAGGTAAAACTACTACTGACTCTAATCATTTTTCAGATAATCATAATACTTCATCATATTTCTTTGGGTTGAATCATCCTATAGCACAACTATCTATTCATTTTTGAGCCAATGTATTCATAATGTTTCATAGTGCTAGGTATACTTGTTCTCTTGCCCATTTTTCTTTGCTACTTTCATCCATAGCTGAAAAATATGATTTCATAACATTTTCATATGAAACTAGTTGTTCTCTAGTTGCTCATGTAATACTAGAATTGTTATCTAAATGAGCATCTATATAATCGTCATCTATATTTTTTACTGCTGTAAATACTAGTAAATGTGAACATTCTCCTACTTGTTTTTGGTTGTATGAATATTCTACCAATTTATTTTTAAGTTCGTCATTTTCTATAATAATCAGTTTCCATGGTTCTAAACCAAAGCTAGATGGTGTTAATCTAAAAGCTTCTACTATCTCATCCAAGTCTGCTTGACTTACTTTTTTGCTTGTATCAAATGATTTAGTTGCATATCTCCAATTTAAAGAATTAATTATATTTGTCATTTTGTATTTTTAGATATTAAATTTGTACATTTTTATAATGTTTCACTTTGTAACTTGTGTCTCATTTCATAATAGTAATTACATCAAATCTGATTTGTTCAAAATCAAGTCTGTTTTTTACTACATAGTATTCTATAGTTTTTTTGCATTTTCTCAATTTATTTGGAATTATAGATTCTTCAGGTATTCAATAACTATCATTGTTTCTGTATTTTACTTCAAAAAATATAGTTAAGTCATCTTTTTTTGCTATTAAGTCCAATTCTCAAAATCTACCAAACTTAAAATTGCTATCCAAAATATTGTATCAATTTTTTTGTAAATATTTTATAGCTATTACTTCTCATTTGTCTCCGGTTTGTTTTGTGGTCATGTTTTAATTCTAAATGGTAGTTTTTATTTTTTAATAAGGAAATTTATTTTTATAATCCATCCCCCTGCCCCCTTCCTTTAATTCTAAAGGAAGGGGGATTATTAAGTTAGTTTTTCTTTTATTTTTAGTATTACTTCTTCTATATCATTTTCTATATCTTTATTTGTAAATCTAATAAAATTAAATCATTTTTGGATTATTAATTCCCTCCTTTAGTATTAAAGGAGGGTTAGGGTGGATTATATTAATTCATTCATTATCTCATCATTTATTTCATCTATACTTTTCATTTCTGCATTTCTCTCGCAGTCTATTTTTACCCAATCTGCAAACATCTCTACTACTTCCATAGCTGAAGAATGAGCATTTATTAAGTGTTCTTTGTCTTCCTCATGTAAATCCATTTTTTTGCCATCTTTTAGGTATTCTCTGTCTGCTTTTTTGAGTACCAATTTTTGACTCATTTCTGGGCTTACATTTAAAAATATTGTTTTGTCTGGTTTAGGTATTTTGAAAATATTGTATTCCAAATCAGACAACCATTCTAAAAACTCGTGTCTTTCTTTTTTGTCTTTTATCTTTCCGGCTTGGTGAATCATACTAGCAGATACATATCTATTACTGATAATAAAATCATAGTTTTCATAATCTGCTCTAATATTGAAACTATCGTCATATCTATCAAGTGCATAAAAAATACTAGCTTGTTTTGCAGATACATCTTTACCATAATCTCAATTTAGGTATTTTTCTACTGCAAATGCAGATTTTTCTCAGTATCTAGGGTAATCTAATACTTTTACTGTTTTTCACATATCTTTCAGTCTCTGTTCAAGTAATTTCACTTGAGTACCTTTTCCAGAACCATCAATTCAGTCTATAACTACAAACATAATATTTAGAATAAATAATAACAATTAAAATTAGTTTACGAAGATTTAATTTTTTGTAAAATATTTTTAGTTTATTTATATAGGTACCACTGCAATATGTACATCTAGAAAAATATTTTTTCTTTACAAATCAGACAATTAATTTAAAATAAATGTAATATAATTTAGAAAAATATAATGAGCATTACAGAAGAACTAGAACAAGCCATAGACATAGTAGATTTGGTATGAAAATACGCTAGTCTCAAAAAAGCAGGAGTTAATTACAAAGCTAACTGTCCTTTTCCTGGGCACAATGAGAAAACTCCTAGTTTTATGGTGTCTCCAAGTAAACAAATAGCTTATTGTTTTGGTTGTCATAAATGAGGTGGACCTATAAAATTTGTGATGGATATAGAAAATTGTGAGTTTAAAGATGCTATAGAGATACTTTGATGATATACTGGTATACAAGTAAATGCCAATTTCAATAAAGAAAAACATGAAACAAAGAAAAATATATATAGTCTGTATAAAGATGCTGTAAACTACTATAAAAAAGCTTTGGAAAAATATCCTGAAGTGAAAAAATATGTGTTTGATAGAGGATTAAATGAAAAAGTGATGCAGGATTTTCATTTCTGATATGCTGATAGTGGAGTAGAATTGTACAATTACTTGAAATCAAAATGATATGAAGATGATATGATAGTGCAGTCAAATATTTTCTTGGATATAAAAACTAGAAAGGATAAATTTATAAATAGGCTGATATTTCCTATACAAAATGCTAGATGAGATTTTGTAGCATTTACTGCTAGGATTTTGTGAGCTGGAGAACCAAAATATTTAAACTCTCCTGCTTCTGATTTATATGATAAATCAAATATACTTTACTGACTTTTCAATGCTAGAACAGCTATTACAAAACAAGATTTCATAATAGTTACTGAATGACAAATGGATACTATTAGTTTACAAGCTGCATGATTTACAAATACTGTGGCTGTATCTGGTAGTGCTTTGACTGATAAGCATTTGACTCTTATAAAAAGACTTACACATAAAGTTTTTCTTTGTTTTGATTGAGACTCTGCCGGAGAAAAAGCTACAAAAGCTGCTCTAGAAAAGATGAAAAATAATTGATTTGAAGTGAGAATAATCAATCTACCAAAATGAAAAGACCCTGATGATATCATAAAATCAGGTGGTGATTTCAAAGAATATATAGATAAAGCACTTTCCCCTATATGATATTATATTAACAAGTCAAATTTTGATGTAACTAGTATAGATGAAAAAAAGAAACTATTAGCTGAGTTACTAGATATAGTAAAATCGTATAGTGATAATGTAGAAAAGGATTTTTACTTAAAAGAAATTTCTAGACTATTAGATATAAATCAAAACATAGTTTATGATATGTTTAACAGAGTAAAATTTACTGTAAATACAACAAAGGATAACAAAATAGATGTAGTTAAGATGACTAGTGATGATTTGGTGATATGATACTGTATACTAGATGAAAAAAATATAGAATTTTTCAACACTCATATACTTTTTAAGCAATGATTGTCTGCTGATTTGAAAAAAGTATTAGAAGAATGAGTATCATATATAAACGGTTTAGAACTCAGTAAAAAAGAGAGGTATAGATGAATAGCTCTCAAAATAGAATCCGATAATGAACATGCAAACTCTGACCATTCTGTAGAAGAATTGCAAAAAATAGTTGGTTGATTGAATCGTGAAATATATAAGAAGCTAGTAACTGTATTGAAAAGTGAGATGAATGCTTGAAATGCCGAAGCATTTGTGAAATATACTCATCTGGTAAATGAAGCAAAAAAGATATGAATAAAGTAGTTATTCGTATCTTTTTTTGAGTATTTAAAAATTAAGAGGGATGTATTTTCACACATCCCTCTTTTGACTATTTTTTATTTCGAGAGATTAGACAACTCTCGTGATACCTTCGGTTCAAATTTTCAATGTGATCATGGTTTTCATGACACTCTCCTTTTTCTGTGGTTGAAAATAAGACAGTTTTTTTACATGGTTTCTGTGCTTCTGTGCATATTTCCTCCTAATTGATGAAAGGGTGATATGATAAAGCTTTGTAATAATAAATATAAAATATATTTAGTCAATTTTTAAATCAATTTCAATGATTCTATAATAGCATTTTTCTGAATATTCCAATCTGATCAGTATCTTGTCGTTCACTCAATTTCTAGGTATGTTATATCATTTTCATCGCACCATTCTTTGGCTGTTCATGTTTGTTTTAGAGTTTTCCAGTAGTCTTGTGTAAGTAATTTAAATCAAGTTTTTTCTGAGTATAATTTAGATATTTTTTGTGATAATTCAGTTGAGTTTCATAAAACATCCTTTCAAGCATTATGGAATACAAATAGGATTTTTATATCACTTGACTTTATAAACTCAGTTAGAGCTTTTGTCTCTGTTTCACTATTTCATTCTTTTCAGCAAAATACTTCAACATTTTGAGAATAATTTTTTCAAAAAGACCGTATAGATTTTTGTGTGAAAGTTTTTGTAGGAAAATTACGGTTTAAATCTACTTCATTTGAATTAAACCTTCATACTTTTCATCAATTGAAATAATCAGGATTTTTTATTGCTTTATCATATCAATCGATATTTAAACAAGAAATTATGAAAAATGTATAATCGATGTATTTAGAAATATTTGTATTGAAAAAATTGATAAGTTTGTGGGCTAGTTTAACGGTTCAAACTTCATTTCAATGGATTCATGATACATACAGTACTTTTTTATTTCAATTTCATATTTTAAAACAATTTAAGTCTTTTCATTTAATGCTTTTCCCTACCAAAATTTTTTCAGATATTTTTGAAATATCTATTAATTTATCAGTTTTATCTAGAAAAAATCAGATAATAAATCTCTTAATTTTTCATATATTTTTAAGTATTTTTTTCATAATTTTTATTTAAAATTAATTTATAATACAATTATATGAAAAAAAATAAAACAACAAATTTAAAAAATAACTAAAAAATTTGATTATTTTGGAGTTTATTATATAATCAAAATTGAAAAAGAATCTTAATTCTTTTAAAAAGATGAAAAAACTAAACAAATAATACTTTTTTACTCCTTCAATTTATGTACATGAGGGAATTTTTTGTATTGTTAAGCCATTATTATAATCATAATTTATAGATAAATGACTCCAAAAAAAGATAATAAAAGGGATAATACTGCTTTTGAAATAAATCTAAATCAGATTGATATAGAAGAATTGAAAGAAGCATGACTTGATTTCAAGGAATTGAAAAATTCAAAAATAGGTAAAATCAAAAAAATAAAGGATTTTGATGATGAAGATGATAATGAAGATGATTTATTAGAGGATGATTTTGATTTTGATGAAGAATTTGATATAGATGAACCTAGTGAAGAAGAGCTAAAAAACATAGCTATGACTGAAGACTGAGAAGAAATAGCGTTTGCACTTCAAAAAGAAAGATGATTAAGTAAACTACCAAAAGATAGGAGTGAGGATAAAAGAAGGATGTGAAAATGATTACAAGAATTTATCGATGTAACTGTTGAAGAAAAATTTCTAGATGGAATGCCTGTCAAAATTCAGGAACTGATGAAAAAGTGAAAGAGAGATGGTAGCGTGACTCAAGACGAAGTAATGGCTGCTATACCTCACGCTGAAGATGATATAGAATTGCTAGATGAAGTATATACTAGATTTCTACAATTGAAAATCGATATAGTAGATAATCTAGACAAAGATAATCTTTTTGATAGTGATAAAAAAGGTAAAAAAGACTGAAAACAATCTATTTCTCTATCTGAAATAAGTGATGATTCTATCAGAATGTACTTAAACGAAATCTGAAGAGTAGAATTGTTGAGTCCTGAAGAAGAAATATCTCTGTGAAAACAAATAAAATCTGGAAGTATGAGTGCTAGAAAAAAACTAGCAGCTGCAAACTTGAGGCTAGTTGTTTCAATCGCGAAAAAATATATGTGAAGAGGTCTATGACTACTTGATTTGATACAAGAATGAAATGTATGATTGTTTAGAGCTGTAGATAAATTTGACGCTGAAAAATGATTCAAGTTTTCTACTTATGCTACTTGGTGGATTAGACAATGAGTTACTAGAGCTATAGCAGACCAAGCTAGAACAATCAGAGTACCAGTTCATATGATAGAAACTATCAATAAATTTACTCATACTTATAGAAGACTTACACAAGAACTTACTCGTGAACCTTTGATGGAAGAATTGGCTACTGAGCTAGACATGGATATCAGAAAAGTAAGACAAATCATGAGAATATCTCAAGATATATTGTCACTGGATGCTCCTGTATGATCAGAAGAAGACACTTCCCTATGAGATTTCATAGAAGATGATAAAAATCCTACTCCAGATGCTCAAACTAATATGAACTTATTAAAAGACAATCTGTATGAAATGCTTGATTTCCTAACTCCTAGAGAAAGAAAAATCATTATAATGAGATTTGGTCTAGATGGTTGAGATGTACATACTCTAGAAGAAGTATGAAAAGAATTCTGAGTAACTAGAGAAAGAATCAGACAAATAGAAGCTAAAACTCTAGAAAAATTGAGAGAACATCCAAATGCAGATAAAATCAAATTTTTCTAACAAAAAAATAGCCCTTCCTTGAATTATCCAGCTAAAACTGGAGAGACTACATTTATGTACATGTAGCCTCTTTCCCCTGATAAGGGGAGAGAATTCAAGAGAGAGGTTATTTTTTTATTTGTCAAACAACGGTGGTGGTGTTGATTGAATCATAGGATTGTATTTTATAACTATTGGATAATCAGGATATGCTGGATTGTACTTGTTATTTTTTCATGACCTTAAGTAGTTAAAATCATACTTTTGAGCTTCGATAGAATCACATGTAAATCATTCAATACTGTTGGTATAAAATGGACAAACAGGTGGGTCCAATCTAGATCCTCATATAGTATTTTCAGAAAATACTGTTCAGAGAATATATAATTGGTTACTGATTTGATTTTTATTAACATATCAGTCTATTTCTCAATAAGATTGAGTATAACTCATTACTGATTTGTCTGCATATATTATCGCATCAACTTCTTGTACTCAAGTATCTATATATACTTTTCATCAATTTCCGTTATCATCTTGTAATACAATTATTCATAAAATATCTGAATTTGTATCATTTATAATATTTGACTTGATATAAAGATTTTTTCAAAGTACTACAATTGTTTTTCTTCATTGGAATTTATTAATAGTATCATCCAATACTACATTGTCTGTATCACTTGGTCCAAAATACAATACATTTCATAGTTTATTTCAGCCATTGTTTGTATTACTCCAATTTGCTCAGGTAAGATTATTTATGTTATTAATTCAGTTTGTTATATCAACATATTTAACTACATTTATAGCATTTTTTCTAATGTCTCTTCTCAGTGATGACTTAGTTATTTCTCATGATAAATTTTGAATATCTTGTGTGTCTTGGTTTGCAATTATATCTTTTTGTTTATCTTTGTCTATATTTGTAATTCAATAAATCTTTAAGGTTTCAAAATTTTGTGTATTACTATCATTGAATATTCAAGCCAAATATGTAATTGATTTTCATGCTAATGTGTATCTTATATATCAATTTAACCTCAAATCTTTAATATCATCTATATATCAAGCTCAATCTATTAACTCAAATAAAGTTCATAATATATAATTGTATCACAATGTGAAAGGATGATAAATAAACTGTGTTCAAATTGATGTTTTAGATATATATTTATATGTATTTATAAATCAAGTTCATGTAAAATAATCTTTTGAACTTCATGTTTGTAAGAAATATAATCATTGACTTGAAGGATTTATTGCAGCATTTTGATTTAATACTATACTTCATGTTTGTGTACTTCATTCAACAAAACCATTTGTATATATTTCTCCTCAAAGTGTGGTATTAAATACTGGTTTATATTGAAAATCTAGGTTTGATAGTAATGATACATCAAAACCACTAACATTTCAATAAATGTTATTTATTTTAAAATTTCAATTTGCAAATTGTCTTCAATCAGTTGCTAATGATTTGTAAGTAGGAGCATATACTTTAAAATTTATTAAATAAATTCAATCATTGTTTGCTACATCTGAAATAGTTGTAGATTTAGTTTGATTTACGCCTATATTCATATCATTGTATGTACTATTATCAAATCATGTGGATTCAACTCATATTCAAGTATTATTTAGTTGATCTGTGTATAGATTATTAATATAATTTACCTTAAGTGTTACATTTCTAAGATCTGTTCAATTTTGATAGTCAACAGGAGTTATTTTATTGTTATATGCATCTCTTAAATTAATTGTTAATAAATCTGCATTTCAATCTGTTACTACATCACTAAATTGTGATATTCATGTAACTGAAGAGTTTGTATTGTCTATATTTCAAGCATAAACATGATATGTGTAAGTTGGAAAAACTGACATATAATTTCACGCTTGGTCTTTTATTTCTGTAATTACAAATGTATAATCTCTGTAATTACTAGAATTTCTATTTATATCTACATTTGAAACATTTCTATTTATACTAAACGGTGAACTTGTAGAAGATAATGAATCAGCACTATTATCCGATACTCAATTTTTTTCAAATTGTCATTTTATACTTACTATAGGTGATCATCAGCTTGTATCCACTGATATAGAAAAGTCTTTTGAATTTGAAGCTATGAAATAAGTATTATTTAAATTAACTCAATTTCATGTAATGTCACTTGCAATAGGTGCTTTTTTATCTATTTTTATAGTAGCTACACTACTATATACATAACCATTTCATGAGACATCTCTTGCTCTAAAACATATATATTGAATTAGATTTGTATTATTTGCTGTATTATGAAAATATGAAGAACCAGCTGTCCAAGTACCTCATGAATTACATGTAAAACTTGTTGTTTGTACTCTGTATTGGTATGATGATGCATTACATCAGCTTCAACCAGTATCATTACATACTATACTAGATGTAACAGCACTATTTGTCCAAGTATTGTTTGTAGTTGTTCATCAAGATAAGTTGTATCAAACTGTTGGATTCTGTCAATCCCAATATAGACATCTCATAGTTCAGCTTGCTGCAATACCCATTGGCGTTCATCAATGTGGACTTAGAGTACTTGAAGAATTATTCAAAGCAACTGCTGATGTAGTCTCTCATACTGGGTTATTATCACCATTACAAAAGGTTCATCTATTTGGTCATCATCAATATACCGTAGATAATGCCGTTGATCATGGGTTTGAATATGAAACACCATGATTTCAGTACCATGCTGAATAAGTACTTTCTGTAGTAATAATAGAAAGTATAATTGATAATATAATTAATAATTTTTTCATAAAAAATAGTGGTAAATATATTTAATACCACTATTGTCTCATATTTTATTGTTTTTTACAAATTTTAGTACACTAGATTTGGATATCTTTGATTTACTTCGTAAAAATGTCTATTTTGAATATCTTTAGCTCTTAAAAGAATCTCATTACTTGGTTTCATTTCACGAATCAATCAATCCATTTTTGTTATTACAAAATCTATTTCATCTGAAATTTCTTTTCATAAATCAGTTAATAATGCATACTTTTTAATAGTTCTTTGTAAAAACTTGGTTTTCAAATAATACACTATTATTTTTTCATACCAATTTTTATCATCTCAAAATGCTCAATTTACATATGCTTTCATAACAATGTACATAGTAGGAGCAAATGCATGATATCATAAAAATACTCATATAATAGGTCTAGCATCTGGTCTGATAGCTGAATAATATTTTTCTTCATAATCATTTAATACAATTTTATCAAACTGCATTATGAGATTTAGTTTATTGTGACTAGATTCGTGAATAATAGCTTCCAATATATTAATTTCTGGAGTTTTTGTATCTATTGTGTATCACATATATAAGTGTCAAATACATTCTTTGTAACTTGCTGAATTGTGAAGTCATCTAGCTGTTCAAAGTGGTACTATTTTGTCAATTATTTGATTTAATTCATCATATATTCATTCATCTAATTGTTTTAATAATTTAAAAGTCTTTGTATATATTTCTAGCCATTCTTTTTCATCTCTTTCTCAATATCATAATACTCATCAATTTAAATGATGTTCTGGATGTGCTTCAAATGAATTATAAGGATTATAATCATTTGTAGTGAGTTTTATTTCTGTAGTTGGAATTTTTGGTCATATATTCATCATCAAGTTTTCATAATCTCAATCTAAAAATGTATTTATCTCTTTTTTTAATCTATTTATATAAATTGATTTATCTATAGTCTCTTGTTTTTTGCCTAAAATGTATTCATTATATAATAAATTTATGATAGAAGATTGATCTGGATTTAATATAAAATCTCTATTTTCAGTTTCTAAAAGTTTTGATATTTCTTCACTAAGCACTCATTTTTCTGATAATAATTTCAAATCTGATGTTAACTTATCATAATATTTGTCAAAATATTTTTTCAATAATGGTGAATTTTTTACTCATAAAACATAATACTTTAAATCTTGCATAAAACTATAATTAATTATACTAATTATATATTATTATACTAAGTCAAAATTAAATGCAATATCTTTTATATATTTTATCTATTCCCTTTTTATACTTAAATTATAAAATTATAAAAAATGATGTAAAAGAAAAAAAAATACCAAATAAATATCTATGATATTTATTGTTATTATTACCTTTTTATTATATTTTATACTTTTATTTTTTTGATAGTATAAATCTATATATATATTTATTTCAATTTATTTTGGTTTTTCTTGTATCATTTTTGCTTTATTATTTTTGAGTATGGGCAGCATGAGATGCTAAATATTTATTAATTTTGTCACTGTATTTACCTGGATTATGAATAATACCTATTATTTGAAACATATCACTGGTTACTATAGTGTATTTGATTTGATATTTTGTTTGGTTTTATCTCATAAAAATACCATTTAATAAAGTATTTAGAAACGATTTTAAATCCAATATAAAACAAGATTTAACAGAGAAATGGCAGAATTATAAAAAAAACAAGTGAGGAAATAGTATTTATATAATAATTAAATATATAACTATTTTTTTAACAATATTTGTAAGTTTTAGACTTTTTAGGATGTATTTATTTAATGATATCATCTCTCAAAATAGTTCTATGTTTGGTAATTTATCTGAAATATTTGGTAAATATAATTTTTACTTGATATTTTTAATCATATGATTGACGATACTTTTTGTAATAATTATTAAAAAATCATACAAATATTTAGTTTCAAAAATAAATGAAGTATTTTTGGTAAATATAGAAAATGTTGAAAATATAATTATTGGTTTTTTGCTTTTGATTTTAATATTATTCACTATAAAAGAATTTATTGTAAATCCGAGTGAAATATCTCATAGTTTATACTTGATATTTACAGTGTATATCGTTATACATATATTTGTAAAAATACTTATGTATAGCTATAAAGTCACTTTTTGAATTTCTGAAAGTGAATATGTAAATATAGATGATTTAAAAGTGTGAGATTTAATAGATAAAGTAGCATTGATTAAATTATTCTGAGGTCAAGCGGCACTAATCGAAGATAAATCATGAATATACGACTTATGATCAGACGAATATTTTTTAAATTTTAAAAATCCTGTAGATATTGAAAGTTTGGAAGTGTTGAAAAAATCTTTTGAATTGGTAAATGATTATCATAAAAGAGAAAAAACACTGTGATTTGTAGAAAATAAAAAGATCAAAATACTAAAAACTTTTGCATTTTGACCTTATATATTTGCTGGATTTTTGATAACTTTTGTATTTGGAAATCTAATTATAAATTTTTTGGTTGAAAATATTTTAGATATAATAAAAGGGATGTTTTTTTAAAACTTCCCTTTTATTTTTTTTATTAATTCTTCCTTTTCACTAATACTTAATTTTTGTGGATATACTTTTACATAATTATAATAATTTTTATACTCAAATATACCTGAACAAATACTGTTTAAATCACATTTTTTGCATCATTCTAGTTTGTCATGTTCCCATCATAATCAGTTTTGTCTAATAGTTTCTCTTTCATCTAAAAAATGAACCATTCTCTCTTCATCTTTTACTATTTTTCTTGTTTCTGTTGAAGCCCACTCATATCATCTCATATAACATAGTGGAAATCTCTCTACTCTAAATGTTCTATTGGTTGAATCCAAATAAGCCATTGCTTTTAATAATGATTTTGATGCTTCGTCATAGTTTGGTAAAGTAGACAATGCTGTTTTTGTCTTTCTCATCATTAGAGGGTCTAGATTATTCCATACAAAATGTTTAATTTGAGGGAAATGTTTTGTTAGAAATTTCACAGTTTTATCTAGATGATTTTCGTTGTAATGATTTATAACTGTATTGATTTGTACTCTTACTCATAGTTTCAATGCATTCGTTATAGACATCATCAATTTTTTCCAGCTACCTGGTGTATCAGTCAAAAAATCATGTATTTTTTCGTGACAAGAATAAACAGAAAAATGTACAAGTTTCAATCATGCATCTGCTAATTTTTTGGTAAAATTGTAGTCACTACACATCATCCCATTTGATATCATTCTGTTTTCCATTCATACATCATTAGCATAATTTATCCATTTTGCTAAGTCTGGTGACAATGTAGGCTCTCATCAGGTAAATATAATTCAGCTATATTCCCTTTTTATAAAATCATCTATCAATTCTATTCATCTCTCTAAACTTATATTGTTTCAATTACTCGGATTACTACAAAAATGACACTGATTGTTACAGTATCTGTTTACTTGTATGTAGCCTATATTTGCCATATGTTTTTGTGAATTAATTTTAATCTAATTTAAATATATGATAATTGGTAGAAATTGCAAATTGTGAATTTATTCTATCGTCTCGTTTCAAATCCACCCACTTTTACTAAGGTCAAGGAAATCATAAAATTTTAATTTCTACTTCTTCTTCACCTTACTATATCATCAACTTATATAAAAATAGTTCCAAAAATAAGCTGAAACTTGATTTATAAGTATTTTTCTTCTTAATTTATAAGTTTTATAATGCTTCATCATACCTAGGTATGAGTTTAAAATAGCTATAAAATCTTGTTTTAAACTATAATCCACTTTATAATTACTATTTTTTATTCTATTATTCAAAAGATTTATCTTGTTATAAAAGTATCAAATACTTCTTTTCCTAATATACTTTCTATGTGGTTTTATAAAAGCTCACAAAAACAAAACTCATTTTGTATAATGTTGTAAATATATCTTTTTAGGATGAAGTGTAAGTTTTAAATTTTCTTTTAAATAAGCAGTTATTATAGGTATTAGTTTAGTTAAATAATCTTTATCTTTGTGAACTATTATAAAATCATCAACATATCTACCATAATATTTACATTTCAATTCATTTTTTACATATTTATCAAAATCACTTAAATATATATTTGAGAAAAGTTGACTTGTTAAATTTCAAATAGGAAGTCCAGTTCATGGTTCAGCAAAAAATAAACTTTTATTTTTAGGTAGTCATATATAATCTTCTCTTTTTCACTTGAATATAGCATTTTTTGTTGGGTCATTATAAATAACTTTTTTTATAAGATTAAGTATTAAGTTGTAGTCTAAATTATAAATGTACTTTGGTTCTAATCCCTCCCCCTGCGGGTACTCCCTTTGGAAAAGGGAGTAATAGTTTTTTAGTATTTTTTCTATCTTTTCAAATAATATATCTTTGTCTATGCTCATAAAATAGCCTGAAATATCCAGTTTTAATATGTAACAATCTTCTTTATAATTTTCACTACAACTTCTTATAAACTTTTCAATTCTTTTTATTCAAAAACTTGTTCATTTTCACTTTCTACAGCTATAACTATCATATATAAAGTTTTTTTCAAATATAGGAGAGATATAATTGTAAATCAAATGATGAACTATTCTATCTCTGAAGTTTCAAGCAAAAATTTCTCTTTTTACTGGATGAGTTTGTATAAAATAAATACTTTTTCATACTTCATATTTTCATGATATCAATTCTTCATATAGATTTATAAGATTTTCTTCTAGCCTAAATTCAAAATCAAGTGAATTAATAGTGTTTCTTTTATTTTTTCTTGCATCGTAGTATGATTGAAATAGGTCATATAAAAGTTGTTTTTGAATCATTCTGTTTCTTTAAAAATATAAAAAAAATCCAGATAAAAATCTGGATTTAAGTAAAGTATTTATAAAATACTAAGTTAATTTTATTATAATCCTTAACAACGAACACTGAAGCCGTTCGCCTGACTATTGCTATTGCGATTTACTGTGGAATTATTCCAATTCAAGTTCCTGTTATAAGCATTACCAGCACTAGGCGTACTTGACCACAAGTTCGTATTGTTACCACGATTGTTGAAAGTAACACCATCAGTATTACGGTTACCAGCTAAGGCTTTGGTAATCACTTTTGCTATGCATAAGTTCCATCAACAAATCGCTAAAGCTCTTTGGATGTCACTTAGTTTGTTTATATACTGACAAGTATATAAATCTCTTACTACTAGAATATTTTTCCAGTGGACTACTAGGATTAAAAGGGACTCTTTATAAAACCTTGATTTTATTAATTCTGCCCAAATATAATAGAATTGTAGTCTATTATTTCTAATCCCTCCCATCGTTCCTCGGTACTCCCTTTGGAAAAGGGAGAAATTATTAACCAATAATAGTTTTTTATAAAATTTTAGTTTCTTTTTTAATCTTTATTGAATTTTCCCAAGAATAAAGTTGTTTACTTAGACTTTCTGTTTTAAAACTTAAATCTGCAAAATATGACAACTTTATTATTTTTAAATCTCTTGATAATCTAAAATAAAGTTTTAATACTTCTATTTGTTCTCTTGATTTTTTTATATTTTGCAATCTAGTTTCAAAGCTAGAATTAGCTCTGTATATACTTGTTATCAAATCAACTATTTCATTTTTTATTTTATCTCAAATAGTATATTTATATTGTTTCTCAAAATTTTTTACAACACTAAAAGTTAAAATTAACAAATCATAACTTTCTTTATAAACTGGTAGGTTATCATATGTTGCCATTCTAAAATTTAATTAAGTTAGTTTTTAAATTTATTAATTTTTCACTATCTTTGTCCAATTTATTAACTCAAATAGTTTCAGTAATATTTCAACTTTTATCTATTATCCTTATAAAATTTCATCTTATTTCTAAATCTTTAATAACTTTTTCTTTATAACCTTTTGGAAATCAAAGCTCCAAAAATATAAATCATGTTTTTCTATCTATATTTGCATATAGTCTATATCAAGTTAACTCTGAAACTAAAATCGCTGAAAATTCAAAACATCTCACAAAAATTCATTCTTTATACAAATTCACGAATCAATCATTAAGATTTTCATAACTATTTTTCCTCATACATAAATATTTGTTTAAAATATAAAAAAATTAAAGCTAATTAATTAGCTTTAATTTTTGAAAAGTCTCGCTTCGCTCGAAAGAGACAAAGAGAGCAAAGAGACGAATTTTTCTGACTATCGTCAGATTAATCCTTTAAACAACGAACACTGAAGCCGTACGCCTGACTATCGCTAAAGCGATATACTGTGGAATTATCCCAACGCAAGTGCCTGAAATAAGCATTACCAGCACTAGGCGTACTTGACCACAAGTACGTATAGTAACCACGACTGTCGAAAGTAACACCATCAGTACTACGGTAACCAGCTAAGGGGATTTTTAAAGCATCTGATAGTTTCCTATCTGGATTATAACTTACATTTGTTTTCCATCAAAGTCAGTCACATTGCCATCAATCTCATGTTCTACAAGGTGATCAGTTAAGATAATTCTCTAATGTAGTCCATTCTACATCACTTGGAACATGCCGTCATGCTGGACATATACTATCATTATCTGCTTGGATTATATTTCCATTTATATCTGTACTTCACATTGTTGCAATACTCCATGTATATAGTTTTCACCATATAGTATTATATTCTGTATCTCAGTTTGAGTTTGTTGCATTTCAAGCTAAACTATTAAAGTAAGTTAGAGCATTATCATTACTATCTCAATAGTTTCATGCTCAACATCATGCACTTACTCATATGTTATCAATTGTTCAATTTCAATCTTTATCATAATTATAACAGTATGTTTGATTTGTATATTCTATTCATGTTCATAGTGTAGAATTACATCCAGCCCATGTTTGAGTTCAGATTGTTATATCAGGTATATTACAATTTGGATCTAATTGTACCCAAGTTGGACTATTAACAGTCAAAGTTTTTCATACATTATCTCAACATGCTCATCATACTGGTATTATATCTGTTGTACCTGCTGATAATGTTGTAATTGTCGTTCATGCAACCGTTGCTACTGCTGTGTTTGAGCTTGTATAGCTTGTTGGTGCTTGTGAACATGTATTACTTATTGTTACATTTGTTCACTGTGTTACTGTTGTTTGACTTAGATTAAATGTACCAGTTGCTCATTGTACTGTACATCATGTAAATGTAAAGGTTCCATTTAAAGTACCGTTATTACACATTCTTTGTTCACTATTACATTCATTTCAGAAGCTTACTGATGTAGTTTCATATGCTGTTACTGATGTATCATGTGATACTGTTTCTCAGTTAAAATCACAAGATGAGTAAGTAGTAGTATTTCATCCACTTGCTATTATCTTTCCTCATAAATTATTTCTCACTATCGTTGTAGTAAGTTGTTCTGTTTCTGTTGAATCACTTGTATTTGTATTCAATATTTGTGCTATTTCTCATACACTTGATAAAGTAGTTCCAGTGTATGCATTTTGTAAATTTGTTAGTAGATTTATTCTAGCTGTTTGTCATAAACTTGTAGTGTCTGATAGTGTAGTTAAACTTCATGAAAATATTACTAGATTTGAAGAATTAACTAGATTCAAGTTTGTTTCTCCATCTGTTTTATATGTACCTGCATATTGAAATGGTAGGTTTTTATAGCCATTATATGCTAGATAATTATTTGCTGATATTACTTGTAAGTCTGTTCCACTTGATGTGATTATACTTGGTACTGCTAGTACATAATCTGTACTTCATGTACTTACTTTTAATAATTTACCATTATATGATCCACTTATTTTTAGTCTTGCTGTTTTTTCTGCTGCTTGTGTTTCTGTATTTAAAACCCCTCTCAATTCTCCCCTTCCAGCTAAAGACTGGACACGTGTCAGGGGAGATGAGGCTACATTATTCATTATTCATTGTTCATTATTCATTGATATTTCATCCCCTTCCATAGCTCATGCTAGTTGGAACTCTTGTCTTGTATTTGTTGTACTGTATACATATTTCTTATCTGTAAGTGGATCTGTTGGGATTTTATCTAGTTTATCTATATTTTCTTTTGTTTGTTCACCAAAATATCATTGTGTCCATGCTGTTGCTCAGCTATATGTGATTATTGTTTCATCACTTGGTGTTGGGTATTTTCCTGCATCTAGATTAAATAATTCTAGTCATGTTTTCATACTTCACATATCACTTATTCTAGTACTATCTCTTGCTGTTGCACTATATCATTGTAAACTAATAAATGCTATTGTTCAAAGAATAGCTAGTATAGTGATTACAACTATTAGTTCAACTAGGGTAAATGCACTTTGTTTTTTATGTTTATTCATAGTAAATTAGGTTAGTTTTAAAAATTTATTTTGGACTATTCTTCCTCCTTACTAGGGAGAGCCTGTCCAGTTTTAGCTGGAGGGCTAGGGGGTGGGATTTCTGTCTATGTTAATGAACGAAAAAAGAACAGGTATTTATTCATGAACTTTAATTCACAAATAAATACCTGTTCTTTTCAAAACAGTTTAATGCATTTTCTAAGCTTGTTGTAGCTTGTTGTAGCTTGTTGTAGCTTGTTGTAGCTTGTTGTAGCTTGTTGTAGCTTGTTGTAGCTTGTTGTAGCTTGTTGTAGCTTGTTGTAGCATATACTTTTTTGTTATTTTTATAATAAAATTATTTTAATTTTTTATATAATTTTGTCAAAAAAATTAAAATAATTTATTTTACTTTTATACTTTTGTTTATATATTGTATATACTTTAATTTTTACTTTCAAAATTAAAGTACCTATATTTTAATTTTTAACTTGTTTATTTATGAAAGTATTAGTAACTTTTCCAATATGGAAAGGTTATATTGTATCCTTTTCACTTAAAAAGAAAAAATCTTTAAGAAAAAGGAAAACAATATAAAAAGAGAGGTCTCGTAAACCTCTCTTTTTATTACCTATATTTTACAACCATTGTTTATTTATGGAAGTTATACATATTATATAAAAATTATACTCAAAAGTCAAAATATTTTTATATTTTTAAGCTACAATATTAAATACCTTAAATCAATAACTCCTCACAAAATTAATATGCAATCAATTACAATCTTTATCATACTTACATTTTTTACAGTTCAAAGACTTAATTCTATATAAATTATTTATGTATTTATAAGTGTAATCTTCTAAAGAATCTTGCTCTTTTATATCATTATATGTTTGATATATTCATGTTCATCATATACATTTAGGTATATTTATTAACTTTTTGTTATATGATATTAGTTTATTTTTGAAGTCTTCTATTTTATCTCAGTATTTTTCATATACTTGACTAGGAAATTCTTCTCATGATATAATAATAGCATCATTAGTAGCTATTTTATCCAGTTTTTTAGCGTCAATATTCTCTAAAAAACTATGGCAATAGTCTTTTTGAAAACATACACTGCAAGCATCACCATAACAATTTGGTTTTATTTTTCAGTTTGATTTTATAAATTTTTCAAACATATCGTAGGCTTCTCACATGACTTCTGATTTCATCTTTCTAGGATCTTGGATCAAGTCTTCATATCATTCAAATGCTTCAGCTGGAAATCTATTTGTCCACATATACATTCATGGTATTTTTGATAATTCCCATGTTTTTTGTAAGTATTCTATATTCTCAGATATATTATAAAAAAGTTTTCTTTTATATTCTTTAAATCATCTGCCAAATGGTATTATTTGCAATATATCATATTCATAAACTCAAAACTTCATGAAAAACTTAACTATATCTGGCAAAAATCTAACATTTACTTTATTAACTACTATATCTATATTTACAATTACTTCTGGAAAATATTTCTTTATATTCAATAATCATTTAATGGACCTATTAAAAGCTCAAGGAGTAGCTACTAGATAATCATGAAGTGTAGAATTGTGTCAGTGAAAAGAAAAAGTAATCTCTTGTAGTCATGCATCTACTACTTTTTTGCAAAAATCAAAACTATGAAACATATTTCAGTTCGTAACAGTTTGCACTCTATCATATCATAGTTCCCTAGCAAACTTTATGTATTCATTAAATTTAGGATTTATTGATGCTTCTCATCATGAAATTATTACTCTATTTTCATATCATGCTTTGAATCATTTTTTTATTTCTTGTTTGACTATATCTTCTTTTACTAATACTCAGTTTTGGGCATCTGAATCTAGACAAAACAAACATTTATTATTACAAGCAGCAGTAATACGCACCCAAACTCTATTTTGTTTGGTTGTTTTTTCTTTTGATAATAAATTTTGTTTATTTTCCATTTTTTAAAAAATTATTTATTTTCTCTTTTGCGTAATCATCTCATACGAAACTTAGCCAGTTTTTGTAAAATCACAAACAATAATCATTGTATTTGCATTTATTACATTCTGAAAATTTTTGTTTTTCTTTCCATAGCCATTCGTATTTTTCTAGGTTTGGTTCTATTAGATTTCATTTTGTTTTATCGTTTTCTAGTTGTTTTAATCTATCATATTCTAGATTGTATTCTCTGTAATCTAATGTACAAATAGGAGGAGCTGTAAAATGAAAATCTAGAGACAATCAGTTTGATTCACAAAATAATACAAAATCCTTGATGTAATTTAATTCTTTTTCATCATATTTTAATAGTACTTCATCTTTGTTTATATTTGCATATCAGTTTGGTTGAACAAATCATATAGATAGATGATTATTATCAATTATTTTAAAATAATTATTTTTGATTAGGAATGATATGTAATCTTTTGTTGTTGATATATTAAATTTATTTACCACTATATTTGTAAGAATTCTGACTTTTTTATTTAAATTATTCTTCTCAAAATGTGCTAAAAACTTAAAAAAATTGTCTGTATTTGTATAGCTTCACATAGCTTTATTTAATTCAGAATCATTTGAATGATTAGAAAAAAAAATCTCATCCAATCATGAATCAATCAATCATTCTAATAAAGTAAAATCTGAAAAAATAGTACTTCAATTTGTTTGAATTTGTACATTTCATACTCATATAGCTTTTGATAATTTTATATATTTGCTTAGCTTATTATTTAGTGTAGGTTCTCATCATGATAAAGACAAGGTAGTATTATTTAGTTCATCTTTGCTATATTTTCTAGCTATATCTAAAATCTGAATAATTATTTCTTTGCTTGTAATATCATTTTCTCAAAAATTGTTAGTTTTAAGTACATTACAAAACTTACATTTCCAATTGCATTTGTAAGTAACTCTGATTATTTCATTTATATACATATTTATTTTATTGCTTTTATTTCAGATAATCAAAACAGACTTTCGTATCATACAGAGTGTCACCAACAGATATTTTTGTATTTACATTCTAGACATATTTCAGAATGTTTTCTATCTCTTGGAGTCAAACTAATGTTGCTCAAATCTTTTCTATCTAGCTCATGATCACTACTGAGAATTTTTACTCTAGTTTGATAATCATAATCATCTGTTAGTTTTATGTACTTGTTATTTTCATCATATGGTAGTACACAAAATGGAAAGTCTGGAATTTTGAGGTTTACATTATTTTTATCACAGTAATCGATTATAGGCAGTACTTTTTTTACTGCATCACTGTATTTAATAGCTACTGTTTCCAAAATATGTTTTTCTCAGTAATACTCTATATCTATATCTGGATATGTGATTGCTATGTCTTTTACTCATTTTTCTTTTAGATAAATAATGATATCTGACAAAATCTCTAGATTGTCTTTTGTGATTACTATGTTTGCTTTTAGATAGGCTCATTTCCAAAATGTATAAATATTCTCAAATACTTTTTCCCATTGAACATATACATTTGTCCTAGATATCTTTTGCTGTGTTTCTCTATCTATAGCTTCTACTGATAAAATTAATTCATCTATTTTTGGTAAATATTTTGATGCTTGTGATACTATGTGTAATGTAGATGCATTTGTAGTAACCAATATAGTATATCATAGTTTTTTTCATAACATTAGAGCATCTAAAAATACTGGTTGTATGAATGGCTCTCATCATAGATAAGTCACATGATTGTATCATTTTTTTTTGTACTTGATTAATTTTTTTAGTATATCGTATTTTGTAACTTTTTTTGTCCAATTTTTTTCCATATTTGGAAACTCCATACAGTATGTACATTTTTGATTGCATGTCCATCAAACATATATTTCTAGTCTTTTGTAATTCATATTATATTTCTATTTTACAATTTAAACATGCTTTAGATATATATGGAAATTTCTTGTTTAAAAAATTTTCGTATTCTTTATTGCAAATTATATCTATTAAATTATTTTTATAAATATTTCATATATTTTCATCATAATCATCCAATATACAACAAGGAGATATATTTCAGTTTTCATTTATCCTAATTTCTTTTTTTGATTTGATAAAACTACAATTATTTCACTTTATTTTTTCAAAACTATTATTTTTTACTATGAAATCCATAAATTTATCGAAATGTCATCAATTGAAATCAGGTGAAAAATCTATTTTTATATTGTATTTATTTTTAAGTATATATTTTTTATCTATATCGTAAAATTTTTTTAATTGTACTTTGTTAGGAAATAGATTTTTAGTATTATTTATAGGTGAAGTAGAAATCATAGAAAATGAAATAGAATCGACTTTTTTAGCTTTAAAGAAATCAAAAAATTCCTTAACACTTGATATATTATCATTTCTAATAGTAAAATTTATATGTACATTTATTCAATGCTCTTTTAATTTAGAAATATTTTCATCTATAGTATTAAATAATCATTTTATTCACCTGATTTTATCATGAAGTTCATATAATCAATCAATAGATATATCAATGAAGTCGATTAATTTTATTTCCAATTTTCAAAGTGTAGATCAGTTAGTTGAAACTGATGTTATTAATCATAAATTTTTGGTAAATTCGAGTAATTCTACAAATCAATTATAAATAGTTGGTTCTCATCATGTAAAATTTACGACTTCTCATCATAGCTTATAGAAATCTAGTATGGATTGTTTTAAATTTATTACATTATTGTATTTCCGTTTTCTTTTTATGACTCAGCACATATCGCAAGTAGCATTACAGGCATTTGTAAGTCTGATTTTGATGTATTTGTATTTTTTATAGTTTGTTATGAAAGATGCTGAAAAATATGCTCATGAGAAATTTAATCCCTGATTAACCTCTCCCTGTCCTTCGGATATCCCCCTGTTTTGTAAGGCTGGGGAATTTGGAATAATAAAAATATTGGATAGTTCCTTTGAATTAATTTTATTTCCATTATAAATATAATCCAGGTTTTTTGATAATATATCTAGTCTTGTTTGCTGTTCTATATCTGATTTTCTAGGATAGATAATTGTAGTTTTTTTATAATAAATATTTTCATATAGATTATTGTATCATCACATAGTTACAACTAATTTTGATTGTATTTTTAATTCTAAAAAATTATCAAAATATGATTTTATTTCTAATTTGTTATTTGATATGGATTTTATTTTTTCCATATTATCTTGAGTATAATTCTTTCATAAATTCACAAATACTTTTCAATCAAAACTAGTATTGTTTAATTTTTCTAAAAAATCGACTACGAATTCCATTCCATCTTGTCATCATCATATACTTATGAGAATATGATTGTTTTCAGATTTAGTATCTTTGAATATATCATTTACTATAAATCAAGTATATATTATTTTTTTAGATATATTTTTATGAAATTTATCATTGTAATTTATGATTTTCTCATCACTATGAATGAGAAATCTATCAAATAATTCTAGATTTTTTTCTTGAATAGAATCTATATCAAATACATCACGAACAGATGAAAAGACATTTCACCTATCATTGTTTTTTTTGTATTCTCTGATTAAATATATGAATTCATCATCCAAAAAATTTCTTCAGAATGGATAATGTTCAATCACTAATGATTCGATTTTTGTTATATTTAAAAGCTTATCAAATATATTTTTTCTATATATTTTTATTTTTTTATTGTATTCATTTTGCGTTAATTTGTAATTCTCAAATTTGTAGTTTGGTAGGTTTATTATTTTGAGATTTTTACTATTTGGAAATAAAAAATCTTGTTTTTCTCAACTATTAATAACTATAATATTATACTCATCTCAAAAATACTTAATTATATTTCCTATAATTAAAGATATTCTATTCCCATGACCTAGTCATCAGAAATTGTGATAATAAAATAATATGTTTTTTTTCATTTATAATCTAAGTACTTTTAATAAAATTGGGACTATTTTTTGAATCTTGGTAAATATTTTATTTTGATTAAAGTCAAACTCTGATATTTCATAATTGATTATTCATCATTGATAATTTGTAATGTAGGTATAAACTCATAATCAATTGAAAGTCTTTTTGTAATTTAATTTTGGATTTGATTGTTCTATCATAATATGTAAAAAATAGTTTTTATTTATAGAACTATATGAAATACTTAATGATTTAGTATTTGTATTTACATCTATTTCTACAAAATCCAGTCAATCTAAAACTAAAAAGTCTCTCAATTTATCATTTAATATATTTTTTATTTTTGATAATCTGTTATATGTAGATTCGTTGTAAATTTTTTTTATCGGTATATTTGCTAGACATGAACAATTTGAAGTATTACATATCACATAATTATCTTTTCAGTTATTGAGTAATTTTGTGACTTCGACCAAATCATATGTTTGATTTATTAGAGTGGTACATCATGCAAAAACACATTTTAAATCATAATCAATCATCAAGTTTGTAGGTATTTCAAAAGGAAAACACTTGTATCATTTAAAATCATTTAATCATTTTTCTATAATACTTTTATTGTCATAAGTTTTACTTGATTTATCATCAAATATTATATTCAATGTATTTTTTCTTGTATGATTTTTTAACTTTTCATAATAAAAATAATCTAGTATATATTTGTCATAATTCTCTGAAATAACTTGTTTTTCTTGTATCAAATCTAAGTGATATTGATTGTTTTCTAGATTACATTCTAATATAATTTTTTCATATTTTGATTTAAATTCTGTAAAATCAGAATAATTAGTAGGTATGAGAAAATTTATATCAAAGTTTATATTTTTTTCTTGTAAAATGTTTATATTTTTTATAAATATTTTTGTGTCTAGATCATATTTTTGGTATTCAAAGTAATGAAAAGTCGGAATTAATAGAAATCTATTATTTTTAAATATTTCTAGTTTATCATAAATCTTTCCTAGTAAAAATATATTACTCGTGACAGTTACATAAATACTTTTAAATCATAGTAAAAATTCAATCAGTTCTCAAAAGTCTTTATTCAAAATAGGTTCTCATCAAGTGATTAAAAACTTGATTTTTATGTCTATATTATTTTTAATAATTGACTTTATAAAAATATATAGTTTTGTTTTGTTTTCAATATTGAACTCAAAAGTTTTATCACTAAGTTCTCAAGCGAAACAATAATAACACTTAAAATTGCATTTGTAAGTGATATTGAAAGTTATATTGATTACTTTTTCGGTTGATTTTAAACTAAGTATTTTTTTCATTTAAATTGTTTAATAATTTTTTAAATATACTATTAAATATGAATAACCTTTTCATAAATATGTTTATAAAATCTTTATTTGACTGATTTATATTTATAAATTCATTATATAGATTTTTTGTAAAATAATGGTATCATAATTCTCAATCAGTATATGGATATTTTGTATTTTTATCTATTATTTTTTCTATAGTAACAAAATAATATATGTTTTTTGATAATAATATAATTTGTATGCTATTGTTTGATATAGATAAATCTAATATTTCTGTATATTTATCTACAAGTTTGTTTATAATTTGTGATATACTGTTTCTAAATGTATTGTTTGATATTCTTTTTTTGTTTGAATTATAATCCAAATCACACAAACAAGAATAATCTCAACATACAATACTTTTTTCTGCACTTTTATCCAATAGTATGTACAATTCTGCAAAAGAATACTTAAGTCTATTTAAGGTAAAACAACTTCAAAAATATATGGATAAATCTGTGTTTATATATATATTTAAAAATTGTTTTGAAAAATAATTGCATTTATATCATCAAAATTTATTTAATCATTTATATAGGATTTCACTAGTATTTAATTTTTCTTTTTCCAAATCATCATATATAATTTCTATGTTTTTATTTTTTATTTCTTGTTTAAACTTTTCATTAAATAAATCTAGATATCTATTGTCATATGATTCCGATATATTGCCATTTGTTAGTTTTATAAGGTTGTATGTATGTCTATTTACTAATAATGAAGATAGTATTTTGTCTCTTACATCTATAAAATCTTCATATTTTTCATCGTCTGGTAGCAAGAAATTGATTCAGTAATTTATGTTGTACATATCTAATACTTTTATTGATTCTATAAATGTATTAAAACTTTTCTCGTATTCCTTAAAATGAAATGTAACATTGAAATCTATATTGTTTACAAATTGTAGTTTAGATAATTCATTTACTTTTATACTCTCTTTTGAAAAAATAAATCAATTTGTATTAATAATAATATTTACATCTAAATTAGTAATAATTTTCAATAATAGAAAAAAATCTTTACATAAAGTTGGTTCTCCTCATGAAATAGTAATATTTACCATTTTATATATATTTTTAAGTTTTTTTATTAATGTTTCTATTTGTTCAAAATCATTTTTATTAATATATTGTCAGCTGAATTTTTTTCAGGTTACGCAATATTTACATGAAAAATTACAGAAATCAGTTAGTTGTATAGTTAGATTTACTACTGATTTTTGTAGACTTTTTGTTTCTTTTATAATTTTTTCACTCATGATTATATAATTGTTTTAAATTTACTACAATCCCCTAATTCAAAAAACTCATTTTCTCATATTTTTATTGCTTCAAAATCTATTCAAAGAAATTGATTTAACTTCGTTTTTAACAAAACATTATCAATATTGTTAAAAGAAAAATAAAACAACTTATTTTCATCAAACTGATAAAATAGTATTTCACTGAAATATTCACTGAAAAAATCATCTAAATCTCTAAGTGATTTACTATTTAATAATTGATTTTTCTTTCCATTTATTATTATATTATTTCAATCATATTTTCATAAATCATCATTTTTGTATCTAATAAATGGAAAATAAGGATTATCTAAATCTGTAACTACAAATTCTCAATTTAACTCTTCAAAAATAATATTATCTCAATACAATTTCTTATTTGAGTCTATATCTATACTGATTGGTCACACTTCACTACATCCATAATTATCTAATACATTACAATCAAACACTTGTTTTATAAATTCTTTTAAACTTTTATTTGTATAAGTATAAGTCAGACTTATAGCTTTCAATTTCGGTAATTCTAAATCAAATTTATGGAATCAAAGTATTAAATACAATAAATATTTAGCATCTGCATGGAGATATTTAGTATTTTTATTATCTATAAATAGTTTTTGTATTTTTATAAAATACTCTTTATCGAAATAAAAATCTGATATACTAATATATATTTTTTTTACATAATCAGGTTCTCTTATATTATTTATAGCTTTTTGATTACAGTTAATCGGTGTCAGTAAGAAATATGAATCTTTGAATGTGAAGTCAGATTCCCCAGAAAAAATAGCAATTTGTTTGATATGTCTTTTGAAATCTAGTGGATAAACAAATCTAAAAGCATTTCATGTATTTCATGATGTTTTTCAATAAAGTACTTGTTTATTTTCGCTTAATTTTATTATTTGTTCATAATTTAGTTTCAAAATATCTTTATCCAAGATTGGTAATTTCTCTATAAAATCTAGAGAATTAATATTTACTATATCTGATTTACTGATATTATTATTTAATAATAATTCTCTATAAAATTCCAGATTATCATAAAAATGAAGTAATTGTTCTTTTAATTTTTTTAGTTTTATATTATTTATTATAGACTCATCTTCTGTAAATAATTCTTTTAAATATCTATAATAATTAATAGCTATACTTTTATCATAGAGTTCATCATTTAAATATATTTCTTTGAATAGTGTTTTTCTAGTATAGAAATTACTAGCACATTTAGAAGCATATCCACATTTTTCATTTGAGTTTTGTCTATATTTTTCATATTTTGGACTATTTTTTATCTCTGAGATATCATCTTGTAATACATTTCATACTGATACACTAGTATTTCTCTCCACTACACAACAACCATACATATCACCAGTATAATTGATAGATGAATGGTCTAGTGGTCAAAAACAACCATATTTGTCATAGAAATATTTTCCATAAATTCATTCATAGAAGCTATTTATTTCTCATTGGTATTTTTCTATATCTGTTAATTTTTGCAATACTTCTTCATTGTTTTTTCATACTAATTCACTTATAAATGGTGAAAAATCTACATTTATATTGTACAACTTAGCTTTCTCATAAATAAGTTTCACTTTCTCATTAAAGAAATAAAAAAACTCTTGTTTAGTTAAATTCAAACTATCAATATCTTTTCTATTCTTATCATTCAAAAAAACAAAACTCACTCTATCTATATCGTATTTTTTTCACAAATCTATCATTTGCTCAAGAGTTTCAAAGTTGTAATTCATTACAACTGAATTTATGTATATCTTTAAATCTGGATTTATCTTTTTTGATTTTTTTATTATATCGATATTTTTTGCAAATGATCCATTTACTCATCTGATATAGTCATGTATCTCAGCATTTGGTCCATCTATAGACAAATACAATTCATCCAATCAATATTTTAATATTTTCACCAATCTTTTATCACTAAGTAGCCATGCATTAGTTTTGATTGCGACTTTTAATCACAGTTTTTTTGAGAATGCTATTAGGTCTTCCAATTTGCTATACATAGTTGGTTCTTGCCCATGAAATCTTATGTAATTGCAGTTATAATCATTTTTTAGTTTTAGAATTATTTTGTATAAGTCATCTTCTGTGAATTTCATCTCTATTTCTCTTTTCCAATTATCACACATCACACACTTAAAATTACATCATCATATGAGATGCAAATCAGCTCTAAAAATCAGACTTTTTCAAGTGTTTTGGTAGGTGATGTAGTTTTGTGTAATTTGGTACATGTGGATTTATTTTAACGTTTTTGTATTTTTTAAATATATAATTAATTCAGTAATAAAAATTAATAAACTGATAATTATTGCACTAAAATATATAGCAAAAATTAACATTAATAGAGGTGCTCAATTTGCAGCATGTCATGCAATTTCATTAATATTCAAATAAATAAAAAGAATTATAAGTGATAAAAGAATTAAAATGATAAGATTAAAATAAAATGTTATTTTAAAATTTTTCTTTAAAAATAATGTAATAATTAAATAAATTAATCATCATATTAATATATAATTTTCAAGCATATTATTTAGTTATAAAATTAATTAATTTTCCTCCCTATGTTACAAACATTATTCTATTTTCTTTCTGTAACTTATCAAACAGAAAGCTGAAGCATTCTGTTTGATTTGGCGGATTTTACTTCTCTTCTAATCTTTTCTTTTCTTAGTATTCAATAATATTAGGGTCGTCGGTTAAAGCGACGAGGCTTTCTTTTCAAACCAGAGTCATTTTCATTTTTTCAGACAAATTTGAAACAGCATCTCTAGAGTTTGCTATTTCCAGAATATCACAAACATCTTTTGCAACAAACCAAACATCTCCATCAATTATTACAGTTCTGACTTTTATATTTTTATAATCAAAAAGAGTAACATTTTTGTTTTTTTCCATATTTTTGTTCTCAATAATTAAATTACAATATATACTCTATTCTATAAAATACTTAATAAATTATTTTTTAATTTTTTACTAAAATTTAATAAATATATACTATATATACTCACTTTTTCATATTTGTCTAATAAAAATACTACTTATAACATCATCTCCAACTTCCCCACACTATTCTCCCTACCAAACTCATCTCTTACTTTTCTATAAGCATTATCAACAATCATTTCATAATCAAAAACTCCCCTCATCTTCTCCAAATCATCCTCAATTTTTCCACTTATAACCACTCATGTTTCTCAGTCAATTATTACTTCTCAAATCCCTCAAATAAGAGTAGAAAATACTAGATTTCAACTAAGCATATTTTCTAGTACCATATTTGGTATTCAATCTGTATCTCAGTTAGTTGATACTTTTGAATAATTGATATATGTATTATAATTATTAATCTGCTTTAACAAATCTTTATGCTCTAAAAAGCCAAAATACTCTATTTTATTTGCTAATCATAATTCATCTATTTTTTTGAAAATATCATTTTTTAATTCTCCATCTCAGATTAATCATATTTTAGCTACTAAATCATGCTTTACTAAAAGTGAAATCAAATCTAATACTTCAACTATCCCCTTTTTTTCTACAAATCTTCATCCAAATAATATATCCAGTTTAGTAAAATCCTTCTTAACAAAACTATACTTTGAAAAATCCAAAACACTTCTAACTATTTCTATTTTGTCTGAAAATTCAAAATTTTGTTTTTCGTAATTGTAGCCCCTTTCTCTAAAATTAGAGAAAGGATTCAGGATAGAGTTTTTAATGTATTTTCTCATCACCTCATCCCTCACAAATATCTTATCAACATTATCAAGAAACTTATTTTGTTTTTTCAAAAAACCATATACATCATATCATCTTGCTGCTGAATATATTTTTATATCTGGTATAATTGATTTTATCTTTACGATGAAACTTGCATCAAACAAAAACTCTGTATAAATTATTTTTATATCATATTTTTTTATTAAAAATACTAAGTACTTTAGAAATTTTAGATACAAGTCTGTATCCTTTATTTTTGGGTATTCTAAATCTAATAAAGTATCAAATTCTCTCTTATAAACTATATTGAAATTATTCGGATATATATTATTATTATCCATTTTAAGTGTAAATATAATCGGATTAATTACCTCCAATAATCTTAGCTCTTCATAAATAAAATTCTCTGACTCCGGCAAAAATATATTCTTAAAAACTAATATATTTTTCTTATTTATTTCTCCTAAAATTTCCTCACTAATAATTTGTTTTCAATCTAAAAATTCTTTGTTTGTTTCTTTGTAGCCCCTTTCTCTAAAATTAGAGAAAGGATTCAGGATAGAGTTTTTTGCTAATTCTTTCAAACTACTAATATCCTTCTCCAAATCATAACTCCCCTTCTTGATAAAATCTACTCCGAAATGATTGATAAAAAAGTCTATTCTATTATCTTGGTTTTCTGCATTTCTGTCTACTGGGAAAAGTATACTTTTTGTGTTTGTTGTATAAACTTCAGTCAAAGTATTATATCATCATCTACCTATAAACATTTCACAATTTGCAATACTTTTTGACAAATTGTCATCAAATTGTGAAATGTTTATGAATTCTGGAAAGACAATTTTGGCTTTTAATTCATCATAATATTTTCATAATACAAATGTGATTTTGTATCTTGAAAATACTTCTATATTTGAGTTTATCAGTTTAGTAACATATTCAAAGAAATATTTTGTATTTTCATAATCTCATCAATATCATGGTGAAACCAAAACCCCTCCGGCTTTCAGCCACCTCCCCTTATCAAGGGAGGAAATATTTATATTATCATAAACATATCATGTATACGAGATATTCTTGAATTTAACATAAAAATCTAGTTTTTCCTGACTTAATTCTGCACTAATATGTGGTATAAATATTTTTTTAAAACTATATAAATAATCTTGTATAGTTTTTAAATAGTCTAGATCACTATCTCTCAAAACTAAAAAATGTGATAAATCTATTCTATTATCTAATACTTTTTTTATGAAATAAGTATCATGTATTATTATATCTATATTATTTTGATTTATTATTTCATTTATTTTTATGTAATTTTGTGTTTCATATTCTTGAAATGAAGAACTATTTAAACAGTCTTCTATTCAATATTCTAGTGATAAGACTCTAAATCATGCTTGCTCTATTAAAAATGGATTTTTACTATTTGTTACAAATATTATTTCTCAAATTTCTTCAGATTTATAGAGCTGTAATGCAATTAATAGAGTCCTTTTTATATGTCATAATCATATACCATTTATAGAATGAATTAATACATTTTTTTTGTTTAAAAAATACTTTTTGAAGTCTGGTGATACTTTTTGTTTTAATTCAGTTGATAAATGATTATATCTATCATAAATATATCTTTTGTAATCTGGTGAATAATGTTTTTTGTAGTTTTGTAACCAGTTATTAGATAGTGTTTCTATATTGTTTTCTAATAATATTTTGTATGGTTTATTGTATAGTTTTTCTGATACATTAAGTACTTGCATGTTTTCATCAAATAGTATTTTGTGTCCTGCTTTTTGTAATCTATATCAAAACTCTGTGTCCTCATCTCACCATGTTGTAATAGTTTCATCAAATCATCAAACACTTAAAAATACATCTTTTTTTAAGAAAAAATTTGATGCAGCAAAAAATTCCCAAAGTCTATTTTGAGTAGTTTTTTCTAAGTAAAAATCTAGTCTGAAATCACTAAAATCTGGTTTGTTAACATATCAATTATCCATGAAAAAATCTATATCTGATTCACTTAATTGTTTTTCTAAATCATTGTATCATAGATATGGTCAGATAATAACTTCATCGCTATCTAAATACTTCGATATGTTGTTAATAAAATTTTTAGTTAAAATTGTTTCTTGGTCTATAAAATACAGATTTTGTGATGATGATAAAATTGCTCATAAGTTTCTAGCTTTGCTTACTCTATTTTGTCAGTTTTTGTCTCATAATTCGTTATAAATTATTTCTAAATCACGGTATTTTGAGATAATATTTTTGTAAATATCTTTGTAATATTGTGTTGATCAGTCATCAATAAAAATAATAATTAATTTTATAGCTTTGTTTTGCTGTTTTTTTATTGATATTAATTGTTTTTCTATATAATTGGAGTTATATAGTGGTATAATTAGATTTATTTTTGACATTTTTAAATTATATGGAATATTTAAATAATAGTAATCAAAATTCTAATAAATCAATTAAATTGAGTTTATTTTGAAATATTTATTGAATGGGCAATAAGTATTTTTTAGAACAAATTGAAAACAAGTATAATTGAGATGTAAAAAACTTATTTGCTATACTTAATTCTACAGAATGAATCTATATTTGTGTAATACAAGATTTTTTAAGTAATAAAACACATATAATAAATGATAAATTGTGATTGTATCCTTTTTATTATTATAAAAATTGAAATGATTT
Source organism: Candidatus Altimarinota bacterium (assembly GCA_028688895.1). Lineage (GTDB taxonomy): Bacteria > Patescibacteriota > Gracilibacteria > BD1-5 > UBA6164 > UBA6164. The sequence continues at coordinate 25,832 of JAQTXG010000001.1, read as the reverse complement.
TCGTTACTCAGATGATTTGATAAAATTGTGAAATACTATAAATAAATCTTTTTTAAACTTGGAAAGTATTTTAGAAATTTTTCAGTTGTGATACATTACGCAAAATAAAACTATTATTTGCCAAATTAACAAAATAAGTCCTGGTAGTATATTGACATTTTCAGATGATAAAATAAGTGAATTGAATTATTACTTATTAACTGAAAATCATTTGAATTGAGTTTCTGAAATATATGATGCATTTAAAAATGGTATAAAAAAGAGGTATATATGAGAAAAAATGTATAGTGATTTAAGTTGATGATTTGATTCGAGACTTATAATGCTTACTATGGTAAAAAAATTGAAACTAGAAAATACAATATATAGGACAAATAAAAATTATGATGAAAATGATTTGGAAATATCAAAAATACTAGCAAACAAATTGAATCTGAATCACTTAATATATGAAAATAAAGATGAAATAAACAATGAAATGTATTGATTTTCATGATTGTGCTGATGAGAATTGTTATGAAATTCACTTATGAATTGTTGGTTTGAATATGAAAATATAGAAGATTGTTTGGTAAATAAAAGTAAATTAATAAGAAATAAAAAATTGGATTATTGAATAAAAAGTTTTGTAAATCATGTATTGAGAAGTGAGATAAATACAGTTCAATGAAAATCTTGGTTGTGTCCTATTAATCACTTCAATTCTAATTTGGTTTTTCCATTTTTGGATACTGATTTTTTAGAAAAAATAGTTTGATTGGATACTATAAAGCTAAAGAATTACAAAACTTACAAAAATATATATAAAAGTAACTTTCCTGATTTTTTGGATGTAAAATATACATTTAATTCTGAAAGAGAAGGAAAAGAAGTTTCAGAAGATAATTTTTTGTATTTTAAAAATTATAAATTATTAAAAAAAGATTATTTAAAACTGGTAATAGATAATAAAAAATATTTTGATAATAATTATTTGTGAGAATTTTTTAATTATAAAATTATTTATAAAAAACCTTTAGAAACTTACTCAGTATTGAATTTTATACAAAACATGAATAATTTATGATGAATAAAGTAATTAAAAATATAGTATATCAAAAAATATATTCTAGATACAAAGAGATTTTTGATATAGATATAGATGATGTAATAGAGTTATGAGTGAAAAAATTTATAGCTCTTTTAAAGGATATAACTATTAATGAATCAAAATACAAAATAAAATATTTTCGTTTAGAAAATGTAGAATTTGATGATTATTTCAGTATAAATAAATGAAAGATACTCATTTCATTAAACAATTTAAAATATATAGAAGAAAAACTAAAAACAATTAAAATTCTAGATTTGTTAAAAATAGATTACAAAATTATTTTTAAGCTAGAACTAAGTGACAGGTTTTTAAAAAGTGAATTATTTAGAGCATTGCATGATAAAAGTAATATAAGTATTTATATAAAATCAAGATATTCTAAATCTGATTTATTGTATATAAATAAAAATATGTTAGTATTTACTAATAAAGAAATATATATATGACTTGATTACGTAAATAATCAAGACGAAGTAAATAGTGAAATAATATTTAAAACAATTGAAATTATTAAAAAAAGTGGATGATTTATTAACAATGATTTAATCAGACTAGAAAGTGCTTTTAAAAAATTATTTATACTTTGACCAAAGGAATTACACTTGGATTTGTATGAATATTGTAATGCTAGCTGTAATTTTTGTGTAACTAATTGACCTGGATTTATGACTGAAAGGTTTGAAAATCATGAAAATAATTACAAAATACAATATAAATGAATAGATCTAGTTAACATGTTTAGAAAAATACAAAAATCTCAAACGGAAAGTCTGGCTCTTTGAATTACAGGAGAACCGCTTTTGCATCCAGAAATAAAGTATATATTGGAAGAACTAAAGTATATAGATATAAAAGTATGATTTCTGACTAATTGATATAGATTGCTTGAAAATTTGGATAGTATTTTGGATAATAAAAATATAAATCATTTTTATATAAATATCTCATCTGGAAATTTAGATAGTTTTAAAAATACTAGACCTGATGATAGTTTCAATAATTTTTTAAATGTGTGGAAATCTATAAAAATAATCAGAGAAAAAAGACCTGATATAATTGTAAGAGCATTGTATGTAATAACACCTTTAAATATAAATGGACTGAATAGTTTTATAGATTTGTGTATAAAAAACAATGTTTCAGAAATAGAATACAAAAGAGTAGTACCATACAATTTCAGTAATGAAGATTTTTTATTTTCTGATGAAAATATGAGAGAGATAATATATATAGTAGAATCAAATAAACAAAAAATAAAAACAATAAACCACAATAGTGATTATATAATAAATGAATTTAATGAAATAATTAATTGAACAACTGTTCAATACCCTGAAGATGATGATGTAGATAAATCAAAATTAGTTTGAAAAACAATGAATTGTTATAATCCTTATTTTTATATATCTATTTTTAGAACAAGTTCTTATACTTGTGGTAAATTTGAGGCAAAACTGTGAAGCTTGACAAATCTAGACTTGTATAAAAATATATTTGAAGATAAAAATATAAAAAATATAATAAAAACTAGTGAAAATATAAAAGATTATTTGTGAGAAAGTAGATGGAAAGAAAAATGTAGTAGATGTCATCATTTGGATGTAATAAATTTAGTAAAGGAATATATAAAAATAAAAAATATTTCTCTAAAATTAAAATAATATGCTTAAATCAATCAATTTTGAAATAATCGATATATGTAACCTCAGATGTAGTATGTGTGATATTTGGAAAAACAAAGTCAAAAATACTATATCGGTTTTTGATATAGAAAAAATTACTGATTCAAAGCATTTTTCAATAGATACAAATATAACTATTACATGATGAGAACCATTGTTGCATCCAGAGATAAAAGAAATTTTTCAAATAATTCATGATAAATGACTTCAGGTACATACTTTATCTACAAACTGAGTGTTGTATAATAAGTTGGAAGAATTGCTAATGTACTGTATCTATAAAGATATAGAAATACCAAATATTCATATAAGTATTGATGGGATGGAAGAAGCTCATGACTTGCAAAGATGAATAAAGTGAAGTTTTATGAAAAGTATAGATACAATTATATTACTCAAAAAATCATACAAAAATATAAATATAAAAATCAAATATACTATTACAAAAAATAATATAGAAGATATAAAAAAAGTTTATGCTTTGGCACATAAATTGTGAGTAGAAATAGATTTCAAAGCAGTAGAAAATGATGAATATTATACAAATAGAATAAATAAACCATTGTTGCTCGATAAAACTGATAAACAAATGGTTATTAATATTCTCAGAAGTATTTATAGAAATAGTTTGTATGGAAATAATTTGATACATTATCTAGAATTTGGTAAACTCAGATTTAAATGTACTACTCCAAACTACAACTTGTTTGTAATGGCTAACTGAGATACTTATTGTTGTACAAAGTATGATAAGATATGAAATCTAAAGAAACAAAGCTTGGATGAAATATATTATAATGAAACTCATATGGATATAATAACTCATGTGAATAAGATAAATTGTAGTAAATGTTATAGTTTACATGGAAGTTTTAAGAGTGTGATATAACCACAGGCCACTCAATGCAACAAATGTGTACTTTGGTTTTAATCCCTCCCCCCTTCGGGGTACTCCCTTTGGAAAAGGGAGAAATTTATTAAGTAAAAACAATAATGACTCATTTTATAAAAAGCATAAATTGGATATTTACATATAAATGTAATCTGAAATGTAATCATTGTGATATTTGGAGTTATGATTATAAATCTGAACTAAGTATAGAAAAAATAAAAGAAATCGTTAATTCAAAAATCATTCAAAATAGTTATAAATATTATTGAGAATATTTTGATATAGGTTTAAGTGGATGAGAGCCATTATTAATAGAAAATTTGGAAGAAAAAATGCTTTTAATAGATGAGTATTTACCTAACTCTATACACTCTATAAGTACAAACTGAATTTTGACTAATAAGTTGATGAAATTGCTTATATTTTGGAAAAAAAAATGAAAGAGTTTTAAAAAGATAAATATTTCAGTAGATGGAAAACAAATAAATCATGATAGACAAAGATGAGTAGATTGAAGTTTTTTAAAAATATTAGAAACTATTTGAAAGATAAAAAAAGTATTTCCTGAACAGATTATAGAATTGAAAATGACTATAACAAAAAATAATTATAGAGATATAATCTTTTTGTGTAGATTAGCAAATAAACTATGAGTAAATTTTTCTTTTAAACCTGTAGAAAATATGACTAATTATACTAATCAAAAAAATTATTATAATGGGCATTTTTCCGAAGATGAAATAATTGAAATCGAAAATCAAGTATATGATAATCCTTATATAATTGAGCAATGAGATTATATAAATAAAAATTTTTTCTATAAAATACCTGATTATTTGAGAAACTGATTATGAGAAGAAAAAAAGAATTGTAATATAGCAAAAGATTCTATTACTATTATGCCTGATGGGAAAGTGTTTTCTTGCATACTTATGAATAAAATCTGAGATCTAAGAGAAAATAATATAGATGAAATATGGAATTGAAAAAATATTAAATTACAAAGAAAACTTATTGAAAATGGAGATTGTCCAGAATGTATGCTGATGTGTGGTGCTTTTAAATCAAAAGAAATATATGACAGATAAATATATAATAAACTGGGAATTATCACTTGCCTGCAATCTAGATTGCTCTTTTTGTAGTCAAAAAGAAAGAAGATATATAAATAATAAAATACCAGATCAAGAAAATATTTTCAAAATAATAAATAATCTACCAGCAAATACTCACCTATCATTTCTATGATGAGAAACTCTAATGTTGCCAAATATAATAAGTATATTTAATAAACTAGAGGAAAAAGAAATAACTTATGAAATAACTACAAATTGAATACTTTTAGATAAATTTTTAGATAATTTTGAATACTTAAAAAATTTAACACAGATAAATATTTCTATAGATTGATATTGAGATTTTCACGATATATCTAGATGAAAAAAATGACTTTTTAATAAATTAAAAAAAGTAATTCCTGAATTAATAAATATAAAAAATATAACAGTTTCTACAGTAATAAGCCCAAATCTAAAAACTGAAAATATAGTCAAATTGCATCTGTGGTTAAATAGTATCTGAATAAAAGAACACAAATTGATTTATATGATGAATTTCTCCAAAACAGATGTAGAAAACTCTAAAATATTGATTAGTGACATAAAAATATCAATGCCATGAAGTGAAAAAATTGATAATGAAATGTTAAAAAAAGACTTTTTGGAAAAAGTCTTGATTTTAAAAAAACTGAATACAAAAACTAAAATAATAATAGAACCTATTGCCCTATTTAAGAAATGGAAAATATCTTGTAAACAATTGGATAAACAACTCAGAATAGATGAAAATTGAAAACTATCTATATGTGAATTTATCACAAATAATTTCGATGATATATCAAAGATAAATCTAAAAGATGCTATAAAAAATAATGATTTTGTTGAATTAAAAAAATCTATAAAATCAAAGTTTCCACTAGATATATGTAAAACTTGTTGTAAATTGCATAATGAATAAAGAGGGCTTTGGTTCTCTATTCCTTCCCCCTTCCGGGACTTCCCCTAAAAGGGGCAGAAATTAATCTTTCAGATAAAACAAATAATGACTAATTTTCCTAATGATATAATGATAGAAGTAACAAATGTGTGCAACTTGAAATGCACGACTTGTTATTCTCATCAAGATGATAGACATAAAAAATATATGGATTTTTCTGTATTCAAAAAGATAATTGATGAAATACCTGAAAAAAATACTAAGACAATTAGTCTATATAATTATTGAGAACCTTTGATGCATAAACAAATCTGAGAATTTATAAAATATGCAAAATTAAACTGAATTAAAAATATAAAAATAGCTACAAATGGTACTTTTCTAACTGCTAATAAATCAGTAGAACTTATAAATGCATGACTTGATTATTTATCTATATCTGTTGATTGAACTACACAAGAAATATACGAAAAATTTAGAGTATGATGAAACTTGAATCAAATAATTAAAAACATACAAATACTAGTAAAACTGAAAGAAAAATTGTGATACTGACCTATTGTAGAACTACAATTTATCATAATGTCACACAATGAAAATCAAGTAGAAAATATTAAATTGTTAGCTGAAAAATTGTGAGTAGATGTATTAAGATACAAAACAGTATTGATAAAAGAAAAACAATGGTCACATTTAATACCAAAAAATAATAATTATACTAGATACAAAGAAGTGACAAAAACAATTAGTTGTAATAAACCAAATACCTGAATAGTGATAAATGTAGATGGAAAAATAATTCCATGTTGTTATATAACTGATAAATATATAGACATTCACTCATTATGAAATATAAATGATAATAATTTAGAAGAATTATACAACTCTAATAAAAGTCAAAAGTTTGTAAATGATGTGTTTAGAAATAAGCAAAATGTAGCATATTGTTGTGATTGTGAAGAGTGAAATATGGATTTGGATTATAAAGTAATTAAAATATATAACTAAAATATGCCTAAAAGTATACAATTTCTGATAAAATGTACATTATTTTTTCCTACATCTAAAGCTTGATTCCTAGGTACAAATGTATGGATTTGGAAAATATACCTCAATTTTATCCTAATGGAAACTTTTAATAAAAACTCATCTAAGCATTCAAAAAAGTTTATTTAAAAAATCTGAGTTATCTACTACATTTAATATCAGTATAGAAAAATCATTATCTATTATACCTGTTTTTTTATCTAAAAAGTATTTGTCTTTTTCATATTTGAATTCTATTTTTCAGATAGATTCATTTTCTTTTACAATATTTACTGTAAAATTTTTTGTAAATATATCTATGTCTATAAATATGTTTTCTATAGTAAATCTAGTTTTTTTGATAAATATCATCTTCATATTATTGAGTACATTATTTACTAATGTATTGTTTGATAATTTTTTAGATGTAATTTTCTTGCCTATTTTTTTTGTTATTACATAATTTTCTAAAAATAGTTTTTCTATTCATTCTTTTATCAAGAAAAATTCTATTGCTTGATTTGGTGTTTCTAAAATTGGTTGACCTTTTCAATTGAGTGAAGTATTTAAAAGTCATTTTACTCAGTAGTATTTTAATCTATTTAATAGTTTAAAATAGAACTCGTTATCTTCAAATATAGTTTGTAATCTGATAGAATGGTCATTGTGACATATGTTGTTGTATATTTTTAATCATTCTTGATTTAGCTTGTTTGTAAACAACATATATTTTGAATCAACACTATTTTCGAAGTATTTGTCTTGGTCTGCTTTCAAAATCATCATTCAAAATGGTCTCCATAATTCCCTGTCTTTTATCTTGTTTATTTTGTATTGTAAATCTGGAATTTTTACTGATGCTATTATTGATCTGTTTCATAATGCTCTTGGTCAAAATTCTGATCATCATCTATATATAATACTTACTTTTTTTGCATTTATACTTTCTGAAATATGATTTATAAAATCATTTTCATTCTCTATTTTTTCAAAATCTATGTAATCTTGGTAATCTGATAATATATTTTCTATTTCATTGTTATAATTTATTCAAAGTCAATAATTTGTATCTGATAATCATATCTTTTCAACTTGGTTTAAGTATGTATAGTATCCATATAGTAAATTTCAAAGTGAGATTCATGAATCTCACGCTGCTGGTTGAATAAATATATTTTTATATTTAAGCTCATTTTTAAGTCTATAATTTGTCAGACAATTTAGTGCGACTCATCAAGCATAACATAGATTTTCACATGGATTTATTTCATACAAGTTATTTGCTAGGTGCAAAATAGCTTCCTCTACTTCTACTTGAAAACTATATACAAAATCTATAATTTTTTCTGATTGGTATCAGTTTTGTGAGAATTCTTGCATCAATCAGTAGTGTTTTAAAAACAATTCTTTGTCACAAAAAATCTGATGTAAACTTGTTTTTAGATATACTTCATTGTTTTTTAGATCAAAAAAATCGTACTTTGTATATTTTTGTCAATATCATGATAGTCACATTATTTTTCATTCTGTTAGTCATAAAAAATAAGAAACTCTTTCATATGCTATTCATATTCATATATTTTTTTCCTTTTTTGCATAGTTTGTATTTATGTTTTTAATATCTTTTCATTTTCAGAAATATAGCGATTGTAGTGCTATTTTATTTTCTTCCAAATCATATCCTGCTCAATCTATAATCAGAATATTTGATTCAGTAAATCATGATAAAAAATATGTACTATATAAGTGCATCAAATGATGAGATTTTGGAGTAGTGAATTCTATGTTTCAAAAAATACTTTTGTAATCCTTTCATGAAGATACAACTAGTAAATCTATGTCCTCTTTTTTGAAATCTAAATACTCAGCAAAATAATTAAACATTAAAAACACTCAATAATCTCATAGAGTCATTGAATCTTTTTTGATATATGTATGTTCTCACAATTTGTATTGTTCGTAACAGTGATCTGTGTTTTTGTTTTTGTAAATACCGGTTTTTATTCATATAAGTCTTTCTAGTTCTATACTATATATTTTTTGTTTATATAATACTGACATAGAATAATTTTGTGTGGCATCATGTATTCAAACAATTATCATATATTTAAATATAAAATAAATATTATTCGAAACAAAAGCATTCTTGATAAATCAAAAATGCTTTTGTTTATTTTATTAAAATTTTATCTCAAACTTTTTCTTTTACTATTTGATCAATTTTACTAGTTTCATACAAAACAACTTGGTTATTTTTTACATAAAATAACATTTGTAGTACAACAATTATTTGTTTACTATTTTCATACCAAACACTATCTTCTATAACTTTATCAAAGTTTTCTATAAAATCTCTAGAGAAAAAATTTGTTAAAAATCTAGAATTTTCTGATATCAATTTTAGAATTTCTGATTTATTATTTCTAAATGATTGTTCATAATTTAATACTGTTCAAGTATGTAGATTATTTAATATTTCACTATTTATTTTTTCTTTTGATATTTCTCTTATGATAAATTTCTTTTCTTTTGTATATGGATTATACAAAAAATTGTCAGGTATATTTAATGATATCACTTCAGATATTACATTTTTACTACCAAATGGATTGTGATGTTTTACTCATAGTTTTTCATATGGTAAATTGTATGGATTATACCTATTTGATAGACTTGTGGTGATTATAAAATAGATTTGTTTTTTCAATTCTGATATATCATTTCTAATATTTCAAATACTTGTTTTAAAATAAGTATTTGAAAATTGTTGTAAATTTTCAGTCAAATTGTAAGCATAATATTCTCAGTATTTCACAAAAAAATCTGCTCCTAAAGGTGAATTAATTTTATCAAGTACATATTTTAAATAATATTTATTTCATCATAAAACATTAAAAATATATGATTTATCTATCAATTTTTTATTATACAATTTTTCCATAAATGAATTTCTAAATAAATCCATTCCAGCAAAAATATAGTCTAGTCAAAAACCAGAAAATACAATTTTACAATCTTTTACTACTTCTTTTGATAATATATGATTCATTATCAAACTATCTTCTCATTCTAAATCATATCAACTTTTATATATCTCATCAAATGTTTCAAGTAGATTTGATGATAAATCATAAATCACTTCTCTGTGAATAGTATTGTATTCTTCTGAAATCTTTTTTGCTTTTGCTAAATGAGCATCCGTTGAAGAATATCATAGAGTATATGTATAAATCTTTGAGCTTGGAAATTTGTCTTTTAATATAGATAATAACAATGTAGAATCTAATCAACCAGACAATAATAAACCTATATTTTCACCATCTACAACATTGTATGAGTCGATTTCAGTATTAAAAATATTTAAAATTTCAGACTTGAAATATTCAATATTCATTTCTCTATTATCTGATAATTTAATTGAATTCAAATAATCTATATCAATAAAATTTGAATTTGATCATACTGTAAAAGCTAAAAATTTAGATATTTGTTCTTTTGACAATGTTTTCATATTTTGTAATTATTAAAAATTAATTATTTTCTTCAATTGTATCTTGATTTTTATTTTCTGTTTGTGGTAGTTTTTCTTGATAATCTATTCATATTTTTTCAACTAAATCAGTGAATCATTTATCCATTCACCATTTTTCTGAGATTTCTTTGTAGTAAGATTTTACATCATATGCATCTGAATATAATAATCTAGAATAATTCAAAAACACTTTCTCTACATCAAAATCTTTATCTAGTATTTTTTTACATGCTAGATATGATATGATATTTTCATTTTCACAAGTAGAATTCTCTAGTTTTATATTTACAAATGATTTGTACATGACTTTGGCGAAATCTGAATTTTCTCAGTATTTTCAGTATATTTCAACCACCTTGTTTTCATCCATATAATCAGGATACAATTCTTTACATAATGATTTTTTGTCTTCTATAGATATGTTATCACACTCTCATATATCGGAATTTTTGATTGATTGTAATATATAAAACTCATAAAATGGAGTAGTTCAATAATATCATACTATTCTAGGTAATTCTTCAGAGTATTCATCACTTATGTTTTCTTTCAAGATTTTGATAGCTTCTTTATCTGTTATAATTAAAGCTTCTTTTTCTTCTAAAGTCAAAGGTTTTTCTACAATAACTTCTCATGTAGAACCACTTCAAACAATTGTTCAAGTTGATATAATAGAACCTGACGCGTTTAAGTTTACATTTGTTTTATTGTTTCAAGTATTTACACATGAAATCAAAGAGAAAGTTATAAAAAATAGTATTAAGTAATTGTATTTCATAAGTATTTTTTTATAAAAATATATCATTGTTATTATATTTATTTTATTCAAAAATAAAAATTTAAACTTAAATTATTTTCAAAAAAATATGTGGTGTTTTTTAGAATTGTATTATGACCTTCAAAAGCTTTATGTTTGTTTAGATTTATTTCATAGTACTTTTTCCCTATTTTATTATTTATGTAAAAATCTCTATTTTTTGACAAAACTGTAAAATTTCTGATGTGAAGTCTGTGATTTTTCAAATCTAGTTTTGGAAAAATAAAATCAGTTTCTGAATATCTATCTAAATATGATTTATATAATTCTATATTTGAATATATTATTTTATCTATATATTTTAATTTAAATAAAAGTACTAATGCTTCTGTAACTCATATATTTGCTGGTGTCCTTCATGATTTTAACACTTCTATACTTTGTTTATCTGGAAATATATAATTGTCTATTTTATCAAATAATGTTTTATCTTTTGTATATAAAATACCACCATTTCAGAAAGTTCAGAAGTTTTTACTATGGTGACAACTAAATGCTCATATATCTCATAGAGTTCACAATTTTTCTCAAAAATATTCTCATCCAAATGCATGTGAAGCATCTTCGATTATTTTTAAATCGTGTTTTTTTGATATATCTATAATCTCTTTCATATTACAATTGTATCAGTATAAATGCACTGGTATGATAGCTTTTGTTTTTGATGTAATTTTGTTTTCTATATCAGTATAATCTATAGTAAAATTATCTAGATTTATATCTACAAAAACTGGTACAGCTCATATATTGGTAATCGCTATAGCAGTAGCTGAGTAAGTATTAGCTGGAAGTATAACTTCATCTCATGCTTTTACTCATAGTGCTAATAATCCAAACTGCAATGCTGTAGTTCAAGAATTTAATAGTTTTACATATCATCATCATAAATAACTAGAAATCTTTTTTTCTACTATTGATATATATTTATTTGGATTTGTTAAAATGTCAGTATAATACTTGTGTAAAAAAGATATGTACTCATCTTTTATCAATTCATTTATATATTTTGTAGTGAAAAATTCCATATGCCTAATATAATAATAAATAATTATTGTAATCAAAAATGCTCATATTGTTTTGCAAATGCAAACATGAAAGACGAAAGTCTGATGAAAAATATGAGTATATCTACATTTTTAAAAATACTAAAATTTTTAAAAAATAACAAAGATAATAATGTAAGAATTCTCTGATGAGAACCTATTATATCTCCAAATATAAGAAAATTCCTACAAATAGCAAATAAATGATGATTTGATATAATAGTATTTTCAAACATAAATACTGAAAATGAAAATCTGAAAAAGATATTTGAATGAATGAAATGAATAAGGGTAAATTGTAATATAAATGATAAAGATTTTTATACTGAAAAAGAGCTAGAAAATATCGATAAGAACATAGAAACTTTAATAAACTTATGAATAAAAGTTATTATTTGATATAATATTTGTGATATAGAAAAATCTCCAGAGTTTATTTTTAATTTGGCAAGCAAACATAATATATGAGCAATAAATCTCAAGATTACAAATTCATCATTGTGATCAGAATTAATAATGGATAATAGTTCAAAAAAATTGTGAGAATATATTTTTGATACAATTAAAAAATATAGCAATGATTTTTTTATAGAAATATCATGTTGACTAGATAAAAATATATTTACTAAAGAGCAATTGGAATATATAGAAAACAATACAGAAATGAAATTGAAATTTTGATGTGATTGAAATATATGAAAATTTGATATAAATACTGATTGAAGTATTTTTAAGTGTTATCCTCTGGAAAGCGTTTATAAAAATGATTATTATTCTGCATTAAATATAAACAATATAATAAAAAATAATATAAAAATAGAAAATATAATAAAAGTGTTAAATAAATGATTTATAAGTGAATGAGAATGCACTGCGAACAAAAAAATAAAAGAGAATTTATAAATTCTCTTTTATTAATAACTTCAATGTGACCCATGACTTCAATGAGATCCATGACTTGAATGTCAATAAGTGTCTCTACTGGTATGTCATCCATTTACTAATCAATTAGTATGTCAAGTTAATGGATATCAACTAATATGTCAAGCATTTGGAGTACCACTACTATGTCAGTTTACTATACCACTAGAATGAGCAGTTCTTGTTCAACTCTGATGTCATCAGACTGAATATCAACTTGCATGTCATCAATTTATATATCAATTACCATGTCATGTATAGTACAATGAGCTAGTGTGAGCTGCAGAAACATATTCTGCTCAACTAAGTAATACAGCTCATACACTTAATGCTAGTGCATCTTTTTTTGTGATTTTTCATGATTCATCAGTCAAAAAACCTTTAATTTTCTTTTTCAACTTTGGGAAAAACTTTTTTTTATTATCCATTTTGATAAAGTTTAATTTTAAATTAATAATATTTTAAACAAATATCTTGTTTTTACAAATATTAAATTATATTACATAAAATTGGTTCACGGTTCATTCAAATCCATTCTTCAAAAACAACTTTATCAGTATCATTTCTCAATTTTTTAAATAAATAATCAAGTACTGCAAAATCAAGTATTTTTTTGTGGTCTTTTGAATAATTTGGTATTATATTACCACTAGTTTTATAAGAATGAATAGGACAAACTCATATGTATGGTTTGTAAACACTATCATTGTATCAAGGTAATCAGTCCAAAGTAGAAGCTTGTACCATAATCTTGGTTGTTTCTGACTGAATCATATTTTTGTATGTTTCTTCACCAGTATCAGCAACTGTAGTCATCAAAAAATTTTCATCTCACATTCTACCTAGCATTCTTCATTCATCACAACTATATATTTTTCAATCAAAATTGTAGGCTACTTGTCATATACAAGCTCCACAAGGACTTCTTTCATCTAAATAATTTGGATCTGTTTCAGATAATATTTTTGATAAATAAATTGAACTAAGTGACTCTCTAAATATAGTTCATTTTTTGTTTAATTCTAATATATATTCCATAGAATTGATGTAAAATTTTTCGAAATCTTCTGGTGAATATCACAATTTCTCTAAATCTGCAGCAGCGAATCAATATGGATTTAATGGTCTTAAAAAAATAGAATTTAATCAAACGTTTACATAAGTATCTATTGTTTCTTTGTATCTAGAAAGTGTTTTTTTGGTTACAGTTAATAGTGCTCATACTCTATTATCCATTCATCTTTTTTGGTATTCTTCATTGATTCTCTTTATCCAATATGTAACTTGCTCGAAACTATTTCATTCTTTGAATGTTCTATTGTAATTATGAGTTTCCTCATCTCAATCTAGTGATGTAGAAATTCATACATTGTTTTCTATCAAGTATTGTAATTTCTCTTCATCCATCAAAGTCAAATTTGAAACTAAAGCATAGTTTACATTTTTCTTTAGATACTGTGCTTTTGTATTTGAGTATTCTATTATATATTTTACTATTTCCCAATTTACTAGTGATTCTCATCATTGAAATTCTATTGTTAGATTTGGATTTGATGTATAAAAAATAGCGTCTACTACTTTTGTAGCAGTTTCTTTTGTCATATCCATATTTTTGGCAGTCATCGGTGCTACTGCTGCATGACAGTATTGACATTTATGATTACATCTAAGAGTGGTAACAATTATATGAAGAGATGGTCCATATGCCAAAAATTCATTTTTTTTAGCAAATGATTTAGCCATTTCTGTTTCATAGTCCTTATTTTTGATGAATTTTTTTTGTAATAACTCATTGTATTTATCTCACGCATTTAATTTACCTGATATAAAATCTCAAAAATCTGATTTGTCTAAAAAGCAATATTTTCAAATATCATTTGTAATCAAATATGTTGATTCATCAAATTTTTTAAATCTAAAAAATCATACATTATTGTCTATTTGTTTTATTTTAGTTAATTCTAACATAAATTATTCGTTTATTAATCATATAACATAATTTCAAAATTCTGAAAAAATTTCATCAATTTCTTCGTTTGTTTCTCATTCTATTGTTAATTCATCATTATTTAAAATAATAACTGCTGCACCTTCAAAATCGTGTATAGCTTGTTTTAATTTATCTATAGGATAAATATTTAAATCTATTTTTATATTTTTTTTCATATTTTCTTTTTATTTACTAAGATCTTGTTTTGCTTTTTTTACTCATTCTAAGTTTATCATTACTTGTGTTGTTTCAACTTCATTAGACTCATCTTCTATTTCTTTTAATATTTTTGCAATTTCTTCTTCATTAATCTGCAAATCAGGATCATTTTCAATTTCTTTTAGAATATCATCAATATCTTTATCGAAATCTATTTGATTTTTTTCAGTATTTCAATTTGTATTTACTACAGAAAAATTGTTTATATCTAGACTATTAGATATAGCTGCTCATACTATTTTTTCTCTTATTTCTTTGTTGTTTATTTCTAAATCATTTCTCAAGCTTACAGATAATAATTCATCTGTAAAATCCATGATTACTTTTTCTGGTTTTTCTTTACAATCATCTTTTTTTGTAAATTGAACAATTATATTTTTATTTTCATCTGTTTTGAAAAAGAAATATCATTTATCCAAAAAATTGTATGCTGCTTTTAAAACTAATTCTTTAGAAAAAATAGATGTATCAACCAATAATTCAAATTTGTCTCACTTAATTACTTCATTTAAAAACATTTCCATAAATTTAATTTTATTTAATAAAAAATCTTAATTTTATTTTATTCAATAAATAAAAAAAACCAAACAATAGTTTGATTTTTATTTATTTAGATCTCATAATTTTAATTGAACAACTGATTTTAATAACATATCTTCTGCTTCGATAAATTTTTCCATATCAATTTTATCTTTTGCATCTTTGTATTTTTCCATCAATTCTAGTGCTTCTTTTTTAGCTTTCTCAGCTTGGTCAACATCTAAAGTATCAACAGTAATCAACATATCTATAAGTATTTTCACTGCTGAATTTGAAACTTCTAATACTCATCATCAAACAGCAAAATCTTTCTCAGATTTTTCTCATGCTTCATTTGTATATACAATACTTATAATAGTTGGATTTAGTACAGTAACTAAAGGAGTATGGTCATCCAATATAGTTATTTCTCAAATCTTTGTATTTGCTGTTACTGACTCTACATTATCTGATTTAAACAAGTTTCATGTAAATGATAATATTTCTATTTTCATAATATTTTTTATTAATATTAATAATCCATCAGTCCTTCGGACAGCTTCCCCCGCTTAAGCGGGGGAAGCATTTTATTTATATTCCTATTATTCTATCCTTTAGTATTAAATGATGGTTTGGGTGGATTATAAATTATTTTGTTTCACTTTTTTCGTATGCAGAAACTACATCATCTATCGAAGCTTTGTACATGAAAAAGTTTTCAGGAACATTATCCACTTCTCAATCAATGATTTTTTTGAAACCAGAAACTGTGTCTGATAATTTAGCATATACTCATGGAGTACCTGTAAATTGCTCAGCTACGAAAAATGGTTGAGATAAGAATTTTTGGATTTTTCTTGCTCTAGAAACAGTTAATTTATCTTCTTCTGATAATTCATCCATACCTAGAATCGCAATAATATCTTGTAATTCTTTATATTTTTGTAATATTCTTTGTACTTCTCTAGCTACATTGTAATGATCTTCTCAAACTATATCTGGAGATAATACAGTAGATGCTGAGTCAAGAGGATCTACAGCTGGGTATATACCTAGTTCTGCTATAGATCTGTTTAATACTATAGTAGAATCCAAGTGAGCAAATGTAGCTGCTGGAGCTGGATCAGTAAGATCGTCAGCTGGTACATATACTGCTTGTACAGATGTGATTGAACCATCTTTTGTAGAAGTAATTCTTTCTTGTAATGCACCCATGTCAGTAGCCAAAGTAGGTTGATATCATACAGCTGAAGGTATTCTACCTAAAAGTGCTGATATTTCAGAACCTGCTTGAGTAAATCTGAATATGTTGTCAATAAATAATAATACATCTCTTTTTTCTCTATCTCTGAAATGTTCAGCCATAGCTAAACCAGTAAGTGCAACTCTAGCTCTAGGTCCTGGAGCTTCGTTCATTTGTCCAAATACCATCGCTGTTTTGTCTATAACTCCTGATTCTTCCATTTCGTGGTAAAGATCATTTCATTCTCTTGTTCTTTCTCAAACTCATGCAACTACTGAATAACCACCATGTTCTGATGCTATATTGTGGATAAGTTCTTGCATGATAACTGTTTTACCAACTCATGCTCAACCAAACAAACCTACTTTACCTCATTTAAGCATAGGTGCTATCAAGTCAACTACTTTGATACCAGTTTCAAAAACCTCAGCTTTTGTAGTCAAGTTTGCAAATGCTGGTGCTTCTCTATGGATAGGATCCATATATTCTGTTTTTGGTTTTTCTTTGTCATCTATTGGGTCACCAAGTACATTAAACATTCTACCTAGTACTTTTTCTCATACTGGTACTCTGATTGGACTTTCAGTTGCTTCTACTTCTAATCCTCTTTTTAATCCATCTATAGGATTCATGGCAATAGTTCTAACTACACCATCTCACAATTGTTGTTGTGTTTCTAGTACGATTCTTTCTTTTGTACCTTTTACTTCCAATGCTTCATAAATCGATGGTACATAACCACCTTTAAATTCTACATCTATTACTACTCAAACTATTTTGGTAATTTTTCAAGTATGCATTTTAAATTAATTAATAATTAATAATTACAACAAATAGTTTCTCTATTATAAGTTAACTAATTGTTACTTTGGTTCAATTTGTATTGAATATTGATATATTATTTTATTTCTTTACCTATTTTTATATCAAGTTCTGGCATTATATTTTCATTTACTATTTCGTCTTCCAATTTGATTTCAATTGATTCTTCTGTTTTTTCTGACTTACTTATTGTTTCTTGTTTTGATTCTACTTCTTTTACTTTTTCTTTTTTTTCAATAATTACTTCTTCAGAAAATATTGGTAAATATAAATATTTTCTAAATGATAAACTCAATATAAATACAAAGATTAATATAAGTATTTGGATAACTGTAAAAATTGGACTAGATGGATCTAATACTGGTTTTCATAATAATACCAAAATCATTGGGAAAACAAAAGAAAACAGAATCGAAATAACTAAAACATAAAAAACATAAAATAATGAATTTAATACTACCCTGTAAAACTTAATTTTCTTTTTCATAAAATACACTTATTAAATAAACAATTGTATTGTATAATAAATCAATAATTTGTAAAGAATACTTTTTTGATTATAACTCCTCAATGTGTCAATGTTATTAAGTTAAAACAATCAAATATCCCTATCTTGAATTCTTTCCCTTTAGTCAAAGAGAAAGAGGCTACAAATAATTTCTTAACTTAATGTCATTTCCTTATATGGGAAACTTATGTTAGCCAAACACAATAGCTCTTCTGGACATCACTTAATCTTTCATAGATTCTACTCAAGATACTATTTCTGAAACTTCTTTTGTAATTGCTGCTTGTCTAGCCTTATTGTATTGCAATGTAAGTTTTGATGCATATTTATTTGCATTGTCTTTAGCATTTTTCATGGCTATCATTCTAGAACTATGTTCAGATGCTTTTGATTCAATCAATATATCGTAAAACATAGAATCTATCAGCATAGGCATTACTTCTTGTAACAATTCATCTACTGTTGGTTCTACCGTATAGTTCAATCTTCTATCATCTGCTGTATATTTGTAATCATATCATAATACCATTCCAAAATATTTCTCGATACTAGTGTCTGTTAGTGGTAGAAATTCTCTAGAAACAGGTATTTGTCTGATTGTATTTACATAGTAGTTGTAAAATACAACTACATTTCCATATTCTCATGAAGTAAGTTTTTCTGTTATCATTCTAGATACAGATTTAGAAAATCTTAAATCTATATTATCTGAAAATGATGCAGAAAAATCTGCTGTTATTTTATTTCATGTTCTAGCTATAAACTGACTTCATCTTTTACCTAATGTTACAAAATCAATATTGTTTCCATTTGATTTTATATACTCATTTACTTTTTTCATCACATTGATGTTGTAACCTCAACATAATCATTTGTTTGAAGTAACGATTACTCAAAGTGTTTTAGAAGAATTGTTGTTTTTCTTGAAGTATTTTGAGTCTGAAAAATTTCAATTTAAATTCATCAAAACTTCCAAGATTCATTTAATATACTCTTTTTTTTCTAGAGCCAAGTCTTGAGCTTTTTTCATCTTTACAGTTGAAATAAGCTCCATAGCTTTAGTTATTTTTGAAGTATTTTTAATTGATTTTATTCTTCTTTTAATTTCTTTTCAAGTTGCCATATTTTATATAAGGTATAAAAATATTAAATACCTCTCTCTTGAATTCTCTCCCCTTACCAGGGGAAAGAGGCTACAATATGTAGCTTCTTTATCAAACTAATGCAAGATTAGAATTCATTAAGAAGTTTTGGTCTATTTATTAATATCTACTACTTTAGTAATTATTTCTTTTAATTTTGTTTCTGCTTCTTCTGTGATTTCTTTTTTATGTTTTATAATTTCTAAAACAGTTTTTTCTTCTTCTAAAGTCATATACAAATCTTGTTCGAATTTTTTAACTTTTGATACATCTATAGTATCTAAAAATCATTTTGCTCAAGCATATATAGCACATACTTGTTTTTCTACAGATACAGGTTCAAATACTCATTGTTTCAACAATTCCATCATTCTTTTACCTCTTTCTAATTGAGCTCTAGTAGAAGGATCTAAGTCAGATGCAAATTGAGAAAATGCTGCTAACTCTCTGTATTGAGCTAAATCAAGCTTCAAAGTACCTGATACTTTTTTCATAGCTTTGATTTGTGCAGCTCATCATACTCTAGAAACTGATAGTCATACATTGATCGCTGGTTTTTGACCTGAGTTGAATAAATCAGATTCCAAGAATATTTGACCATCTGTAATTGAGATTACATTTGTAGGTACATATGCAGATACATCACCTCATTGAGTTTCAATAATAGGTAATGCTGTCATAGATCAAGCTCACAATTTATCATTTAATTTTGATGCTCTTTCTAATAATCTAGAGTGTAGATAAAATACATCTCAAGGATACGCTTCTCTTCCTGGTGGTCTTCTAAGTAATAATGACATTTCTCTATATGCATTTGCTTGTTTAGATAAATCATCATATATGATTAATGAATGCATACCGTTGAACATGAAGTATTCTCACATAGCACAACCAGCATATGGAGCCAAGTATTGCATAGAAGCTGGATCTGAAGCTCAAGCTGAAACTACAATAGTGTAATCCATAGCTCATCTACTTCTAAGTTCTTCTACTACTCTAGCAACTTTTCACTCCTTTTGTCAGATAGCTACATATATACAAAACACATTTCCTCATTTTTGGTTCAATATAGTATCTATAGCAACTTGTGTTTTACCTGTTTGTCTATCTCAGATAATCAATTCTCTTTGACCTCTACCAATTGGTACTAGTGCGTCTATCGCCTTTATACCTGTTTCCATTGGTTCATGTACAGATTTTCTAGCCATTACTCATGTAGCAACTCTTTCTATAGGGTACTTTTCAGTAGAATTGATTGCTCATAGTCCATCTATAGGATTACCTAAAGCATCTACTACTCTACCTATTAATCATTTTCAAACTGGTACTTCTAGAGTTCTACCTGCTGCTTTTACTTTTTCTCATTCTTTAATCACATTGAAACCTGAAAGTACTACTACTCATACATAGTGTTCTTCTAAGTTTAATGCTACTCACACTCAACCTGATTCAAATTCTACCAATTCGTTGTATGCAACATTTCTAAGACCAGATACTTTTGCTACACCATCTCACAAATAGAAAACTTCTCATACATTTTCTACTTCTGGATTTATGCTAGCTTGATCTAATTTTTTCTCAACTTCACTAATTATACTGTTCAGTAAATCGTTAGCCATAATATAAATATTAATTAAATTAAATTATTTAAAACTTAGCTCTCTCTTGTATTCTCTCCCCTTCCAGCTAAAGACTGGACACGTATCAGGGGAAAGAGGCTACATTAATTGACTCTTTCTCATGAATTGAAAAAGAATTCAAGAGAGATATCGGTTTATTTGTTTAACAAGTTATAAAACTTCAAGAAACTTAAATCTATTAGATTATCATTTAGATAAATTTTCATTCATCATTTGATTTTTTCGTTTTTTATAAGTTTTATATCTAAATCATTCACTTCCAAGTTAAATACTTTTTTATAAATACCTTTTGATTCATTTAAAATGTATTCTTTGTCCAAATCTCCGTAATATTCTACTACATATTCATTTTTTCAATTAAATACATGGTCATATACTTTTTTTCATCTGTCTCAAAGTTTTTTTACTACATCTTTATAAAATCTTAAATTTTTCAAAAGTAATTCTAATTCTACCTTGTTTAAATTTTCTATTGTATTCATAAATTATATTTTTATAGAATTAACCTCTTTTGTAATAAATTCTTTATTTGAATCTTTGTTATCAAATACTTTTGAGTTTATTTTTAATGATAAATCAAGTACTTTTTGTTTCATAGAATCAATCATTCACAATTTTTCTTTTTCTATATCTCTTTGTGCTCACTCTAATATAGATTGAGCTTTTCTTTCAGCCTCTTCCAATTTTTGAGCTGTAGCTTTTTTAGAAATTACTTCTGCATTTTCTTGTATTTCTTGTGCTTCTTTTCTAGAATTTCTTAAAATCATTTCTGCTTCTTTGTTTGCTGCTTCTAATATAGATTTTACAACTTCATCAGATTTATCTAGATTTTCCATTTTGTTTCTTCTATCTTCTATCGTTTTTACTATAGTTTTTCATAAAAAGTGATAAAATATAAAGAATACAATTCAAAAGTTTATAATTTGTGCAATTATAATACTTACATTTAAATCATCCATATATATAAATTAAAATTTAAAATTATCATAATACTTTAAATGCTACTATCAATCAATAAATAGCAACTACTTCTACCAATGCAACGAATAGTACCATAAGTGTAAGAGTTTTTCATCTAGATTCTGGTGCTATATTCATTCAATCTATAGCTCATTTGATCAACAATCATTCTCATACTCAAGCTCATAATCATGCTAATCATATAGCAAATCAAGCTGTCATAGATAACATTCAAGAAAATCAATCAAGTGATCAGATTTGGAATGCTATTATCAATCAATATATTGCTGCTGATTCGATTAGGGCTATTCATAATATTGTAATAGTAAGAAAGAAACCAAATGCTTTAGGGTTTTTTCATATTACTTCAAGTGATCATTTAGCTAGATATCATTCTCAAATAGATACTCATAATCATGCCAATCATATAGCTAATCACATTCATGTATATGCTGTTGAAGTAGTATCTGTTAATCAAAGTATATTAAATGATATTACCAATCAATATATTGCTGCTGATTCTACCAAAGCTACAAACAATACCATAAGTGTAAGTAGTTTGTTTTTGATTTCTGGATTTCTAGCCATAGCGTTTATTGCTCATCATACTAGTACTCATTCTCATACTCATGCTCACAATCAAGCTAATCATATAGCCAATCAAGTTCAAGCTGCTGCTGCTAAACTAATCGTATCATTTCAAAACAATTGAAATGATATTATTAATCAATATATAGCTGCTGATTCTACCAAGGCTATTCATAGAATAGTTACTGTTAGGAAAAATCATGTCATTTTCGGTCTCATTCAAATAGATTCCAATGATTTTTCTGCTGCTATTCATTCTCATATAGATACTCACAATCATGCAAATCATATAGCAAATCACATTCATAGAAATGCCATAGAAGTGAAGTCATCCATTCATAGGATTTTAAATGAAATAACTAGTCAATATATAGCTGCTGATTCTACTAGTGCTACAAATAGTACCATAAGAGTCATTATTTTTCATTTTACTTCTGGATTTTTTTCCATAGCCTTAATAGCTCATCATACAAGAATTCATTCTCATACTCATGCTCATAATCAAGCTAATCATATAGCTAATCATGCTCAAGCTGCTGCTACCATACTAATTCAATCTTTTACAATTAATTGAAATGCAACTATTAATCAATATATGGCTGCTGATTCGACCAAAGCTATTCATAGAATAGTTACTGTTAAGAAAAATCATGTCATATCTGGTTTTCTTCATATAGCAAGTAGTGATTTCTCTGCTGCTATTCATTCTCATATAGATACTCATAATCATGCAAATCATATAGCAAATCACATTCATAGAAATGCCATAGAAGTGAAGTCATCCATTCAGATGATTTTGAAAGCAATTACCAATCAATATATAGCTGCTGATTCTACAAGTGCTACAAATAATACCATTAATGTCATTATTTTTCACTTTGCTTCTGGATTTGTTTCCATAGCAGAGATTGCTCATCATACCAATATTCATTCTCATGCTCATGCTCATAATCATGCCAATCATATAGCTAATCATGCTCAAGCTGCTGCTATCAAACTAATAGAATCAGTTCAGAATAATTGAAATGCGACTATTAATCAATAGATAGCTGCTGATTCTACCAAGGCTATTCATAAAATAGTTACTGTTAGAAAAAATCATAACATTTCAGGTCTTTTTCAAATCGCTATCAATGATTTTTCTGCTGCTATTCATTCTCATATAGATACTCATAATCATGCCAATCAAACAGCTAATCACATTCATATAAATGACATAGATGTAAAATCAGTCATTCATAAAATTTTAAACGAGATTACCAATCAATATATAGCTGCTGATTCTACTAGTGCTACAAACAATACCATTAGTGTCATTATTTTTCATTTCATTTCTGGATTTTTGTCTATCGATTTTATAGCTCATCATACTAGTATTCATTCTCATAATCAAGCTCACAATCATGCCAATCATATAGATAATCAAGTTCAAATTGATGCTCATAAACTTATTCATTCTTTTGCAAATAATTGAAATGCTACTATCAATCAATATATGGCAGCAGATTCAACTAATGCTATTCATAATATAGTCAATGTCAGAAAGAAAGCTGTCATATCTTGTCTCTTTCATATGACTTCCATAGATTTTTCAGCTAATAGTCATTCTCAAATAGAAACTCATAATCATGCAAATCATACTGCACATCACATTCAAATAAAAGCGTTTGAATCCATATCTTCTGCTCAAAGTATTTTGAATGCTACTACTAATCAATATATAGCTGCTGATTCAACTAAAGCTACAAATAGAACCATTAGAGTCATTATCTTTCACTTTATTTCTGGGTTCCTATCTATTGCTGTAATAGCTCAACCTATAAGTTTTCATTCTCAGTATCATGCTCAAAATCAAGCTAATCATACTGCTAATCATGCTCATATAGATGCTGACATAGTAATCGAATCATTACCCATTATCTGAAATGCTATAATCAATCAATATATAACAGCAGATTCAACTAATGCCATTCACAAAATCGTAATTGTCAGATAAAAAGATGCCATCTCTTTATTCTTTCATATTATTTCAACTGATCTTTTTGATAAAAATCATTGTCACATTGCAACTCATATACCTGCAAGTCATACTGCAAGTCATGCTCATATAAAATTTGCTAATTCCATTTTTTTATTTTAGTATTAAATAATTTATATATCTTAGTGTACTTTTGCTACTTTTATAAATATAGCTATCAACAAAGGAAATACTAATGCTTGTATCAAAGCAACTAATAATCATTGCATATATAGTATAACTGGTCCAATAATAGGAAAACCTGAACCTATAAAACTAGTAGCTCATATCAATCCAGCAAATAACATAGCTAGTAATAATCAACCAGATGTCATATTTCAAAACAACCTGAATGACAATGATATAATTTTTGCTAAATGTCATACTACATCTAGAATTCATAAAAATAATGAAATAACTATATCAAAGATCTTAACTATTAAGTAAACTAAATTGTCTACTAAAAATGGTAATTTCCCTTTTTCAAATGGTATCAAATTTTTTCAAAATATAGGAAAATATTCATACAAAGTTTTAGTGAAACCTAGTGTTTTAAATTGTTCCATAATAACTATCAAAACTCATATAATAGCCATAGCTATGTTGAAGTTTATATCTGAAGATGGAATCTTTATAAAATGTTCAAAGTGTTCTTTGTTTGTTTCAGATAATGTAGGAATAATAAAATCTAAAACAGTTCAAGTCAGATTTGAAAGCAATATAATGAAAAACATAGTAATAATATACATTTTTATCCACTTTTGTTCTTCTTTTCACAATATATCTTCAAAAAACTCATATGCTTTTTCAAAAATCAGCTCAAAAAAGATAGAAAATCAACCATTTTTAGCAAATTTGTAACTTAGAAAAATCAAAAAAATCAATATAACTTCTACCAAAAGCCCAGTATAACTAGCTTGCCAAACAAGCATTCAATTAATAATTTCTTGCATAAATAATTACTTATAAATTAATTCATCGCGAGAGTATAAACGTTTTTTTTTAAAAATCAAATGAAAAGTTATAGTAAAAATTTTATTTAAGGAAGGTCTGAATGCATAATCTAAATTTTGGTGGATTAAAAAAATAAAATAAATATACTAAGTTTTAATTAACTAATCCCTCCCCCTGAGGGTACTCCCTTTTAAAAAGGGAGAAATATAAAATAAACAAAAATGAAAAT
>JAQTXG010000057.1 GCA_028688895.1 Candidatus Altimarinota bacterium | reverse complement strand
GAATTAGTATGTAATAACGAATTAAAGTTACCTAAATTAAAGGAAAACAATATTGTTGCAAATATATATTCAACAAAAAAATGAATACTTACAAGTTTCAATTATAATTTAATTGAAAAAATGAAAGAAAAACCTTCTATTTACGAAATAGAAACTGATGAAACTGCTATTTGAAAAGAAATTTGATTAACAAAGGATTGATTCATAAAAATATGAGCAATAAAAATGGCAAATAAAAATTATGATGAATTAGCAGAAGATTTCAAATTCGTAAAAAAACATTATTGAGATTTATTAATTGTTGATGAATTTGAAGAAAGTAAAAAAATAAAAAAGAAAAATATATTTAAAATATTTAGAAATTATTTAAATATATAAAAAAATGAAACCTGCAGGTTTCATTTTTTATGGCTTTACTTTTTGCATTTTATTTATAAAATACGCCAGATAATTATATAAATATATGTTTAAAAAAGATATGGAATTAAATAAAATTAGAAATTTTTGTATTATAGCTCATATAGATCATGGTAAATCTACTCTTGCTGATAGATTACTTGAAATCACTTGAACTATAGATAAGAGAGATATGAAAAATGGTCAAATGCTTGATACGATGGAATTGGAACAAGAAAGATGAATAACTATAAAATTGACTCCAGTTCGTATGAATTGGAAAGGTTATCAAATGAATATAATTGATACTCCAGGGCATGTTGATTTTCAATACGAAGTAAGTAGAAGTTTAGCATCTGTTGAAGGTGCTCTTTTAATAGTTGATGCAACTCAATGAATTGAAGCACAAACTTTGAGTAATGTTTATATGGCAATTGAAAATGACTTAGATATTATACCTGTTATAAATAAGATAGATCTACCTGCTGCTGATTTTGATAAAGTAGCACTAGAAATAGTAAATCTTTTATGATGTGATAAATCTGAAATTATATGAGTTTCAGCTAAAACATGAGAAAATGTAGAAACAATTTTAGATGAAGTAATAAAAAGAGTATCATCACCAAAAGTTTATTCAGAAAAAAAACCTGATAATGATGAATTAAAAGCACTTGTTTTTGATTCTCAATATGATGCTTATAGATGAGTAGTTTCATATGTAAAAGTTTTTCAAGGTGAAATTAAAAAATGAGATATTTGTCATTTTTTAAATACAAATAAAAAAATAGAAGCACTTGATGTAGGGTATTTTTCTCCTGGTTATACAAGTGATAAAAAAATAGAATTAGGTACTATTTGATATGTAGTTACTTGATTAAAAACTATTAGAGATGCAAAAGTTTGAGATACAATGTGGAAACCAGAAATGGTAGAATGACCAAAAGAAAAACCAGAAAATGCAACTCCAATAGAATGATTTTGATTAGTTACACCATTTATATATGCATGAATATTTGCAATGGATAGTAGTGAATATCCATTACTTAAAGATGCAATGGAAAAACTAGTTTTAAATGATTCATCTTTATTTGTTGAGACAGATGTTTCACCGGCTTTATGACATGGTTATAGATGTGGTTTTCTTTGATTATTACATTTAGAAATAGTAAAAGAAAGATTACTTAGAGAATTTGGGATGGATGTTATAATGACTGCTCCACAAGTTACATATAGAGTAGTTTTACTTTGAGATAAAAGATCAGAATATTCTAGATTTTTACCAGAATATATAGAAAGTGAAAAATGACAAAAATGTACTAGAATACTTATTTCAAATCCAGAGGAACTTCCAAATAGAGAAAAATATCTTTATATAGAAGAACCAATTGCAAAAGTAGAAATAATTACTCCACTTGAGTATGTTTGAAATTTGATGCAATTAAGTCAAGATAGAAGATGAAGTTTTAAAAATCAACAATTTATTGATTCAGATAGAGTAATGTTAACTTATGAGTTACCTATGAATGAATTAATTTGAGATTTTTATGATGAAATTAAATCACTTAGTTCAGGTTATGCATCACTTAACTATGAATTTATAAAGTATAGTGAGGATGATTTAGTAAAATTAGAAATACTTATAGCAGACGAAAAAGTAGATGCACTAGCTTTTATTTGTCATAGAAAACAATCTCGTTATTTATGATGAAAAATATGTGCTAATCTAAAAGAGTCTATTCCAAAAGCACTTTTTACAATAAAAATTCAGGCAGTAGTTTGAGGGGATGTTGTATGAAGAGAAGATATATCAGCTATGAGAAAAGATGTAACTGCAAAGCTTTATGGTTGAGATATAACAAGAAAGAAAAAATTACTTGAAAAACAAAAACAAGGTAAAAAGAAAATGAGACAATTCTGAAAAATAAGTTTACCTAGTGAAGTATTTGTTAATTTGTTAAAAAAATAGTAGACATGTCTACTATTTTTTGTATATTAAGAATAATTATCAATTACATATTTATATGTTTACAAAATTTTTAAAAAGTATTTCTTGAAAAAATGTGGTTCTACTTAAACCACTTATGAAAAATAACATCATGCAAAATCCTGTTATTTTTTGATATTCAAAAATCATAGATTTAAGAGATTATAGATATATTTATTTATGAAATCTTTATGCACAAAAAGCAAA
>JAQTXG010000012.1 GCA_028688895.1 Candidatus Altimarinota bacterium | reverse complement strand
TTTCAAGCATTTACTAGATTTAGTGCTGTTTCTCATTTTGTTTTGTAGTTTCAATTGTATTGATATGGTAGGTTTTTGTATCAGTTGTATACTAGTTCATTATTTGTTACTATTTCTTCTACTGTTGCTCATGTTGCACTTAATATACTTGGCATTGCTAGTATATATGTAGTACTTCCACTTTGTACTTTTAGTAGTTTTCAATTATATGTTCATGTGATTTTTGCTATTGCTGTTTTTTCTGCTGCATTTGTTTCTGTATTTAAAACCCCTCTCAATTCTCCCCTTCCAGCTAAAGACTGGACACGTGTCAGGGGAGATGAGGCTACATTATTCATTATTCATTGTTCATTATTCATTGATACATTATCACTTTCAAATGCTCATACTAGTTGGTATTCTGTTCTAGTACTTGTTGTGCTTTATACATACTGTTTATCTGTTTGGGGATCTGTTGGGATTTTGTCTAGTTTATCTACATTGCTAAATACTGTTTCTCAGAATGTTCACTGGCTCCATGCTACTGCTCAGCTGTATGTGATTTCTGTTACATCGCTTGGGAGTGGGTATTTACCTGCATCTATATTGAATAATTCTAGTGATGATTTCATACTACTCAAATCACTGATTCTCGTACTATCTCTGGCTTGTGAGCTGTATCATTGTAGTGATATAAACGCTATTGTACCTAGGATTGCTAGGATAGTTATTACTACTATGAGTTCTACTAGGGTAAATCAGTTTGTTTTTTGTTTGTGCATAAATTATCTATTAATTTTAAACTCAATTTATTTTATACAAAAAATCCAAAATAAAAATATTATTTTTTATTTTGGATTGACATTAGTATATTAAATGTTTATTTAATATACTTCTATATAAGTGCGTCTTGATCTAGTAAATATTTTGGTCTATTTTTTTATTAAAATTTTAAGTAAAATTGATAATTATATGTTGTTATAAAAATTAATTTATATAGCTTTAAATATTTATCTATATTCTATCCATATTTTATTATTCCAAGATGGAAATGATTCTGTTGAAGAGTTATAAGATCTTGCCCACACAGTTTGGTATTGATCAATTGTAGTTTGTGTACTAGTTAATCAAAATAAATTTTCCATTCTTAACCTCCAACGACTTCAGTTTAAAACATATAAATCTTTTCAGATTATTCATGTATAACTTGTAGGTACATACGAATCGATAGATAGTGAACAGAAAGTTACTCAGTTTGCTCAAGAAGACATAGATTCTGTAGTAGTTGTTCAAGTTGATGTAGTTGAACATAATCAATTTGAACAATAATATCTAGTATATGAAGGAACTGCTCATGAACAATTAGTACATTGTGTAGTTACATTATTAATTTCATATCTTATTGCTCAATAATTTGTTGAACTTGACACTCAATAAAATTTATCATTATTCCATCAATTTTCAGATAAGCATGATGTAATTATATTTGATTGCACTAAATTTGCTGTTCTTTGTCAATAACATACAAAATATTCAGTTGTTCATATTTTTCAGTAAGCCTTAACTATAGCTCAATTATTACATGTATAAGGAATACATGTAGTTCAATTGTAAATATTTCATGCTGTACATGTTATAACTGATGTCAAATTAATATTATTAGTTAATTCACTAGTTTCATTTCCAGCACTATCTCTAAATTTTAAGTATACAGTTTTTGTTGCATATCAGCTAGTTAAGGTATGTGAAATACTATTAGTACATGTTGTCCAATTTGAAGGTCATGTAATATTTCAGAAAGCTACTTGAATTGGGTTACTTCATGCTGCATCGCTTGGACATGTAACATTTAAAGTAACAGATGTACTAGTTGTAGCTGTAGCTCATCAGTTTATTGTAAAACTTCATCAGGTAGGTGAATCTAAATCTACACATCATGTTCAACTCCAAGTAAAATTTGTACTGCAAACCGTATTTGTTACTTTTAAATCTCAAGGAATTATTTTTGAACTTAGTGTTGAGTTTACTAAATTATCAGCAAATGTTACTAATGAGTTATCAATATTATTTAAGTCAATATTCAATGAAGTAATATTTTTTATTTCTCATACATTTTTTAAAATTGTACCACTATATGCATCTTGTAATCCTTGTAGAAGTGTAATTCTTGCAGAATAATTAGTTTTATCTGTTATTGGACTACAACTTTGATTATCATTGTATGCTAACAAATTATTAGGTGTAAAATCGAAGCCACCATCAATTTTAAATTTTGATCCTTTAAAAGATCATGGTAGATTTTTATAACCTCTAAAAACTAAGTTTTTATTATTTAATATTTGTTGAATATCAGTTGTATTTATATCATTTGTAATGATAGATGGTAAAGCTAAAATATTACAAATTGTACCACTCAATACCTTTGCTAATTGTTCATTGTAATTACCAGTTATATATGCTGTTGCATCCAAATTTCATGCATAAGCAATTCAAAAACTTCATGCGAGTGAATTAGTATCCTCTACAATTCATCAAAGCTCATATTGATTTCATAAAGCCAATACTGAGTAAGTGTATTTTTTGTCTGTAAGTGGATCAGTTGGTATTTTATCCAATTTTGATATATTGGCTTTCACTGTTTCTCAGAATAAACCTTGATTCCAAATTGTTCATCAACTGTATGTTATGGATACATATTCAGATGGTTGTGGGTATTTACCTGCATCTAATTGGAAAAGTTCTAGGCTTGTTTTCATAGATGACAAATCTGAGATTCTTGTAGAGTCCCTTGCGTCTCTACTATATCATTGTAGGCTTATGAAAGCTATTGTTCATAGTATAGCTAGGATTGTAATTACGACTATTAGTTCTACTAGTGTAAAGGCTTTTGTTTTGTGTTTATACATATTTTAAATTTAAAATTTAATGATTTAATTATATAGAAAAAAACCAAAATAAAAAAGTTTTTTTTATTTTGGTTTGACATTATTACTTTCACTATTTAATAGATATATTCTATATAAGTGCAGCTTTATCTAATAAGTCTATATCATCATTTTCTAATCATATGGAGCGAAGTAAACTGTTTCTTCTAGGATTGTTATGCAATTCTTTTTTTAGTCAGTTTACATCTGATACTTTATCCCATAAATTATCTTTTAATTCTATCAATTGTTTCAATATACTTTTGTTTGAATCGGAAACTAAATTTCTAAGTCAATTATTTCAGTATGATTGTAAACTCATAAGTCATCATTCTATTTCTTGAATTGTAGAATATGCTCAAAATTTGCTTACTTCTTCATCTGGTATATGGATTTTATTACTTGCTAATTCTTTTTTTGCTACTAGTTTTGCTTTTTCTAGATTTCATTTGCTTATATTTATTAGTTTGTCATCTTGGATTATTCATCTCAAATTGTCTTTTAAATATTTTACATCTTCTGCACTTATTTCAGCACCATTTGCTACTCTTTTAACTATAACTCACACTTTGTAGTTTACTTCAGGATTACTTAATCATCCATATCTTTGTAGAAATTGTATTGGTTTTATACTATTCATATTCACTCAATTATTTAGCAATGTATCAAAATCCAATTTAAGTATTTCTTTCATAGTTTGACTTACTATTCAAATTTCATTTGCATCTATATTAATAAATCAATCAATTTGATCCAATTTTTCTGATAGATTTATATCTCAAAGAGTATTGTCAATACTTTTATATAAATCATCAATAGTTCAAAATCATGCTATTTTTGATATATCTCATGATTTGATATTTTCAAGTTTGTTTAGCTTTATTTTTCCTGAATTGAAATCATTAAATATCATTTCCATAGCAGGATGAGTTTCTCATAATTTTGCTTTTTCTATAACTTCTATAACTGTTTTATTTACATGTTCTTTTGATAAATGTCATGATTTAGCTAATCATAGTAAATCATCTAGGATTTTAATATCATTTTCAGATAAAGATCTCGACTTGATTCTTTGACCTATTTCTGGTAGTTTTGTCACATTTCATATTATATTTCTAGCTTTTCATTGTAAGTCTTTCAACGCTTCTTCGCTCATAATTCTTATTCACAAATTTGCTGTTTCTCACGCAGTTTCTCCACCTGTAACCCCAGCTCTAATTAAGTCATCACTATATTTCATATCAACTCATGCTTCTTTGAGTTTTTTCATCTTTTGTCTAAGAGCTATTCTTCATTCTTTTGAATTAAATATTTCTTTTAATTGTGTGTCTGATAATTGGTCAACTGACTCCAATCAGTGTTTTTGTAGATAGTCTGTAAATAATTCTTTTCAAATCTCGTGAGCTTCTATTATTCAATCCAATTGTTCTTTAGTAAATCATTTGAACTGCTCGCCGTATTTTTGTGTAAGAGTGTCCACCGCTGCTATTTTACGTGTTTCGTTGTCTTTTATAGAGAAGTTGTTTCTAATAGTTTCTGAGTCATATCAACTATTTGTAACTTGTTCTCATAGAGTGTTTTTTACTTCATTTGTAGCGTCTGTTGCTGTATCAGTTGCTGTGTCTTTTATAGTATCTGTAGCAGTTTCTAAAGCTTCTTCTTT
This sequence comes from Candidatus Altimarinota bacterium, assembly GCA_028688895.1. Taxonomy (GTDB): domain Bacteria; phylum Patescibacteriota; class Gracilibacteria; order BD1-5; family UBA6164; genus UBA6164. The sequence goes on along the minus strand of JAQTXG010000012.1, from coordinate 41,936 downwards.
TATAGTTTCAGTCCCATCCTCTACTACATCTTGTAATCATTCTTTTAAATCATCCACTTTATCTCAAATCTTTTCTGCTGGATTTAAATCTGCTTTTTCAGCTTTATGAAATGTTTTTCAAAGTGCATCTGCTCACTTATCTTTTATATCTCACATAGCTTTTAGTGCTTTTTCAGGTATAAATTTGTCTATTTTTAATATTTTGAAAAATTTACCTGGTCATACGCTATCAAATAAAAGTGGTATACCTACTGATGGTACAAAGTGTGATAATTCTACGGCTTTTCACATCCCTGTACTATTTTTTAGGATTAATGAAAAATCTCTGATAGTGTCTCATCACATATCTACTAATGCTTTATATATGTCTGTTAATGTATCAAATGACAAAGAGCCAACTATTTTTTCTATGATTTCTGGTAAATCTCACACCATTCAAATCATTTCAAAATATCATTTCAATTCTTCATAAATAGTTTCTCCTGCTTTTATAATACCTTCTTTCAATGCTATTGCTGCTTCAAATAGTCATCAATCTATTGATTTGTCTGATAGCTTTTCTCACGAAGAAAGCTCCAATGTAGATAAATCTAGGAGTAACTGTTTTGTTGCTTCTAAGTATTCTTGTTGTGATTCATAAGATCTAGATGACAATTCTGAGTATTTATCCATTATTTTTGAATAATCTCATTCTAGTTTAGAATTGTCTGGTCATGCTCTAGAAAGAGAATTTATTTTTAAATAAGCTGCTCTCACATCATCAGATACTTTTAAGTCATCTTTATCTATGTTTAATTTATCTTCTATGTTTTCTAGAGAATTAGTAAAAGACTCACTAGAATTGTTTATTTTATCTAGTGTTTTTGGATTGTCTTGTATATGGTCATTTGGTATTTCTGACATTTTACATGTTATTTATTAAATATTCTAGCTCTGTTAATCCATCTCTATTATCAAAGTATTCTTCGCTATTGTTTTTGTATTTAGTTAGCATTTTTTCTAGTTCTTGTTTTATTTTTTGATTTTTCTTTTCTATATTTTCTAAATTGTTAGCGTATTTAGAAATAATTTCTATCAATTTTTCTAAGTCTATTAAGTCAATTTTTGAATTAATTATGTCTTTGAATTCTTGATTTATATCCAGTTTTTCTAGTATATTTAATATTTTTTGTTTATTTATTTGTTCATTCATTTGATTGATTTAGTATTATTATTTTTATTTTATCATAGTTTGGTTTTTTATTCAAAAAAATGAGGATAATTTTTAAATATTTATTTACTTTTAAAATATTTTTTATAATATAAATTTATTATATTTTAATATTTTTTTTCTATGAAAAAACAAATAATAAGATCTTTTTTTATGTGAATTTCTTTTATAGTATGACTTTCTGCTGGTTATGTATTTATATTTGCAGCTATGGATTGGTCAAATTTGACTACCAATGTAGGCACTTGAACTACATTAACAGCTGATTTGTGGAATGATAGTATGACAAATATAAAAAATAATACTGATACTTTGAGTAATAGTATAGATACAGCAAATTCTAACATATGAAAATTTGGAAATGTTGTAACTGTATGGTGAAGAACTACTGCTCCTACATGAAGTACTTTATTGTATGCTTGAAGATGATTTTGATGACACTACACTCATGCTAATTGAAGTAGAGTTTGTTTAAAATGATGAGATGCATGATGATCTACTTGAAGTTATTGAGATTTGCTTTATCCACTTACTACTTGAGATGCTTCATATATGCCACCTTGAATTGCAGGTGATAAAAATATAATGTGTTCAAAAGTGTATGTAAATTCTACTACTTTTGAAACTTATGGTACTGATATATGTCCAACTAACTGGACAGTTTTATATAAATGATATAGTATGTGAAATTATTACACACATACACTTTCAAATGATAATCCTATATGTGTAGATGGATATAATTTTGAAACAAATGTATCTTATGCATGAGTAAATGGTTCATACATGGTTTGAACAAGAGTTTGGTGATCATCTGATACTACAAACTTCCCTACTTGAAAATTTGTAAAATGTGCAGTTTGTTATAAAAATTAATGTTTTTTTTAAAAGTATATTTTGATATATAGTAAAAAAATCCATAAATCTGACGATTTATGGATTTTTTTGACAATCTCTTTAATGACTTTTCTTTGTCATTTTATATATACTTTTTTATTAACTTTTTTTGTTTTTAAATAATGAATAAATTAAATAAATATAAGCTAAACAAATGATAACTAAAATTGCTATAGTTAATATATAATCTAATCCCTCCATCCTTGATAGTCCTGATAATCAAAAAATTGAAAACATAAATAAAATTAATCCAACGATAACAATAAAAATTAATTTAAATAATATATCAAATATCTTTTTCATAATTACTCGATTTAAAAAATAATGTTTAAAATTTACTCATTTAAAAAAGTCCATAAAATTTGTATCTAATTCAAAAAAAATTGTTTGGTTTATATATTAACTGTCTGTAATTTATCCTAAGTATTTTACAAAAAAGCTTGCGAATGCAATGCTTTTGTAGGAAAGTAAAAAGTAGATGTCGTATAACGTTTCAGTATATCTGATGTTTGCCAAAATTCCTTTTAAAATCAATTAGTTTTTGGCAAATATGGGTCGAGCGAGGGCACGAGCGAGCCAGATATACTGTGTTAGGCGACCCGAGCGAAGCGAGAGTGCAATGTGGCTTTAGCGTAATTTTTTCTCATCCTTAATTTCCGTTTCCTTCTGATCTTCTTTTTTATCTTTTGAGGCAAAATAAGATTTTCGTTCTCTAAAAATGGAAGAGGGGCTGGGGTGAATTCCATTTTTAGAGAACTCCTATTTTATCTCTCACAACTTTGAATCACAAAAATTATCCGAGTATTTGATTTATTTGAGCCAGTACTAGAGTCCTGGTATCACTATCAAATTTACTACTGCCTGAAACCATAGAAATCATACCAATTAAATCTTTTTCAGAAAGATCCTGAAGTGAAACCAATAGTTCTCTAGCACTTTCCTTGAATTCAGTATCACTAATCGTTAAATCTGAAATCCTATTTCGTGTACTTTGTATAGTTCTCAATGCTTGCACTTTTCCTAAATTTTCAGGTTTTGGAGAAGCATTATCTCTACGATATTGCTCTAAAATAATAGCAAGTTCTGGTTCATGAAATGGATTTGCTTCAACCTCACTTCTATTTACAGGGTTTAAAAAAAGAGCAGATCTTTCCATTTGAAATTTAAGTTTTTTCAGCCCTACCTCATCTAAAGAAAAAACAAATCCTTCTTCATCGATCCCTGTAATACCTAAAGATTGTTCTAATTGCTTCCAATTTTCTGCAGATATTTTTGTTTTCAAATAATCTGTAAAACTTCTTAATTGAGCAGGTGATGGAGGAGTCATCCTTTCTAATTCAGTGGCTAAAATTTGAGCTATTTCTTGATGAAGCCACCTTCTTCCATTTCTTATCCACTCAACATTCATATTGTGATAACTTGCGTATTCAGGATTTATATCAGCAGGAGCTATTCCCTCTTTATCCAGTAAATCAAAAACTTCATCAAATCTCGCCTGAGTTTCAGCCCAATATCTTCGTACATTCACTTCCCAATATCTAGGTTCTAGACATTTTCTTGTTTCAGTCGCTACGGCTTCTAAAAATTGAGCAATTTCTCTTCCTGGAGCAAGGTCTTCTTCTCCCTGTTTTTCTTCCATATCAAGAAGAGATTTTACTAATGTTAATTTGAGATCACGATTTAATCCCAATCTATCTAAAAAATAAATAAATTCTTGATCTTGGCAAAATTCACCAAACATTGAGGCTTGTTCTTGAACGCCAGTAAGAGGGTGATTCTCAATCTTTGCAATCAAGTATGTTTCTAATTCATTTATAGGAAGTTTCAATTGTGTTGAAAGAGAGTCAATTCTCTGAATTGATCTTTGAGCTATTTCTGGACCAAATTTCTGACCTATGGCTTGAACTAAATACCCCACTCTTCCTCGAGAAGATTCTTCTTTGGGAGTTCTGATGACAGCATATACTGCTCCCAATTCATCTACAGGAATATCATCGAAAAAATTATCAATTTCTCTTTCGAGAGAAGAATCTGCCGATTCAATTTTATTTGTATACATAATTTGAATTTATTTTAGAATTCAGATTATTTTAACATACTTTTTAACATAATTCAAATTCCGAGCAGTTAATTTAAAAATGCGTTTTTTCTCCGGAAGTATGGAGGAGAAAAAACACCAATTAAGCCCCTCATCTAAAAAAAATCTTATTTTGCCTTCCTTGTTCCAAAAAAGAAGACCAGAAGGAAACAATTTAAAAATGAGAGAAAAAATTATGTCGCCTAACGTCCGCAACTAATCCGAAGTATTTTACGAAAAAAGGTTGCGAATGCAACCGATTTTTGAAGGAAAATATTTTGGATAGTTGCTGTTAGACGAAGTCGCTGAAGCGATAGCAAAGCAGACTTTGGATAACAGCAACGGTAGTTGCGGACGTTAGCACGAAACTCGATGGGGGTGAAAGTTTTGTGGAGTGAAACGGAACAAAACTGAGCCTCCGGAGAGAGCGAAGCGATTTCGTGCTAACGTTTGCTTCTATGAGATGTTTTGCGAGGAACAAGCAAAATATGGGAGAGTGAAGTGCAACGAGCGAATCTCATAGAAGCTGTTATGTGTCCCGAGCGAGGAACTAAGCGAGAGTGCAACGGGGGCGTAGCAAAGCGAAGAAGTTCAAAAAATATTTTTATTAAACTTTCTTTGATAAGCTTTTTTCTATTACTTTATAATAAATTTGATTTTTCATCTTTTAAAATGGAAGAGGGGTAGGGGTGAATTCCATTTTAAAAGATACCTTATTTTCTGTATTGAGGATTATTTAGTAATGCTTGTTTCTTTTTTCTATATTCACCAACCATAGAGGATTGTTTTGTATTAGATTCAGATAACATTTGTGATTGTTGTTTATTTGATTTAGCTAAGAAATCAGATTGTTTTTGATTATATTCAGTAATAATTTTTGATCTTGCTTGAGAAGTAGCTTCTCCATATAATTTATTCTCTTCTGCTTCTAATCTAGCCCATTCTGCATTTTCAGCATCTTCCATTTCTTTCCATTTTTTGTTTTTAGTACCTTCCATTTCTTTCCATAATCTATTTTTTTCTATATCTAACCTATCATATTCTTGTGTACCTGCTTGATTTAATTGTGATTTAATTTCACATTCTTCTTTATTTATTTTTGCTATTGTAATTTGAGAATCCAGTTGTCCTATAGGAGAATTATAGAAATTAGAATTAATCCCATTTTGATCTTGTGTGTATTGAGACCAAATTTTTTTTTCTCCCTCGCTATATTGAGACCAAACTTGATTTTCACCTTCTGAATATTGTGACCAAGTTTGTTGTTCTGTTATAGTTGTTTTTTTATTTCTTATTGAAGAAATTAAAACTTCTCTTTCTTGATCTAGTTTAGATAATGCCTGTTCTCTTGCTTTATCTAATTCTTCAAGTGCTTTTTCTCTTTTTTCTTCAATAGCTTGTAATTTGCTACCTTTTTCACTTTCAAGTTTTTTTAATTCTATTGTTTGAGCTTCTGTTAATTGAATTGGTTGACAAGATAAAACATCAATAACTTGTCTTCTTGTACTATCTGCAACAACAAGTTCAACTTTATTTGGGTTATCAACTTGTTGTTCAGGTTTTTTAGGTGCTTGACCTGAATTATCACATCCTGCAAGTGCAATACTTCCAGCTATCAAAAGTGGTTTTACATAGTTTCCTAGTTTCATAATTTAAAAATAAAAAAGTAAAATAGTTAATTATATTATAGGTATTTTTATAATTTTGTCAAGACTTTTTTTCAAAATTGTTTTGTAATAATCCATTTTTGCGAGGAACGAAGCAAAAATACCTTATAAACCCCTCATAAAAATAAAAATCAAATTTATCTTCCTTTTTAAAAAAGCTTATCAAAATACCTTATTTAAAATATTTTTTGAATTACACATAACGTCCGCAACTAATCCGAAGTATTTTACGAAAAAAGGTTGCGAATGCAACCGATTTTTGAAGGAAAATATTTTGGATAGTTGCTGTTAGACGAAGTCGCTGAAGCGATAGCAAAGCAGACTTTGGATAACAGCAACGGTAGTTGCGGACGTTAGCACGAAACTCGATGGGGGTGAAAGTTTTGTGGAGTGAAACGGAACAAAACTGAGCCTCCGGAGAGAGCGAAGCGATTTCGTGCTAACTATACTCTATCTGAAAAATATACTTGATTTTATACTAAAAAGTAATAAAATGCGAAATGTATTTATTTCAATTAAATTATAATGATAAAAATGGAAAAACAAAATTATATATTGAGCATTGAAAGAGAATTAAAATATAGAAACTATTCAAAAGAAACTGTAAAAACATATTCAACTTGTTTAAAATACTTTCTTGAATATATAAAAAATGATATATCAAAAATAAATAAAGAAACGATTCTTAATTTTGTAATAATTTTACAAGAAAAGAAAAAAGCACCTAAAACTATTAATTTATATAAAGATTCCATAAAGTTTTTTTGTAAAAATATTATTAATTTAAACCTGGATTTTGATATAAAACTCTCAAAAGAATCAAAAAAGTTACCAGTAGTATTGACAAATAATGAAATTCAAAAAATTATTAATTCTATAGACAATAAAAAACACAAGTTTATTATTTCCCTATCTTATTCTTCTTGACTAAGAGTTTCTGATATAATAAACTTAAAGATATGAGATTTTGATTTTGAAAATTTAACAATTCATATAAAATTATGAAAATGACAAAAAGATAGAATAACTATTTTTTCAGAAAAGCTTAAAAATGAAATAAAAAATCTATCAGCATGAAAAAATTGAAATGATTTACTTATAGAAAGTGAAAGATGATGAAAATTAACAACTAGAACCTTACAAAAAATATTTTCTGAAGCATTAAAAAAGTCATGAGTACTGAAAAATGCTACATTTCATAGTTTGAGACATAGTTTTGCTACTCATTTACTAGAAAATTGAACAGATATAAGATATATTCAAGAATTACTTTGACATGCCAATATAAAAACAACTCAAATCTATACAAAAGTTGTTACTCCAAAATTAAAAAATATTATTTCACCATTATAAAACCATGAGCAACTGATCAAACATAGAACTTTGAAATCTAGAAATATATAAACAAATAGTAGAACACATGACTGAAAGTCTATGGATTTGAGATCATGAAAATAATACTATGTATATAAATAGTGTTTTTTGTAGGATAAGTGGATATGATTCTGAAGAAATAATATGAAGAAATTATACTGATTTTATGGATGAAAAAAGCCTGATAAACATAGGAAAAATACAAAAAAATAAAGATGAATCAAAAACTATAAAATATGAAACAAAGATAAAGACAAAAGATTGAAATATGATTCCTGTTTTGTGTAGTGGTACTTTCACTCAAAATGGTTGAACAGTTCTTACTGTAAGTGATTTGAGTGAAGTAGAATCACTAAAACAAGCTGAAATGAACCTTATAAATCTAAACAAAACAAAGGATGAATTTATATCTATAGTATGACATGAACTGAGAACTCCATTGACTTCTATCAGATGATATCTTTCTATGATACTTGACTGAGATATGTGAGAAATAAATGAGCAAATTAGGAAGTCTCTAAATCATACTTATGATAGTTCTATTAGACTTATAAATCTAGTAAATGATGTGTTATCTATTTGAAGGATAGAATCATGAAAAATGGAGTACAATATGAAAGACATAAAAATAAGCGAAATAATAGAATCTATTCATAGAGATATAGATCTAGAAATGAAAACTAAAAAAATAAATTTTAAGGTGAAAATTGATAAAGAACTTGATGATGCAATTATAAACACTGACAAAGATAAATTGAAACAAGTATTTTTAAATTTACTAACAAATTCTCTGAAATTCACAAAAGAAGATTGAGATATAACTCTAAAAATAAGCAAAAAAAAGAATAAAGCTAGATTTGAAGTAATAGATACTTGAATTGGTATTCCAAAGGATAAATTAGATATTTTATTCACAAAATTTAGTCAGGTTGAATCTAGTATGCAAAGACAAAATGATTCTTGACTTGGTTTATGACTTGCTATTTGTAAAAATTTTATCAATCAATTTGGTTCGGATATAAAAGTGAAATCTGAAGTTTGAAAATGAAGTGTATTTTATTTTGAATTGGAAATAAAGAAATAAATTACTTTGATTCTAACCCATCCCCCCTTCGGGGTACTTCCTTTGTAAAGGGCAATATTATTAAGTTAATAGAATTTTTGTACTTTGGTTTTAATCCCTCCCCCTGCGGGTACTCCCTTTCCAGCTAAAGACTGGACGCAGTGGAAAAGGGAGAAATTTAATTAATTCCTTAACTTAATGGCACTGTTGCAAAGGGAAAAAAGTTTGAATTGGAATAATAAAAATATAAGTAAAATTTGCATATAAAAAATAAGTGTGCTAAAATAATAATATATTAATATTAAAATAAATATTATGACTAAAAAATTATTAATCATAGAAGACGATAAAGTCTTGAACGAAATGTATGCCTTGAAATTTGAGAAAGAATGATATGAAGTAGAATCAGCATATGAGGGGTTGGATGGTGTTTCAAAAGTAGCTTCTTTTAATCCTGATGTGATTTTGCTAGATTTGATGATGCCGTCAATGAATGGTTTTGAAACTCTTGAAGTAATCAAATCTCAAACTTCATCTACTTGTAAAATAATCATATTTACAAATATAGTAGACAAAGAAAAAATAAACAAAGCTATAGAAATGTGAGCTGATGATTATCTAATCAAAGCAGACACTACACCAAAAGTAGCACTTGAAAAAGTAGAAGCTCATTTAAAAGAAGCTGAACTAGAAAAAGAAGAAAAAGGTGTAAAATATATATATCCCGGAGTAAATCATTTCAGAATCAAAAATCCTCATGGAGGAGAAGATATAGATGTGGAGATAAATGTGAAGATGTAAAAAATCCTGATTTAAATCAGGATTTTTTGTTATTTATAAAATATTCTCATGTATTCAGCTCATCAAGCTCATGCACACCATGGACTAAGACCAGTTGTTCAAGGAGTATAATATGTATCCTTAATAAACCAGTGTTGATAAGCAATTCATATAGGATAAACATTTAATTTATGATTTTCTCTACAACAACATGATCAAACACTTGATCATAATGTATAATTGTAATTATTATTTGGTAGATTTGTAAAAGTTATTCCTGGACTCCAATTATAAGCTTCACTACATCAATTTCATATATATGTAGGTCTGTTCATCGAAATACTATTGGTAGTTTTTATATCTATTATATTTGTTAATCTCTTACAACTATATCTGATCTCTGTACTATTATTTTTCAGACTGTCTGTTTGAGAAAATGGATATATATAACTAGCTGTTAATGTACCATTTAGATTATCTTCAGCATAACTAGTTCATGATACATTAGTAAACAAAGACCATCAACCTCAATCAGTATTCATATCACAATATACTTCAAATGCATCATTTCATCATGCTCAATCTGGATCTATGAAATATGTACCATTCGATAAACATGCTTGTGAACCATTACCACATGTACCACTTCATCTAGCTGTTCAATCATTTAATGTAGTTGAATTTAGATTATAATATTTACAACTATTTGCTGCAGTAGTAGTAGCATTAGCGCTCACTCATGCTATACGATAATTTTCTCTTGTAAACTCTTGAGTAGGTGGAGTGAAATTGGCAGTATATCTAGCTACTCATTTAGTGAAACGTATATCATCTATATATCATTGGAAGGGAAAAGCTGATCATCCTCAGTCAGTTCATATACGAATATTTCAAGCTACATAGTTTGTACTATTTGAAACTGAAAGTCATTCCACTCAGTTTATAAATATTTTTAATACACCTGAGCTTCTAGAAATAGCTATATGATTCCATTGTCAAAAATTTACAGAATTAGTAGAAGTTCAATCAGTTGCTACCAGTGATCTACCAAATGTTATTGTTCAGTTACTATTTACACAAGTAGCAAATCAACCTGATGTATCATTAGCTAGTTGACAACGATAACTACTTCAAAAAGCAGTTGGATTCATCCAATACTCTACTGTAAAATCTCATGTACCATTTATAGATACTGATGATCAAACAGTTAACGAATCTCATGCTCAATCAAAATATGCACTATATCATCCAAATTTACTTTCTGTGCTACTTCTAGTAGTATTTCAATATAATGTAACGGTGTTTCATCTCAGATCTTTTAGAGATGTATCATTCATATTCATTAATAACGATACTGATCAGTAACTAGAATCATTTATAGTTGCAAAGTATCATCATGCTGTTAGATTTGTATTATTGTTTGTAGTAGTACTGACCGCTGATAATTTCGCTCACATAACATTGTTTACAAATGTACTTGCATATGATATTACTTGTGTACTTGGACTATTTATATCTATATCTAAAGCCAATATATTTTTTATTTCTCATTCATTTTTAAGTGTTGTTCATGAGTATGCTTCTTGTAATCATTTTATTAATGTTACTCTTGCTGTTGTTCATATTTCTGTACTTTTTGATAAATTACTACAACTTCAAGTATCTGTATATGCTACTAAATTGTTTGGTTCAAAATCAAATCATCCGTTTTGTTTAAATTTACTTCACTTAAATGATCATGGTAGATTTTTGTATCATCTATATACAAATGCTCCACTTGATGATATTTGTTCTAACTCTGTTATACTTGTATCGTTTGTAATTATTGATGGTATTGCTAGTATATTACATGTCTCTCAACTACTACTCTTGGTCATTTGTCAATTGTAGTTTCAAGTGATATATGCTGTTGCTTCTGTTGTTCAGGCATTAGTTTGTGAGACTATATTATTCATTATTCATTTTTCATTTTTCATTGCTATAGTGTCTCATTCTACTATTCATCATAGTTGGTATTCAAATCTATTTGCTGTTACTGAATACGTGTATTGCTTATCTGTGCTAGGATCTGTAGGTATTTTATCTAGTCTATCTACATTTGCATAAACTGTTTCTCAAAAGGTACCTTGATTCCATACCACTGCTCAACTATAGGTTATTTCTACTCAGTTTGTTGGTTGTGGATATTTCCCTGCATCTAGTTGAAATAATTCTAATGATGTTTTTATACTACTTATATCACTGATTCTCGTACTATCTCTCGCATTTGTACTGTATCATTGAAGTGATATAAATGCAATAGTTCATAAAATTGCTAATATAGTAATTACTACTATTAGTTCCACTAGTGTAAATGCTTTAGTATTTCTACATTGATTTATATTAAGAATTCATATAAATTGGAATAATTGAGATTTACTTGTTTTTTGTTTATGCATAATATTTATTTAAAATTAACTAAATTATTATATAAAAAATATAAAGAATATAAAATAAATTTTATATTTTAACTTGACTAAAAAATTATTTAAATTTTATTATACTTTATACTTGACAATTCATTTTTTTATATTATTATCCATCAACAAAACAAAAACACAAGGAAAATGAAATGAAAAAAATAATATTTATTGTATTTTTTGCTTTAATTCCTGTATTTGCACAAGCAAGTATGGGAAAAAATGATTTTAGTGTTCCAGTTTCAAATGCTGATACATTGGAAAATGAAACTACTGAATCATATGAGTTAAGATTAACTCCTGAACTAATGGAGGAAATTATAAGTAGTGTAAATGACAATTACGTTGCTTCAAAAAATATGAAGCATAAAAAAGAGTCTGATGTTTTTGCTACTATATCATTTTTTTATGATGGGATTTATAATTCAATCATAAAATGTAATGAACAGGAATTATACACCGACGCCGAATGTGTTATTAATAACCTGACCGATTTTAGAGATGAACTCAAAAATTCAGCCAGAACTACATATTCAGGATTAATTTCTGATGCTAATAGTAAGGAAGAAAAAATTAGCACTGATTTTTATCTAATTAATTATTATTACTTCATGAGTATGGTTTACTCTGAATGTAGTATTAAAAATCTGCAAAAAAGGCTTGATTGCCTTGGAAATATTCAATTTCTAGAAGTACAAATTACTTCTGTGAAATTGGATTGAGAAAATAAAAATCCCCAAAAAAATGGGGATTTTTGCTTTTTCTAATCAAATTAAACTATATTGAATTTATTTTTAATCTCATTATATATTTAATCAAAATAAGTCTAGGTATCAAAGTTGTTTTTTGTATAGTATATATTATTTCTCAAAAATATTAATCAAATCTTTCATGAAAATATTATATCATAATAACTAAATTTTAATAACTTTTTCAATTCTTTATTGATATAGTTAAATCACTTTTACTGACCATATATATATTTATATTGCATGATTTATCACTTCAACATATATCTATTTCCTAAATCTAAAAAGTACATTAGAAATAATACATTTCTATGTTCTGAATCAGCAAAACTATTTTTGTTTTTTTTGAAATGATTACTATTAATAGTGTCAACTAAATAATTTCCACTACTAGATAAAGATTTATTACATTCAGCATAAATAATTTTTGATAATATTGAATTATATCATATAATTTTTGTGCATACTAAAAATTCTAATTTATTATCTAGATTTATATCAAAATAATTATTAGAAATAATCAACTCACATTCTTTAATCATATCTAAATATACTTTTTTATTTTTAACTATTTTTCTTGAGTAAAAAAGTGATTCATTTATGACGCAGTGTGTATAATAATATATTTGTAAATTGTATTTATTTTTTACTTCTTTGTTTTTATATGAAGTTAGACCTAATTCTAAAAGTATTTTTGGATCAAAAATTATTAAATCTGTTTGCTTTATTACACTAAGAAAATAATTCAAACTATATATAAAGTTTATTCATATAGTAGAAAGAATAGCTAAATCTTGTGGTGATTCATAAAGATTATCTCTATATTTTAATAAATCATAAATATTTAAATTCTTCAATAATATATTACTTATATTTTTTTTATATATAACTTTTGTAAATATAAATTTAAATAATACAGAGTTATATTTACTAATCATTGGATATTTTTCTTTTAAAGAATTGCGTAATTTGTATTCATTTTTATTAAAATTAATATTATTATTATTTTTTTCTAATAATATATTTTTAATTATATTTTCCGTTTCATTTTTATTTTTACCTATAAAATTTGTTTTTAAAGAAAGTATATAATCAAATTGTGTTTTATCATTAAACCATAAAAATATTCTTGATGAATAATGAAATTTTTTTAATCATAAATACATATAATTACTATTATAATAATTATAAACCAATTCTATAGTATTATTTTTATTTCTTTTGGATAACTCTATATAATTATCTATAATTTTAATATAAAATATATCAGTAATTATATCACTTAATAATTCATAAGAAATAATAGATTTTATACTTCAAAAAATAAATTTATTTATTTTTATATCATATAAATAATCTATTTCAGATAAATTTAAATTGAATATTGATGATATTTCAAGTGATAATTCTGAAAGTTTTTTTTGTAAAATTTTATCATTTAAAATCTGATATACTACTACTCATAAATCATTTGATATTTTTTCTATTAGATAAAAAACAATACCTCATAAACATATAACTTTATAAGATTTTATATTTTTGTTAATTTTTAATTTATTGTATTCTAATTTATTATTAAATAATAATAAATTATTATCTGTTTTTCAATAATAATCATTTACTTTATCTTGTTGAAATGATAATTCTGATTTTGTTAATTTATCGTATAAACTTAGATTAATTACTGTTTTATTTAAATATTTTAGATATTTATATAATATATTACTTTGATTTTTCATATCTATACTTGAGCTTTTCCAAATAATGATATTACCCCAATTATTATACTCTTTAACCTCTGATATAAATGAAAAATTTACTAAATATACTTCTAAAGTATAAAAATTAAAATATTTAATTAATTGATCTGTAAAAAAATCGATTTGACTTGATACAATAGTTATTTTCATAATATTTTTTTACTTATAAAAGATATAAATTTAATACTTCTGCAAAATACTAAAAAAGAAATTAATTAGTTAACTAAGAAATTTTATATAGTTACATTTTTAAGTTAAATTTAATACTTATCTCATCTAATATTCATTCAAAATAAGAATTGGTATCAAAATTATTTTTTGTTGAATATAAGTTTAATTCTATAAAATTCATTCATATTTTTCAGCTAAAAAATTTATCATAATATGAACTATCAAGTTTTATAAACTTTTTTACAACATTATATCATTTTGTATAAACCAAGTCTTTTAAAAAAAATTGATTTGATCAAAAAGATGAATAACGATAAAAACGATAATAATAAGATAGTGCTTTCCCCTTATCATATCACTTGTCTGAAAGTATTAAATAAATTTTTTCTATTTTTTCACTTTCATTTATAGAATTATTTAATAAAATGGAAAAACATGCTTCATAATATGGATTATATTTAAGTCACTTTATCAATTTTTTTCAATATAAATATTCATTGTATAAGGCAAATCATTCTTCTAATTTCATGTAATCTGAAAATCAATAACTAGTTCCGTAATTTTCTATATTATTATATCTCCTAAAAAAATGGGTCATTTCATGAAAGAATAATGTGATTACTTCTTTTAAAGTATAATTACTTTTCGAAGTTATATTTAAGAATCAAGCACTATGTGACATAAAAGAATAAGTTCAAAATCTATATCAAAATCAATTAACTTTAGATTTTGTATAATTTAATAACTCTTCTAACTCATTTTTAGTAATAGTTAAATTAGATTTTAAATTTTGTTTTATTTTTATATCACATTTATAATAATCTCAACATATATCTTTTTTTGTCACTCAAAAAAATTTTTTATTGTAATAATCAAAATCCAATTCTGGGAAATTTATCTTGTAATCTTTATCCAATTTATTGGCTTCAAAATCATATACATTTTTTAAAAAATCAATCTTGTCGTATATGAATTTAATCTCTCTTTTTAACACTCTGTAATGCAGAATTGATAACTTTTTCTTGTTTTTTTTGATTTTTTTTAATATTTTTTCTAGTTCGATTTTTTTTCTATAAAGTTTTCATAAAAAAATGTATTTATATCACTCTAAATCAGTTATTTTTGAATATCAAAAAATAACTGGGTTTTGTAATATATTGTTTTTTTTGAAAGGTTTTATCAAAAAAACATTGTATTTGGAAATAAGTTTGAGGTATTTTTCAAACATGGAATTAAATTAAATAAATAAAAAATATTATTATATATATAATAATATTTTGTTTAAAAGTCAAAAGATTTTATTTCTTCAACAAATTTACAAATGCTTCACTAGGTAGACTTACTTTACCAAATTGTTTCATTTTCTTTTTACCTTTTTTTTGTTTTTCTAGTAGTTTTCTCTTTCTCGTGATATCTCTACCATATAGTTTGGCAGTTACATCTTTTCTCATAGCTGATATATCTGATCTACCTACTACATCCCCTCAAACTACTGCTTGTATTTTGATTGTAAAAAGTGCTTTTGGTATTGATTCTTTTAGATTTGCACATATTTTTCACCCTAGATAACGGGCTTGTGTTCTATGACATATAAATGCTAGAGCATCTACTTTTTCATCTGCTATAAGTACTTCCAATTTCACTAAATCATCTTCGTTGTAACGAATAAATTCATAGTTAAGTGATGCATAACCAGAACTAAGTGATTTGATTTCATCATAAAAATCTCATATCAATTCATTCATAGGTAATTCATAAGTAAGCATTACTCTATCTCTATCTATAAATTGTTGATTTTTGAAGATTCATCTCCTTTCTTGTGACAATTGCATCAGATTTCATACGTATTCATTTGGTGTAATGATTTCTACTTTTGCTATTGGTTCTTCTATATATAAATATTTTTCTCTCTTTGGCAAATCTTCTGGATTTGAAACTAGTACTCTAGTACATTTTTGGCCTCTTTCATTTTCTATTAATTCTGCATGATATCTAGAATATTCTGATAATTTATCTCATAATAATATGACTCTATATGTTACTTGTGGAGATGTCATTATTACATCCATATCAAATTCTCTAAATAGTCTTTCTTTTACTATATCTAAGTGTAAAAGTCCTAGAAAACCACATCTATATCCATGTCAAAGTGCTGGAGATACTTCCAGTTCTACAAAAAGTGCAGAGTCATTTAGTACTAGTTTTTCCATAGCATCTTTTAGTAATGGATATTCACTTGTATCCATAGCAAAAATACCAGCATATATAAATGGTGTAACTAATCAAAATCATTCTATTGGAGTCGCATCTTCTGGTTTTGCTTTTGGTCATTCTATATTTTCTGGTTTCCACATAGTATCACCTACTTTGGCATCTCTGATAGTTTTTAAACCAGTTACTACATAACCAATAGAACCTACTCAGATTTTTTTATCACTTGTATATCATGGTGAAAAATAACCTACATCTAGAGCTTCTATTTTTTTACGAGTATTTAAAAATTGGCAAGAATCTCACTTTTTTATCTCTCACTGAAATACTTTTACATAACTCACTACTCATCTATATGGATCATATTGAGAATCAAAAACAAGTGCTTTCAATTCATCGTGTTCTGGATCTTTTGTTGTATATACTTTTGGTGAAGATACTCTTTCTATAACTGCATCTAGTATAGTTTCGACATTTTCTCATGTCTTTGCTGACACTCATATAATCTCAGATTTATCACAACCTAACAAGTTGATTATTTCTTCTGCTACTTTGTCAAAATCTGCTGCTGGTAAGTCTATCTTGTTTATGACTGGTATGATATCCAAGTCATTTTCTATAGCCATATATACATTTGAAAGAGTTTGAGCTTCTATTCATTGAGTAGCATCTACTATAAGTAAAGCTCATTCTACTGAAGCTAGACTTCTAGAAACCTCGTATTGGAAATCCACATGACCAGGAGTATCTATGATATTCATCTGATATCATTTCCAGTTCATCCTCACTGGTTGTAGTTTTATTGTGATCCCTCTTTCTTGTTCTAGTTCCATAGTATCAAGCATTTGACCGTGTTTCATATCTCTTTTGTCTATAGTACCAGTTATCTCTAGTAATCTATCTGCTAGAGTAGATTTACCATGGTCTATATGTGCTATAATACAAAAATTTCTAATATTTTTTAGTTCCATATTTAATTTATTTATTTAAAAGTATAGTTGGTAATACAAAAAATTATCATAATCTTTTGTATTTTCCTTATTAATCGGCAAAATTTTATAGAAAAATAGAAAAAAGTAAAGTCCTATAAAATTAATTGTATTTTTTTTATTTTTTAATAAAATAAAATTAAATATTAAAATATAACAAAAATAAATATGAAAATAATAGCTGCAATATTAATAGCAATGATTTTTACTCTAGTTTGAATATTGAAATTTGAATGATATTTTAATGTATGAGTTGTAAATCTCATATGATATGATGATACTTTTGATGCAAATTTGGGTTTTTTAGAGTCTTCTACTGATTTAGTATATTACTTTCCTGATTTGATTTTTGAGAAAAAACAAGAATTTTTAACAAATTTCTTGTCTGTTGATAAAAAACAAGCTTATTTGATATTAGTAAATTTGTTTTTTCTGATTATTTCTTGATTTATAATATATATATTGAGGTATTTTCCGAAGAGAAATGATAGAATTTACTTGGTGTTGTGAATAATAATAAGTTATTTACTAATAGCAGATTTCATGATGTAAAAAAAGTTCAAAGCAAATTTGCTTTGAACTTTTTTTAGTATGTTTTTCATCAATAAACTTGTATGCTTATATTGTCTTGATCATAAATACTAGTTGTTACATTTCTAGCCTCTACTGAGAAATAATTAGTGTTATTTATTACTCAATTACTACTAATAAATGTAGCATAATAAGCTACTGTTGATCATATGTTGCTACTTGAAATTGAATAATTGGTGTTATCCATAATATTTTGAAAATATATATTGTATTTTCAAGTAGTTATTCTTGTAACTTTGTTTATGTTATAACTATCCTTTATAACACATTCGTTTCATCAAACTCCTCATGTACAACTTGTACCATTGAAGTTTACCCATGCTGTTGGTAAAGATTTTTCATCTATAGAATTCAGCCTATTTACCAATATGTTCCACTTTGCCGCTGATAGTGGTTGTCAGTCTGTTTCTGTTGATATAGTAGTCCATGCTCAGTAGGCTAGTCCTCATAATCATACTATTAATAGTATTCAAAATCAATGTAATAATCAATTTTTAAAATGTTTTAGCATAATTTAATTATTAATAAATATTTTTTTAGTATGTTTTTCATCAGAAGACAGTTACACTTGTACTAATTGAATCTGACCAAGCAGATCAATTTGCTGTATATATTCATATAGGAAAACTTGATACTGTTTTTGCTGAGATTCTTTCATCAACTGTTAATGCTCATCAATTATATGTATTATTGTATAAAGGTGTTCATATAACTCAATAATAATTATTGTCCATATTGTTCAAAAAGTAAACAATAAATTGTCATGTTGTACTTTTAGTAACTTTTAGTATATTATATGAACTTATCAAAACACACTCATTTCATGCTCATCAAGTACAACTTGTACCATTGAAGTTTACCCAAGCAGTTGGGAGTTGTTTTTCATCTATAGAATTCAGCCTATTTACCAATGTGTTCCACTTTGCCGCTGATAGTGGTTGTCAGTCTGTTTCTGTTGATATAGTAGTCCATGCTCAGTAGGCTAGTCCAAATCATAGTACAGTAATAGAAAAAACTATTGCTCATATAAATGAGTTTTTGATAGTTTGTTTTGTAGTTATCTTCATTTTATTTTTGTAAAATAATAATACTTTGATTGTAACAAAAATAATGATTATTAAAAATTAAAATATGTATTTTTTATTGACAAAAGCGTA
Organism: Candidatus Altimarinota bacterium; assembly: GCA_028688895.1. Classification (GTDB taxonomy): domain Bacteria; phylum Patescibacteriota; class Gracilibacteria; order BD1-5; family UBA6164; genus UBA6164. The sequence goes on along the minus strand of JAQTXG010000012.1, from coordinate 22,781 downwards.
AAATAAATTTTAAAAATATTTGACTAGATAGCCAAAATATGTTATATTAAAAATATAATTATAGAAAAATATTAAATACAAGCTATGAATAGTAACATCGATAGATTATCAGAAAAAAGACTGCAAGATTTGATCAAGGAATTGAATCTGATTATTTATGATGAAGAAAACTGGATAAATAAAGACTTGTGGAAGATAGCTGAAGTGACTTATTCTTATGAAAAAGAAACTAATATAAACACTACTTTGTTTGTGAAGTCTGGTATGCTTGATTTAGAGTTGTACAAAAAATCTAGTGAAGGTGAAAAAAGGAAATTGTTATTGAAATCAAAAACCAAATTGGAAAATAATTTGCTAGAAAAAGTAAATCAGATAGATAGTGCTTTACAAGAAATAGAGTTGTTTGATGCTTTTTCTTTGGATAAAATAGATAGCGAACTAAAAAGTATTTTTATAAATTCACTTTTAGAAAAAAAGATGTTTATGGAATATGCTCTAATAGCTATACCTTTTGAACTGGAAAAAGCTTGAATTGAAATATGATTTACTGAAAATGAAAAATCTGAATTATCAGAAAAATTACAATGAATAGATTGTGAACTTTTTGGTTGAAAAATAATTGATAATCCTGAAGAAGTAGTAATTTCTTATGAATATATTTATGATAAATATTTAAGAAACATAGATAAGTTGTCAGATCAAGAAATAAATAAATTTGAGTATTTTTTGGAAAAAGCTAGACATTATTTACCTATATGATATGAGTATAAATCAAAAGAAAAGCCAAAACTGATTGAGTGAAAATTCTTGGACTACGATTTATCTAAAGACGATTATATACTAGGATTTAATATACTAGTAGAAGCACTAGAAAAACTAGAACACATAGTAGAATCTAATGCAAATGTTTGAAGTATCTCTGATGGACCAAAGTGAGTACAGTTCCCTACTAGTGATAAATTTAAACATATAAAATTTTTGAGATTTTTCAAGCTAGGTAATCATGAAATAGAAACTCATAATATTACAGATTACAATTCTAGACAATTGCTATGAAACATGAGATGAGCAAAAAGTACTGAAAAAGATGAATGAGTGTAGCTATGCTAATGGAACAACTTTTTATGTATGGGAGTGAATTGTATAAAATAGATGAAGAATCTGGTGAGCAGATAATAGATATAAACAAAATAGAGATAAGTGGTAACTTCATAAAAACTTTGATGTGAGAGTTGTTGGAAAATGAAGAATTAAAAGAGTTTTTAGAATTGAGTGAAATAATAGATCCAGATATCATCTCAGTAAATGATAGATTTTTGAGACTGAAGAGAAATAATAAATACTGAGTCCAGCACAAAGATACTACATATATCAGATGATTGTTAAAAGCTGTACTGGAAGTAAATAAATATATAATTTCTGATTGAAAAGAGTGAATAGCACCTGAAGATTTGTTTTTAGGTAAAATATCTTTTGAAGAAACTGATTCTCTTAAAAAAATAAAACAAGAAAAAGAAAAATCTGGAGAAAAACTAAATTTATTGAAACCTCTTTTTATATCTGATGCTGTTTACTATATAATTAGTGAGAGGCTTAAAAGTATTGATTGAGAAAAAGTAAAAATAAACTCTCTATGATTTCACAAATATTTACAAGAAAAATACCCTATTTTTAATTTTACAAAAGAACAAATAGAACATATTTCTAGACATACAAAGGAAAATGTATCTGGTTTAGTAAATCTGTTGCTAAAAAGTATATCTGAACAACAGTTTTTGAAAATACCCCAAAACAAAGTAAATAACTCGATTCTTGAAATACTGGAAAATCAATATAATCCAAAAATAGAAAGAGTCAGAAAAAAACTACATCCGGATAGAAAAAATGCAAAATAAAAAACAATCCAGCAAAAATTTGCTGGATTGTTTTTTATTTGTCTTTTTTTGTATTTCAATTTTTAGTTGACTGTTTTTTTGTAAATAGTCCTGTAAATCTATCTATCACATGAAATATTTTTGATTTCTTAGGTATTTTAATTACTTCTATATCCAATAAATCTTTGTACTTAGATTTGATATAATTGAAGTCTTTGGCTAATTCTTTGTAGTCTTTGTTTTTTAGTTTGATTACTCAGATTTTGATAAATCAATCTTTTGTAAGTCAAATCTCTTTTCATATAGCACAAAGATCATATTTGATAGCAAATACACTTTTTCTTTCTTCTATTTTTTTGAAGACTTTTTCATCAAATCACTTCAATATTCATCTCTTTGTTGCATATATATTTACTGCTATATTGTTTTCTTTTAGTTTACCTGGTTTTACTTCTGGTCAGATAAGTAACTCATACATATTGAAATCATATGCTCTTTTTAAGAGTTCTAGTCTACCTCAACCTATTCTACCATTTAACTCTATTGTTTTTAATTCTCATTTACTATTTATTTTAAATTCGTGATGTACAAAAGTATTTCTGATTCAAGTAGCTTTTATAGTAGATTCTACGAATCATTTCAATCTCTTTCATTTGAATTCTCACTCTGTTTTTTCTGTAGCTATTCTAGCTATATTACAATAATCATTTACTTTTACATCTATTCATAACCTTACTTTGACTGGTTTTGATATACGAGCTTCTCAGTCAGTAGTTACAAAATAATCAATAGAATAAAGTTTTCAATCTATAAATTCTTCTACTATAAGTTCTTTGTTGTCTACTCATCTAGCTTGAAGTCTATCGTGAAAATCTTTGTATTCTACTATGTATTTTTGAAAATCTTTTTTATTTGTGATTTTTGCAACTCATGAACTCTGTACTCAGTCTACTGGTTTTATGATAAATGGATATTTTACATAATCTTCTATTTGTTTTAAATCAAGTTCTTCAGGAGTTCATTTAACATGTTTTACTCACAATTCTGGATTGTGGTTTTGGATTAATTCTCTTTGTAAAAACTTGTTTCTGAAAATATTAGGATTATCTGATAAAGGGTGTCATAATGCGGCTTTTACTTCATTTACTATATTTACTAATAATTCTAATGAAGTATTCACAAATATGACTTCATATTCATTAGAAAAATCTAATACTTGTTGTTTTAAATCTTCTTTGTTTGAATAATGTTTAAACAATATATGAAATTTTTCCAATTTACTTATTAAAGCATCAAATTTAATAACATCTCACTTATAAAATAATACATTTTTAATTTCATATTTTTCACTGAGCTCTTCCATAGCGTCGAGTTCTGCTATAAATTCGACACTTTCCATTCTTGCCTTGGTCAATATATGTACTATTGATTTATTTTGCATGAATATTTTTTATATTTTAAAAATTAAAAATAGCTTCTTTTAACTATTTTTAAAATAGTATTTTTCTAAAACCATATTTGTATATGGGAGACACTATTATAAAAAGAATATTTATAAGAGCAAGTTTTTGTAGTTAATTATTTGTTAAAATTTAAAAATAGTTGGCACCAAATTCTTATATTTAACTCTTCTCATCTTACTGAATTTTCTATTCACAATTCTGTAAATATTTTCATAATATAGTTTTTGTCATATCAAGCATTTGTTAAATTTCTCATAAGCATTTTTCTAGGTTCTCTGAATCACTTTTTTATGAATTCCAAAAATCAATCATCATCTATCTCATCAAATAAATTGTGTCTTTCAAAAAGCAATACACTTGATTCTACTTTTGGAGCTGGTACAAAATTTTCTTTACTTACTATTATCACTTCGTCTACATAACATTTCTTTGCTACGAATAATGATATAACTGATGACTTCATTTTTTTGTTATTTATTATTCATTCTTCATTATTGATTCAAAAGTCTTGTCCTAACAAAATCTTGTCTGCTACATCTTTTTGCATCAATATAACCATATTTACGGGTTTTATTTTCAATTCATACAAAAAATGTCTCAAAATAGGTGATGTAATATAATATGGTATATTTGCTATTACACTGTACTCATATATACTTTCCTCTTTTATATTTGCTACTACTGGTGGTACTGGTGCATATTTGAGTACATCGACATTGTTTATATGAAAATCTATTCATAGTAAATCAAAGTCTCATTTTCTAATTCTGCTTTCTAGTACTTCTATCATATCACGATCAAGCTCTACTAGATTTAATGATTTTGGTTTTCTAGATACTAATTTTTCTGTCAATGCTCAGTATCATGGTCATACTTCTACTATATTTTTTCACTTTACGTCTATTGTATCTGCTATTTCCTCTACTATATCATCATTCACTAAAAAATTTTGTCATAGTGATTTTTTCGCTTTGATTTTGTATTTTTTTAAAATTTCTAAACTCATTTTTACTTTTACTAAAAAACTATATAATGGAGTTATATAATAATCATTTATTTAAATTTTAAAAGAAAATTATTTATGAATATACTAAAAACAAAAAATATTGCTTACTTTTTGATCATTTGTTTACAATTTGTATGAGGATTATTTTTGAATAATGCTTTTGCTGCTACTAATAATTGGGATATGTCTTTATCAACAGACTATACTCTTTCTGATTCTACAAGTTTCTCATTTAGTTGATGAATCGCAAATCTAGAAAAAAACACGTTGATACATAATTGAGTTTATACAAATGCTACAAACGCAAACTGAGCATATGATGTAGTAGTAGATTGAAACTATGCATATATGACTAGTTATTTATGAAATAGAGTTGCGATATTTGATATATCAAACCCTGCTGCTCCAACATTGGTGACTACTGTAAATAATAATAACTGAACATTGAGATTGAATTGAGCATCATGAATAGTAAAAAGCTGAAATTATCTTTTTATAGCAGCAAATACAAGTGATGTCTTACAAGTAATAGATGTATCAAATCCTGCTGTTCCTACTCCTGCTGGTCAGGTTCTTAGAACTACTACTAATAGGATAAATTGAATCAGATGATTAGATATAGTTTGAAATTATTTATATGCTGCTTCGGATGCTGATGATGCTTTAACTGTTTTTGATATATCTACTCCAACGGCTCCTGCATATCAATGAAAATATAGAGTAAATAACTGAAATCTAAACTGAGCTCGTGATGTAAAAGTAGTTTGAAATTATGCATTTGTTGCAGCTTTTAATGCCGATTCTTTTGCAGTTGTAGACATATCAAATCCTGCTTCTCCAGCTTATATAACTAGAATACAAGATGCTACAAATCTAAACTGAGCACACAATTTAGAAATAAGCTGAAACTATGCTTATGTATCTGCTTATAATAATAATTCTGTAAGAGTTATTGATATATCTACTCCTACTGCTCCTACTGCAGTAACCAATATATCATGATGAAGTTATTCATTAACTCAACCTCGTGATTTAATTGTTGATTGAAACAAACTTTTCATTACTTCATATAGAAGTGATGCGGTAAATATAGCAGATATCAGTAATCCAGCTACTCCTACTTTTGTCACAAAAATACTTCATAATGCTGCAAATCCTTTACTAAATTGATCTGATGGTATTTTTAAAGTATGAGATTATTTATATGTTGCATCATATATAAGTGATGCACTCGAAATACTTAAATGGAATTATGATACTACTAGTCCTACAATCATACCTGTTTCTGCCTTCAATTATTGAGTATTGAATAATTTGACTTCATTTACTGAAACTCTTTGAGCTTGAAATCAATGATCAATTACATATCAAATATCAAAAAATAATGGTGCAACTTGGTATTATTGGGATGGTGCAGCTTGGGCTACAACAGTATTGTGAGTAACAAATAGTAGCTCTGCATCAGTAATAAATTCAAATCTGACAGCATTTAATGCTTTGTGATGATGAACATGACTATTTACGTTTAAAGCATTTTTTACTTCAAATGGTAATCAAAAAGTAGAGCTAGATAATGTAAGTGTTACTTCTACCAATCCACCTACTCCTGGATGAGTTTCTACAAACCTATCTATATGGTTAAAAGCAAATAAATGAACAAGTACTACTACTGATTGAGCTGCACTTTCTACTTGGAATGACCAATCTGGTAATGGTTTCAATGCTACTGCTTGAGTAGCTCCTACATATCAAAGTACATCAGCAAATCTAAACTTCAATCCACTGGTAGATTTCAATGGTACTACTCAGTACCTGCAAAATACATCAAATGGAGCATATACACAAAGTTATTTTGCTGTAGTTGTCCCTACAAATCAAGTAGATGGTACCGTGACTGGTTGAGTTCCTTTTTCATTTACTTGTACAAATGCTACTATTAGTAGTGGTACTTGTTGATTACCTTTTGGGTGACTTGTGCTTTGAGCTTTTACTGTAGCTATTAATGATGAGGTTATTACTCATGCTGTATGAGCAAGTACTGAATGGAGATCTGCTCAAATATGAGCTGCATCATATCAAGCATGAAAACCTATGCTTGTAAATATGAATGAAAATGCTGCTTGAACTGGTACTGAGATATCAGAAAAATGATTGATTTTAAATAACTATGATGCAAATACTTACCAAACTCTGTCTGCTACTAGTTACAGACTTTGAATGAGTAATGACCCAGCTAATCCTTATGAATATGAGTGAAAAATAGCAGAAATAATAAATTATAGCTCTAGAGTAACTCCAACAGAAAAGCAAAAAGTAGAATCGTATCTATCACTGAAGTATTGAATGACATTTGCAAATGGTACTAAAAATTATTTGGCATCAGATTGATCTACTACTATGTGGAACACTACAACAGCTTGAACATATATATATGATATATTTGGTATAGGTAGAGATGATTGATCAGAATTGACTCAAATCAAGTCTAAGTCTGTAAATGATGATGGTATTATCACAGTAGAAGCACTTTGAGAAGGTACTAATATGTCTCCTAGTTTTGTAGATATTGCTGATAATGAATTTTTGAGTATTTCTAATAATAACTCATGAAATACTTGGACTCAAACTGATGCTCCTGCTTGATACTACAACCTATCCCGCATATGGAAGGTACAAGAAACTGGTGAAGTATGAACTGTGAATCTAGATTTCAATGTCGCTAATACAAATTTTGATGTGCCTGTTACAAGTACTGGAGCAAATTATTATTTCACATATGATACTAACTGAAATGGTTTACTTGCAGATGAAACTCCATCAGTAATGACTAATCTATGATGAAATATTTGGAGAATAGCTGCTACAAATATAAATAATAATAGAATATTTTCTATTTCGACTCAAGCTTCTACTAATAATATACCTACTAATATAACTCTTTCAAGCAGTAACATAAATGAAAATGTAGCTGCTAATTCAACTGTTTGAACTCTAAGTACTACTGATGCTGATTTATGAGATACTCACACTTATAGTCTAGTTGTTTGATTTGGTGATACTGATAATGCTTACTTTACTATTACATGAAGTACTTTGAAATTGATTCATTCTCCTGATTTTGAAATAAAAAGTACATATAGTATCAGAGTACAAACTGATGATGGAAACTGATGACAATATCAAAAAGTTTTCACGATAAATATCAACGATGTTTTTGAATTGATTCCTAGTACGCTGGATTTTGAAAATGTTTTGGATGATTATAAATACACTGTTACATCTTGAAACTGGAGCAGAACTACTACTAATCCTTATGAATGATTGTATTCTCTAGAAAGTAATAATTGATGAAATCCTAATAGTCAATCTTGTTTTGAAGTAAACAATACTCTGACTCAAACTGGTACTATCAATTTTTACTACAATGTTTCTAGTCAGACATGAAGTGATTTTTTGAGATTTTATATAGACAATGTAGAACAACAAGCATGGTCATGAACTGTTCCATGGACACAGTATAGTAATACAACAGTTCCTGCTTGATCACATATATATAAATGGTGTTATATTAAAGACTGAGCTTGAAGTGCTTGAAGTGATAGTGCATTTATAGATTTTGTTGCTACTGAGCCGACAAATCCCCCAACAGATACAACACCACCAAATATTTCGTGAATCAGTTTTGCTAGTTGAAGTTTGTTACCTGGATGAGTACATAATATAGTGATAAATTATAGTGATGCTGAAACTTGAATAGATACTAACTCTGATGTAATAGCATTGTATAAATGGAATGGTACTGCATGGTGAAGTGATATTTCTGCAACTTGACTAAATCTATGATCGAAAGTAGTTACGTCTACATGAGCTACTTATCCTACTAATAATCTAAGTTTTTGAAAATATTTGTTTGATTTTCAAATATCTGATAATAGTGCTAATTCATCTTCTACTTGAGCAGTATTTTATATAGATGAACCAGAGTTGATTGTAAGTAGTTGAAGTCTAGATATATGAGATATAGATAATTGAGTAACAAAATTTAGTAGTGGAGAATTAACCATTACTGTAAAAACGGTTTGAGTATGATTTGATTTGATATTAAATAAAGATACTGACTTGTCAGAATGAACTGCAATTATTACTGACTGGAATGGTATTAATTGATTTTGATATGATAAATGACCTTATACTTCTACTATAAATCTAATCAATACAAATGAGATATTGGCTAGCGAAGTAGAAAATATAAATGTAAACTGAAATAAAAATACATATAATTATACAGTTAAGTTTTGAGCACTAGTATGACCTGAACAAGTTGCTTGAGATTATGAGTCACTTATTAGGTTTTGACTGGATTTGAATTATTAAAAACAGATTATCTGAAAAACTTCGAATTTCTTCGTCAGAAAATTTTGGCTTAATCGCTTACATAAGTGAGCTCATTTCACCAAAAAATTTTCTTCCTAGAACTTCTAGTTTTTGAGAAAATCTGTCATATATAAGAATATTTTGACTATTTTAAAAAAAAATAGTCTTTTTTTTTGACAAAAGCAATTTTAATATGTTATGATATATATGTTTGGTCAGCAAGCTCTAAATTAAGCTTAACGTATGCATACAAACAATATTTTATATTCATAACCAAAATGGTATGATAAAAACAAAAATAAAAAAAGCTATTGCTTTATCTGGTATAGTTGCTATTTCTGCAACTAGTTTAGCTACTTCTGGTTTAGGTACTGCATTTGCAGCTACTCAAATCGGTACAGGTTCTGTTACTGGTACTGGTGCATTTAATACTTCTATTATATGGGATGATTTATTTCCTGGAACTGCATCTGGTTCTGTATCTGGAATCAAAATTAAAGCTAAAGTATTACCTACTTTAAATATGGAAATCTCTACTGATGTAATAGATTTAGGTAATTTAAATGCTGGTATCACTGCTACAGGTTCATTATTTATCGAAGTAGGTACAAATGCTAAATCAGGTGTATCTATTACTGCTAGATCAGGAAGTGGTTGATTAACTAAAACTGATGACAATGCAATACAATTAAATGACTTAACTACTGATGGAGTTGCTGAATCATATACATATGCTTCTACTCCAAATGCAGTTGATGATTCTAGTAGTCCAGCGTTTACAGCATCTGGTATGACTCTTACAGAAATAAACAACAATGTAACTGAACATACAGTTTATACTACAAATAAACCAGAAGCTACAAACTTGGTAGATGACTTAGAATTCGTAGTATCTGCTACTTCTACAGCTGAAACTCCTGCTTGAGATTATGAAGATACTGTTACATTTACTGTTACTGGTAACTTCTAATTAGAAATTATAAGTAAAAATCGGACATATGTCCGATTTTTTTGTGATACATTTCTTTTGATTTTTTTGTTTTTTTAAATATAAATAGTTAAGAATAAACTTTTAACTATTAAATTCATTATGAACAAACTAAAAATAATACTTTTTCTATTTATTTCTATCATATTATATATAAATAATTCTGTAAATGCTGCAATAAATTTTACTGTTTCGCCTATTAGATATGAAATAGATGCTTTTACAGGTACTACTGTGTGAAGAACAGCATTATTAAGAAACAATAGTGATATACCAGTAAATATCATAACTTGAAAAACAGATTTTGAATCAAATTGAGCTACTTGAGTACCTAAATTTGTGAGATATAGTGAGCTTGTGCATCCTGATCAACAATTATCTACTTGGATAAATGTCGATACAGCCTGATTTACTATAAACCCAAATGAGGAAAAAACAGTAAACTTTACTATAGATGTACCAAATGATGCTACTCCAGGGTGACATTACTGAGCTGTTTGTTTTAAAAATCAAAAATCTGAAAATTCTACCTGATGAAACATAGGTATAAATGTGGATTATTGTATATTGTTACTTGTAAATGTGGATTGAGAAATAGTTACAGACGCAGAAGTAAAAGATACAGTTATAACAGTATGATGACAAAATGCTTGATGATGAAGTAGTAATGGTAATGGTTTAGTAAAAGATGATTGTCCTTTTATAGACTTGACTGCTAGTAATTATGACTGAAAATGTATAGATAATTTTTTCTCGGATGAAAACTTGGATCAAGATATAAACAATCTAAATCAAAATGAAGAATCTGATCTGACTCCTGATGATTTTATAATAGATTTCGAAACTTTATTTATAAATGAATGAAATACGCATCTAAATCCTACATGAAACATAGTACTTGTAGATGATAACTGAAATCAAATCAAATGAATCTGAAAAGAATCAATCAAAAATGAAGAATGAGCAAAAATATGAGAAAAAGTAGTAGACTACTTACCTATAAATGATGAATGATGAAATGTATTGCCAGGTCAATGAAGAGAATTTAACGTAGAATGGAAATGATTTCCGTATGAAGCTTATGATGAAAACTGAAAAATAGTAATAAAGTATTGGACACCAGAAGAATACTATACTATGAAAAATACTCAAAATTTTGGTTATATAATGCCTTGGCAAAGAATAAATGAGAGGATAAATGAGGAAAATATAAAAGCAAATATAAACGTCTCTTATGTAAACAAAGATTGAGAAAATGTCGAATTTAATTCAGCTAAAGATTTTACTATATACTACAAAGATAAATATATATGAACTAATCCTTATGCTGTGCTGTGTACTTTTATATTCTTTTTAGTAGTATGGATATTGTGGTTGATATTTAGAAAAAAGAAAATAAAATGTATAAACTGTAAGAAAAAACTAGAAGAAGATATGATTATATGTCCTTATTGTTGAGTAAAACAAGATGATAAAAGATATATAAAAAATAAAAAAATGTTTAATAGAAAATTGGAAAAAGTAGAAAAATTGGAAATAGAAGAAGAAATGCTTGAAAAAGAAATATCTGAAACTATGAAAAAAGTAAAAACTGAAGAAAATGAAATAAAAAAATCAATAAAGAAGCTAAAAAGTGATGAACAAAAGATGAAAAAAACTATCAAAAAGCTAAAGGATGAAAATATTGATTAAAACAAAAAAAGTAAATCGAATCGATTTACTTTTTTTAATTACCATCTGCAAAATACCATCGTAATAATAAAAATCAATACTTTTTGCTAGATGTGAATTTTACTGATGACCATTTAATATGCATTTTGTATTTTAGAAGGCCATTTTTGCCAGATCCTTTCTATGTATGATAGATTTACATTCATGATATCTATTAACATATCATAATTTTTTCTCTGTCATTGGACATATGTCTTTTTTTCATCAGCTTTTATCTGCTTTTTATTTAGCATCAATATATTAAATGATACCTCATCAAATATTTCCAATTTTTTATCAACTAATCTCATACAATCTGTATCTACAAAATAATTTTTTGCATTTTTGTTTGAAGTTTCTGACTGTTCATTACATGATATTGCTTCTTGTATAATAGTTTTTCAGCAAATATCAGCGTATTCTTTTTGAAAATATTCTTTTTTAACATCTATCTCATTTAATCAATCTATAAATGTTTTTTGTCTAGCTATTCAAAAATAGGTGTTTTTATTTGATTCTAAGTTTTCTATAAATAAATCCATTTCATCATCTAATTTTTTGAATAGTGAATCCAAAATGACTTGATAAGTGACTTCTTCAGGAGTACCAACTATACATACAAAATCCTCTATACTTCTAGTTGTTCCAGATTCATTTGCTTGAATACATTGCTCTATTTGTCATTTGTATGTACATCATTCGGCTGATACTGAATTTGTAATAAAATGAATAAATATCAGAAAAAAAATAAAGCATCTAAATAAACTTAATCTAATCATAATTTTACTTTTTAGTAAATATTTTTATACCTCACAACAAAACCTTTCAAAAAATCTTGTATCATTTTTTGAAAAAGTTATTTGATGAACTTTTTACATTTTCTGTAACTTCCTTTCATTTGTTTGTCTTTGATAATCATATCATCGATGCTACAGCTCCACCAATTATCAATCATGTGATTAGCTTATCAAATTTCTTTGCTTGATCTTTTACTTCTTTTTTCTTGAAAAACACTTTTATTTTGTTATATGGTAAAACTAGGTTACAATTAACAGGTAATTAATGAAATTGTTTATGTTTAAAATTATTCTGAATTATTATACTATTGTGGTACAAGTTCAGAATGACATTATTCATTATTCATTATTCATTATCTTATTTACATTTCCACTCTATCTATTTTTATACTGTGGCTTGAAAATTTTAGTTTTTGGATAGTTATTATGAGTAAATTGTTTTCTAAATTGGCTTTTATACTATCAAAATCTAGGTTTTCTGGCAGTATAACATTTCTCAAGAATTTTCACCAAAAACATTCTTGGTTTCTGACAATTATTTCATCTGAGTATATTTCTGGTTTTGGTCTAAATCATTTTATAGTCAAAACACTTTTATTTACTGTTAAATCTATATCTTCCAATTCTATACCAGCTATCGGTGCCAATATGATTATTTCATATGGTGTTTCCAATATATCTAGAGCTACTTGTCATACTTCGTTTTCCAACTCATTTGATATATCTATTTCTCAATCTAGTTCAATAATCTCTTCATTATTAGTCACTCAGAATAATTTAAACATATTTTTGTATAAAAAAAGGTAAATAATTATTTTTATTATAGCTTTTTTTGAAAAAATTCAAGAAAAATGATAGAATATATATAAGGAAAGTTAAAAATATTAATTGTTCTGTATTTACTTTAAAAACCTCTCTCTTGAATTCTCTCTCCTTATCAGGAGAAAGAGGCTACAATTTTAAAAAAAATGAACAAATATATAGATAAAGCTAGGGAATATTTTGGTAATTTGAAATTTTCTAGTACATCATCTGTATCAATCAGCTCAAAAGATAAAATAAATCTTTTGGAGCAATTATCTAGTTTGTTGAATGCTTGAATACCACTGCTTAACAGTTTCAAGATAATTATGTATCAAACAAGTGATAAAAAAATGAAAATTTTATTGAAGAGTATTATAGAAAAACTAAATAAATGAGATAGCTTAAAAGAAGTTTTAGCAAATTTTACAAATATCTTCAATGTGTTTGATTTATCTATTATAGAGATGTGAGAAGTTACATGAAAGCTTGGAAACTCTATAGAAACTATTAAAATAAAAGAGGAAAAATCTAGGGAATTAAAAACAAAAATAATCTGAGCATTGATTTATCCTATCGTGATAATATTTTTATCACTTGCTATGATTTTGGTGTTTATGGTTTATGTAATCCCAAAAATCACGGATATGTATAAAGATGCAAAAGTAAACTTACCTACTCTTACTCAAAATGTTATAGATATTTCAAACTTTTTGCAAAAAAATATATTTGAGATAATATTTGCATTATCGATATTGATTATATTTTTCATAATATTTAAAAGTCATCCGAAAACAAAAATATATTATGATAATGCTATACTTAGAACACCAATATTTTGAAAACTAATAAAGAAAAAAATACTTAGTTTGTTTACTTCGAGTGTATGAATATTGTTAAGTAGTGGAGTAATAATTACTAAATCTTTGGAAATAAGCTCTAGAGCACTTGATAATGACTATTATGAAAAAGATTTGAAAAGTATAATAAATAGTGTATCTAGATGACAAAGTCTGAGTTTTTGTATGTGAATAGATGAAATACAAACTTGAAAACAAAACTTTTTGTTTCCTATAGAACTAGCATCTGTGATAAAAATATGAGAGGAAACTGGTAAACTATCAGAATTGCTCACTAAAATATCTATAAAATACAACAAAGAAATAGATGATTTAGTAAAAAATATGCAAACTGCAATAGAACCAATAGTAATAGTTGTCGTTTGATGAATTATTTGAACACTGATAATGGCTATAATGTTACCATTTTTTAATATGGTTAATGTAATTTAACTTGACTTTTAAAAATAAGTATTATAATGTAAAAGCTTCGTAAAGGCTGAAGCAATTTTTTGTTTATTCATAGGGAAAATACCCACACATATCATATGTGTGGGTATTTTTTTGACTAATTTATTTAATTTATTTATATGCATTTCTGATATCGTCTTGCAGTTTTTGATTGTTTGAATCATATAATTCTTTTACTGACCTGGCATCTTTTACACTTCATTGTAATGTATCTCCATAATCATTTATGATATCTGTTGTATCTTGTATAATTCATTTTGCTTCTTGAGTCTTTTCTTTTACATTTTCTACTTTTGCTTTTGCGTTATCAGCTTGTGTTTTTACTTCGTCTATTTGATTTTTTACTTCTTGAACTTGTCATTTTGCTTCATTTAATTTTCACTGTATATCTTTGCTACCACATGAAACTAACGATAAAGAAACTAATAATAATAAAAATAATTTTTTCATATAATTGTAATTAGAAATTATAAAAATATATAAGGAAAACTTTTTATAGATTCCTGCCTGCGCAGGAATGACAAATAATTAAATTAAATCTCGGCTTAATCTAAATTTTGGTGGATTAAAAAAATAAAATAAATGTACTAAGTTTTAATTAACTAATCCCTCCCCCTGCGGGTATACCCCAAGAGTACTTCCTTCGGGGCGCTCCCTTTTAAAAAGGGAGAAATATAAAATAAACAAAAATGAAAATACCTAATATAATAAAAGAAACTTCAAAAAAATTAAGAAATAATATGACTGAATCAGAAATTATTTTATGGAGTTTTATAAAATGATGAAAATTGTGAATAATTTTTTTAAGACAAAAACCTATGTATGTTTATACAGAATATAATTGACAGGATAGGTTTATAATTCCTGATTTTTATTGTCATGAAAAGAAGATAATATTAGAAATAGACTGAAGCATACATAAATTAAAAGAAATTTATTTACTAGATAAATATAAAGAAGAATTACTAAATAATAAGTGATTTAAAGTTATTAGAATAAAAAATGATGAAATTAAAAATAATATTAATAATGTTTTAAAAACAATAAAATCTCACTTATAAAATTTCTCCCTTTTTAAAAGGGAGTACCCGCAGGGGGAGGGATTAGAAAAATAGTCCACCAAAATTTAGATTATGCCTAAGTCTCAAATAATTCTCTTCATATCGTCTTTTATTTCTGCTTTGAATTGTATATCTTTTCAGTACAATTTCAAGTCCAATTGGTATGCATGTAGTGCTTGTCTGTGTAGTTGATAAATAGTGGCTGCTTCTTTATTTACTCTCAGGTTTCCATATGTTTTATCTCACAAAATAGGATAACCTATGCTAGATAGATGTACTCTGATTTGGTGAGTTCTCCCTGTTTCTATTTTGAGTTTTACAAGTGTGTATTTGTTTTCTATGTATTCTAAAACAGTTCAATATGTGATAGCTATTTTTGGATTTACAGGATTTAGTGCTGTCATTTTGAGTCTGTTGTTTGGATCTCTTCATATATATGATTCTATCTTGAATTCCCTGTCTTTTATTTTTCAAAATACTATTGCTATGTAGTATTTGTCTATGTTTCTGTTTTTGATTATATCTGCTAGGTAATTCATCATAGAATCTGACTTGGCAATCATGATAAGTCATGAAGTATCTTTGTCTAGTCTGTGAATAATTCCAGGTCTCTCAACTCATCATATGCTAGGTAATTTGTCTTTGCAATGAGATAGTACTCAGTTTACAAGTGTATTTTTATTTCAGTTTTCGCCTGGTACTGGGTGTACATTTATCCCTGCTTCTTTGTTCAATACTATCAATTCATCATCCTCATAAACTATATCAAAATCCATTTTTTCTGGAGCTATTTCCATTAATTTTTCTATAGTTATTTCTACATTTACTATATCTCTATTTTTTATCTTTAGATTTTTAGAAATAGTTATTCCATTTATGGATACTTGTCATCTATCTATCATCTTTTGTATGTAACTTCTAGAAAAATCATTAAAAAGAGCAGATAAGTACATATCTACTCTTTGTTGTTTTTCTATGAATGTACAAAAATTGTATATCATTATTTGTTTTGAAATTATAATCCTAGACTTGCTTTTATATCATCTATCTTGCTTTTGTTTTCTGATTCTATACTTTGGTTTTCTAGTTCTGACTTGTATAAATCTCATAATGCTATCCATTCTGATTGTTGTTTTGCAACAAGTTTTTTAATATCATCTGGATGCTCTTTTGCTAGTTCTTTAAATTTGTCTCTTTCTTCAGTAAATACTTTTATCAATTCATCAAACTGGAATTGTGATAAAGTAGGAGCAGCATCTACTACTCTTTTCTTTTCCATGGTATTTAGAGATAAACTAAACTTCAGTAAATCTAAAAAATTTTGCGTATCTACACTTACTTCATCAGAGTGTAAATTCAAAAGATCTAATATAATTGTATCTACCTCTTTTTCCATTATTTGATTTTCTGTCATATTTGTGTTTGAAAATATTAAATTTATAGCTACATTATAATTATATTTTTGATATATCAAGATTTTTTTCAATAAAATCCCTTTATCAATAGTTTTACCAATATTTTTTAGATAATATAAAACAAAAATAAGAATTATGTCAATATTTAAAAGTAAATGAATGATATTAAAAATAGATAAAATAAAACCTGGAGAATTTTTATACACTATTTTTACACGTGATTATTGAAAAATAAAATGTAATAAAAAGCTGAGTAAACAGGAAAAGACTCTTGACCTAGGTTATGTTGTCAATTTTGAAATAATCACTAAAGAAAATGTGTCTATACATAAAATAAGCAATATAAAAATATTATCAGAATACAAAAATGAAAAAAAAACATTTAGTGAAATAAATAAGTATCTAAATCTGTTGGCAAAGGTTTACAAAAACACTCCATTTGGTTCACCTATTTTTGAGTTGTATGACTTGTTGGAAACTATTAATAATTTAAGTGATTTAAATGAAACTAAGCTTGTTTTGGCTAGATTGAAAGTGGTTTCTATATTTTGAGAACTATGAGAAAACCATGAAAATGAAACTGTTAGAAAAATACTTAAGTTTATAAATGCTAATAAAATAGATAGGATTCTGAAATTGACTGGGATAAGTGAGGATGTGTTGGGTGAGTTGGAGAAAGTTGATAGGTCGTAAAAAAAATGAACAAGACTAGTCTTGTTCATTTTTTTAATCTTTAACACATAAAACACTAAATCAAGAAAATTTATAACCATCGTATGAATCTTTATAAACATTAGAATCATAATTATTCATTCTATAATAATATGAATATGTACTATAATTTTGTTCAGGTAGCCACCAAAATCCTGATGAATCATCTACAAATGATCAACCATCATTTCTATATCAAGGTATATTTGATAATGATGATATTATTCAAGATAGTTTATTTCAAGTCCATCATGTTGCTCAAGCTCATTTGATAGCTATCCAGTCTGAATCAGTAGGTAAATGCCATCCAGATCATAGTTTACCACATACAGATTTACTAGTATCTTCTGCTCAAGTACAATCAGTATTACTACAACTTGCATCAAATCACATAGCTTCTGCCCGGCTATAATATGCTCAATAAGTACTACAATTACTAGTATTATTACCATTACACCATTTCTCTACTGATGTAGAATTCGAAGGATTAACATTTGAATTCAAAAATGTACCATGTCTCATATTTTGACTAGTCCAACATTTTCAATCTGGTCACAAAATAGTAGTATATGATTCTTTTAAAACTGTTGAAGAATTAACTGGCTGTACTGATGAATAAAATTCAATATTAGTAATTTTTTCTGGATCACTCATTGTTCATAAATATATTCTGTATATATCTCATGATGATCAAAAATTTATATTAAATTCTGTTCAAGAAACATAATTAGATGCACTATATATAGTATTACCTAGTGAATCCGTAATATTTAATAATCAATTAGGTGAAGAATTATGATATACTCTTCATTTTGTAGGTCTATATCATGAATTCCATGCTCATATAGCACGGATATATACATCAAATGATGAACTTCATGCAACCCAAGCTGTTCAATCCCACTGTGGTCACCAAGATTCACCATTATCACTTTCAAAATAAGTATCATTTAATATTGTATACCATTGATCTGATGTTGGTGCTAAAGTGTCTCAACTACTTATTATTGCATCTCAACATGTAAAAGTAGGTCATCCACCTCCACTACTACTTCAATTACCACTTCAACCGTAAACTACTTTTCCTCAAAAATTGTTGTTTACTAGATTTCATACTAGGTTTACTACTTCTGTACTTGGATCGTTTTCATCTATTACTACATTTACTACATTTTTTATTTCTCATTCATTTTCTATCACTGTTCAGCTGTATGAGTTTTGTAGTCATTGTAACAATGTCACTCTAGCACTTGTTCATGATCAAGTATTTGCTGTCAAATCTGCACATGATCCTGTATCACTATAGGCTATCAATTGTGCTGGTTGGAAATCAAATCATCCGTCTTCTTTGAATTTGCTTCATTTGAATGATGATGCTAGATTTTTAAATCAGTTGTATACAAATCTCTTTTGTGTGATTATATCTTGTAAGTCTGTTACTGTTGTGTCATTTGTAAGTATTGTTGGTAAACTCAATACTTTACATGCATTTCCATTCAATGTCTTTGTCATCAATCAATTATAGTTTCATGAAACATAGGCTGTTGCTTCTACTGTTCAAGCTAGACTTTGTGATATTAAATTATTATTCATTCATAATGCTTCTCATTCTATTATTCATGAGATTTCGTATTCATTTCTAGTACTTATTACTGAATATGTATATTCTTTATCTGTAAGTGGATCTGTCGGGATTTTGTCTAGTTTTGTTACATTTGCGTATACTGTTTCTCAAAATGATCATTGTGTCCATACTGTTGCTCATGAGTAAGTTATATCTACTCAATCAGTTGGTAAGGGGTATTTCCCTGCTTCTAGTTGGAATAGTTCTAGTGATGTTTTCATACTTCATACATCACTTATTCTCGTGCTGTCTCTCGCATTTGTACTATATCATTGTAGTGATATAAACGCTATTGTACCCAATATTGCTAGGATTGTGATTACAACTATTAGTTCTACTAATGTAAATCAATGATTTTGCTTTATTTTTTGTATTTGCATAATAATATTTATAAAATAAATAAATAAATAAATAAACAATTTTATTATATACAATTATAAAATAAATAAAATGATTTTATTTTTTTTGTTAGACATTTGAATTATTTGTATTATAAAAATAAATTGGACAAGTATTTAATTTTATTTATAATTAAAATTACATTTGATTGGAGATATCGTTATGAGTAATACATTTTTTATTGTATATGTTTTTGCCTTGATATTTTTTGGTGCTGGTCAGTTTACTCAGATGCTTTTATCAACTCAAGGTGTTATATTGAGTATGTTTATTGCTAATTGTCTATTTGTTATTTATATGACTTACAAGGCATACAAAATCTGTGATAAAAACTATGATTCAAATAGTATAAAGGTATTATTTATTTATAGCTTGGGTATTGTAATCTATGCTAGTCTTTCTATTTTGCTCTTTAGACAAAATATGGAAAATTCATGGCAAGAATATGATACTTTAAATGTCATAATGATATTTTCCTTGTTTATAGTACTTGGGATTTTTACCGGTCGTGATAATTTGAAAATCATTTCTGGTGCTGTGGTCAAAGGTATTCCACAGACTACATTTGCAGTGAGTATTTGGTTTGAAGGTAATCTGGGAGTTTCTATGGAGATGATTATTGCATTTCATATATTGACTCTTCCTAGATGTTATCAGACTTACAAAATATGGAAATCTCATAAAAGTGATAAAAATAAAAAAGCAATGTTTATATCAGAAGCAGTAAATGAATTTACATGGACTATTGTAACTATTGCATTTTTTAGCTCATGAAAAAGCGAGGATAAATCCTCGCTTTTTTTCATTGTTTCCTTAATACCCTACATTTTCCCTAATCCTTTCTAGTAGACTTTTATCTACATCACTGATGTGTTTTGGCATAACTGCTTCTACTTTTACTATTAGATTTCATTTTTTTGATCATTCACTTTTTCAAAATTCTTTTACTCTAAATTTGCTACCTGGTTTTGTATTTGCTGGAATATTTAGTTTAGCTGTTTGACCATATACTCATTTTACTTCTATTTTGCATCACAAAATCAGGTCAAATATCGGTACTTCATATGTTTTTTCAAAATCTAGTGATTCTGGTTCTTTTGGTGCTTCTTTTCTAGTATATGATTTTCTAGAACTTGATCATCACATACCTCAAAATAAGTCTTCTATGTTGAATTCAAATCATCATGATTGTCCTCTAGATGATCATCACTTTCCTCAAAATATATCTTCAAAACCTCAAAATCATGCACTACTATATCATCATCCAGCTCATCATCAAAATGGGTTTCATCAAGCTGAACCAAACATATCATATTGTTTTCTCTTGCTTGAATCAGATAATGTTTCATAAGCATTGTTTACTTCTTTGAATTTTGCTTCTGTAGTATTATCTCATTTATTTCTATCTGGATGATATTTCATAGCCATTTTTCTATATGCTTTTTTTATTTCTTCTTGAGTAGCCGATTTATTTACTCATAATATATCGTAATAATTATTTGACATATGTAATTTTTCTAGTATAAATAATATATATTAAATTTTAATCATTTATATATGAAAAAAATCTTGTTCGTAATTATAGCATCTTTTTTTATTTTTTCAAGACTATTAAATAATACTTTTGCAGATGATTGATATATAGTAAATATGTTAAATCTAAATAGTCAGAATGAAGAAAATAATATAAATCTAGCAAATCTAGATAATATTCAATTTTATAATGCTGATTATAGTAATAAATATAATCAATTAAAAAATATAGATAAAGTATTTAAAAAAGAATTTATAAAAAAATATAAAAATTGAGAATACAGTTATTATCAAATAAACTGAATAATATCAAACTATAAAAATTTTATATATTATACTAATAAGTATTTTTATTTTTTGAAAATAAAAAAACAAAACCAAAATTATAGAGAAATAGATCAAGCTATTTCTAATAGTATAATAAATATGAAAAACTATTTAAACAGAGTAAAAAATATAGTAAAATGATAGCTAAAAAAATCTACTAATAATATTTAGTAGTTTTTTTTGTGTATTTTTTGCATTAAATAGAATTAAATGCTACCATTATTACATAGTTTAACTTATAACTTTTTTAAAATGTTTGGTAATTACGTAGAAAGAAAATCTTTCAAATATGAAATTTTGGCTGCATGGGTTTGATTAATTGTTACTTGGTCATTCTTTTTTTATGGATGACATAGCCATATGTCTTTGTTTATTGCTACTATACTTTGATTGTATATGGCTATAAATATATGAGCAAATGATATAGCAAATAATATGTGACCAGCTGTATGATCATGAGCTATAAAAATAAAATGAGCAATAATTATTGCTGCAATTTTCGAAGCAGCTTGAGTACTTTTAGCTTGATGAGATGTAGTAGATACAATAAGTAAATGAATCATCGATCCAAAATTAATTCAAAACTGAGTACAATTTATTACTATAATGATGGCTACTCTAGCTTGAGCTGCTATATGGGTAAATGTAGCTACATATTTCAAAGCACCAGTTTCAACTACACATGCAATCGTTTGATGATTGATATGAGCTTGAATAACTGCTGTTTGAACTAGTATAGTTGCTTGGAATAAAATAATTGCAATTGTTGCAAGTTGGATTATTTCTCCTGTATTATGATGAATAGTAGCAGTTTTACTTCTTCTTTCTATAAGAAAAACTATTTTGAAAAAAGAAGAAAGATGAGAAGCAGCTAAAGTCTGGGTACCAGTATACATATGAATAATGGTTTGGGCTTTCTCTACTTATATAATATCAAAATGATTAAATCAAGTGATATCTGGAACTTTTTTCGATTTCTTGCTTAGATGACCAATTGCACTATTTGTTTGATACATACTTGGTATACTTACATTTATATTTTTGAGAATGCATTATAAAAAGAAATCTGCATTTTTTAAAAATTCAAAAGATTTTATAAATAAATTGTTTAACATACCTTTAGTATTTGCAGTTGCACTTTTATCTTTTGCCCATGGAGCAAATGATGTAGCAAATGCTATATGACCACTAGCAGCAATCAATAGTACAGTTTTAGAAATGGTAAAAAATGCTTGAAGTTTTTGATGAAAAGTCTCAGTACAACCTTGGATAATGTTTTTATGAGCTATCTGACTTGTACTTGGATTGAGTGTATTTGGTTCTAGACTTATTAAAACAGTATGAAATGAAATAACAAAATTGAATCAAATCAGAGCATATTGTGTAGC
>JAQTXG010000011.1 GCA_028688895.1 Candidatus Altimarinota bacterium | reverse complement strand
ATATCATATAATAATTTTAAACACAAAAAAAGAGACATAGAACAGTGGAAAGTGAAAGGAGGAAACTTTACACCGTTAAATGCCTCAAGTCAATATTATCTTATTTTTTTTTAAATTGCAAATAAATCTCTAATAATTATAATAATATATACAATAAATACCTAATTTATACAAAAATGTACTTAGTAAATCTTTCACAAGACAAATCAAAATTGAATCCATATATTTCAAATACTTTACTAAAAGAAATAAATAAATCTTTGGAACAATGAAAAAAAACAATTTTGTACTTAAACAAGAGATGAGAATACTCAGCTCTAGTTTGTAATACTTGCAATCATCTATACAAATGCAAAAATTGTGACATATCTATGATAGTCCACAAATATCCTCAAAAACTCATATGCCACATATGTGGTGAAAACAAAGATATACCTACAAAATGTGAAAAGTGTAACAATGAAACTCTCCAAAAAGTATGAATATGAACACAACAAATAGAAGATTCATTGAAAAAAGAATTCCCAAATCACAATGTATTTCGTTTTGATACTGACACTGTCAAAAACAAATCAGAAAAAGAAAATGCACTTAAAAATCTAGAAAAAAGTGATATAATAATAGGCACAAAAATGATTACAACAGGGTTTAATTTCAAATCAATATGACTTATATGAGTCATATTGCTAGAACAAGAATTACTTATCCCAAAATACAACACAGAAGAAAAAGTATATACAAATATCAAACAATTACTATGAAGATGATCTAGAAATGGCGAAATATCAAATGTAGTGATACAAACATTTATACCAGAAAATGAAATAATAAAAAGCATTACTCATGATAATTACAAAGACTTTTTTGTAAAAACATTAGCCGAAAGAAAACTTTTCAATTATCCACCATACACTGAAATGCTGACTCTTGAATACAGAAATAATAATCAAGAAAAAGCAAAAAATTTTATACTAAATCTAAAAAATAAACTAGAAATAATAAATAGCGAAAACAATAATAAATTAGATATAAATCTAGTACCAAATCCAACTAAAAAATACAAACAATATTATTACAAAATAATCTTGAAATGAGAAAATTTAAGAGATTTTTTACTATGCATAAAACCTGAAATAATGAGAAATAGCTGACTTGTTGTTATATTTGAGTAAAATAAATTTAAACTTGACTTTTTGGCTTATTTCTTATATTATACAATGATTAAAATATAAGAAAAAGCCTATGGAAGAAAAAGAAATTTATGATGCTGAACAAGTATTAAATGAAGAAGAAAATAATACTGAACCAAACAAAAAACTACTAAGCACAGGCTTGGTAGTTTCTATGATGGTAACTTGAATAATGAGTCATTGAAATCCAGTAGACTTACCTAAAAAAGAGGAAGAATTTCAACAATGTGAAGCAAATAATGAAAATGAAGATAATTGAATTATTTCAAATGATTTAAATAAATTGATAGAAAATAGACAAAGTGAAAATGAATTAAAACATTTAAAACAAGAAAAATTATTAAAATCATGAAAAAATAAAAAACTAGTAAAAGTAGTAAAAAAAATACCTACATTCAAAGAAAAAATAGAATCAATTTGAGAAAAAAGTAAAAAAGAATTACCAAAAATCAAACAAAGAGCAAATACAAAATTGGCAAATTGAGAAACACACATAAATTATTCAGTTACATATTTCAAAAAAACTAAATGAGTAGAAAATAAAAAATGAGTATTAAAAATGCCAACTGACTTAAAAAATGAATTGGCTCCGGTAATTCCATGACTTATATCTCAAGAATCAAAATTTAGAAAAGATGTAGTGAGTTCAGCATGAGCTATTTGATCAACACAAGTAATGCCTGAAAATATAGTATGATCAAAAAGTGATTTCATAAATTCTTTTCCACTGCAATTGAGAGAATGTTTTAGAAATTTTGAAAGAATTTGGAATATTTTCAAAAAATGAACTACATATGAAAAAAACTGAAAAAAAGTCAAAGTAGAGAGAATGAATTTTATAACATTTAAAAACAAATACTGATTATCAGACACTGAATTCAACAAATTTTTAATACTTTGTATGATAAATGCATACAATACATGAGAAACTAGAATGCTAAAAATCATAAACAAATTTCAAAAAGAAATCCCAGAATATGTAGCAAACCAGAGAAAAGACAAAAGTGCAGAATGACTTTTTACACTTATGACAGAAATAGCATATAGATTCAAATGGAACAAATGATACTGAAAAGATTCATTTCATTATACTATGAACAGTGTTGCCTATGCAAATGAATTATGAATTCTAGACAAAGAAAATAGTGATTTTAGAAACACATTACAAAATGCAAATTACATTCAATCAAATGATAATCCTTTTGAATTAAGTGAAAATAATAAATTGGATTTATCAAAAGTAGTTTCAACTACAACTGAAGAAATAGATTATATTATTACAAAATGAAATCAAGATATATAAATAAAAGTTTTTAACATAAAACTATCTATTATTCTTGATTTTATCCCTTTTTTTTTTAAAATTCATAACAGAAAAAGCTATCACTAACAATTATATTATGAAATTTAAAATACATACTGAAGTACTGAAAAAATGACTAGACATAGTAAACCATGCAACAGCATCTATTACTACTACACCTATACTAGAAAATATCTTATTGAAAGTAAATTTTAATAGTATAATGCTGACTTCTAATAACCTAGAAATGGCTATAGAGTATGTTATAAATGATGATATCAAAATAGAATCAGAATGAGCTTTTTGTGTACCTAGTAAACTATTTACAAGCTATATAAATCTAGTACAAGATGATGAAGTGACACTAGAGTTACTAAATGATAATAGTCTAAAAATTGCTACATCTAGCTGAAAATTAAAAATAAAATGAATAGAAAGTGATGAATTTCCTCTTATACCTAGTATCAGAGAAGAAGTAAGTCTAAATATATCATGAAAAATAATCAAAAAATCTATAGACAAAACTCTATTTTCATCAGCAGAATGAAATATCAGACCAACTCTAGCATGACTATATGTAAACATAAAATGAAGAGAAGTAATATTTGCTTCAACAGATAGTTTCAGATTATCAGAATACAAAACTATATTATCAGAAGAAGTAAAAAACAACTTTTCTCAAATAATACCTAGCAAAACAGCATCACAAATCAAAAGTATATTATCAGACAATGATGAAGTAAAAATCATTTCAGGTAACAATCAAATAGCATTTATATCATGAAATACTAAAATATTTTCTAGATTACTAAATGGTAAATTCCCAGACTACGTTTCATACTTCCCTACTACATTTTCTACAAAAGCTGAGGTAAATAGAGTAGATTTAATGTGAGCACTTAAAAAAATAAATCTAGTAAGTCGTGAAAACAATTATTCAATCAAGATGAGTTTATCATCTAGTAGATGAATAGAACTAGAAACATCAGAAACACAAATCTGAGAATGAGATGTTACTTTGGTTTGAGCAGTTGAATGAGAAGACAACATAGTTTGAATCAACTCTACTTACTTTTTAGAAGTACTTTGAGTAATAGAAACTACTCACATAAGCATCAGTTTTGAAAATCCTCTATCTCCTATAATGATTTCACCAGTAAATGATCCTGAAAAAAGTGATGATACACATAGTTTTAAACATATAATAATGCCTTTAAAAATATAATACAAAATATGGACAAAATAAAAGAATTAATCCTATACATAGAAGCACTTAAAAATGAACAAAGATTCAACGAAGCTATAAAAATAATTCAAGACTCTTTGGTTAAATACAATGGTGATTATAGATTGTATGAAGAATTATCTGATATATATCTATACAAATGAGAGCTAGCAAAATGATTAAAATCTGTAAACTATGCACTTAGTTTGAACAAAGATTCAGCTACTTGAAACTATTTAAAGTGATTTATACTTCTCTCTCAAGACAAAATAATAGAAGCAATAAAATACCTAGAATATTCAAACAAGATATTAGGAAACAACTCAGAAGTACTTAGAAACTTGTGATGGGCTTATACTATGATTTGAAACACAGAAAGATGAATATCTATACTAAATAGAGCACTTATTTTATCACCAAATGATGATTTAATAACTGAAGATTTAGCTATGGCTCTCATATGAGCAGGTAAAATAAACGAATGAAATGGTCTACTTAAAAAAATCTGAAAAAAAATAATGGCTTAAATATCGTCTTCCCCCCTGCCCAAATATGGACCTTTTTAAATTACCATCGTAAGAATAAAATAAATATTTTTTAGATAAAATTTTTGAAAATATTTTTTTGATTAGCGATACTAAGCAAAAAAATTTGAATAAATTTTAGCAAAAAATATTTTTTTTTCTAGATGTGAATTTTTAAGAGGTTCATACAATCTAGAAAGGGGCATTTTATAACTATCTATATGATTTATGAATTTTATAAAACAAGAAATAAAACCAAAAATAATCTGAATAATAGATATTTGAACATATAAAATCAGAGTATGAATTTGTAAAATTATAAACAGAGATGTAGAGCTTATTTGATACTGAGAAAAAAGACAAGATGAAGAATATGTAATGATGCAAGAAATACAAAATCTGAAATGAGTAGCAGAAAATATATCTCTAGCAATAAAAAAAGCAGAAAGAGACTGAGATATAAAAGTAGAAGATGTGATAATAAACATACCTACTACCAATTTGTTTTTCGAATTTGCTCAAATCAATCATATCAGAGAAAACCTATCTAAAAATATAGATGACAATGAATTATATGATATAATGAAGATAGTAGAAACTTTGGCACTTAAAAAACATTTCAAAACTATAAAAGAAAACTCATGATACAAAAAAAATGATCTTAAATTGATAATAAGTAATATATCAAAAATATATTCAGACAAAATAGAAACAAAAGTATTAGTTTGAACTAATCCAACAGTAGTAAATATATCTATTCTAAATGTATTTATCCCAGAATCAAAATACGAAACTATATCATATATCAAAAAAGCCATCTGAAAAAACATAGTAAATGTAATCCCTAGCGAATTTGCTATTACATGATTGTTCAAAGAAGTCAGAGAGGTAGTTATTATAGACATTTGAAATAGTCATACATCTATAATAGTAAAGAAAAATGACAATATAAAATGAGCAAAAAAACTAGCTTTTGGTATAAATGACCTGATAAAACAAATCAGAAAAAATTACAATCTGACTAAAAATGACATAATACAAACCATAGATATGGACAGATTTACACTTGAAAAAGCAAATTTTTTGTCTATATTCAAAGATGTATTAGTAATCACTCTAGAAGAAATACTATGAAAAGAAATATGTCCAAACAATTTTTTCATGATATGATGATGAGCAAATAAATTTATAAAAAATTATCTATCAAGTATAAATCTAAATGAATCAAACCTAAAAATAATAGGAAATGTATCATTTATAAATCCAAAAATAGACTTTTTAGACGACAAAATAGAATGAAACGAAGACTGGATAGACTGAGCAAAATCAAATGTAAATATATTTGCAATGATCAAAACTACCCTAGATTTCATCAAAAAAGATAAAAACAAAATAGAAAAAACATTGAAACAAGTGATTCATGATTTGGAAGCCTAGAAATATAAACTAGCAACATTCCTCCATCCAAAAACAAGCAACATACCACCCTACTCCTTAGTAGGGAGAGGGAAAAATATTAACTACAAAATAAAAAATATGTATTTATTACTTCTCATCCCTGCTTATGTTATAGTTTATTTTTTGTTAATATGGTGGTTTCAAAGATTTTTCAATATAAATGAGAAATCAAAATATAATTGAAATCATGTATTAATTATTTTAAGCATATACTTTGTAGTACTATACTGAATTTCAAATATTGAAAATCATGAATTAGCAAATAGAATACAACATGCTATTTGATGATGATTTTTGATAGTAGTAATTAGTTATTTTTCTATTATTGCTTCAAAAGTCAAGATTACCAGATTTCAATTTGTATTCTTATGATTTTTCATAGCAACTACTTTTGGTGTAGTCAATGAACTTGCAGAATCAATTTTTCAAAATGTATATGGAATTAATTTTGCTAATAATATCAATGATACTTGGCTTGATTTATGGGCTAATAGTATTGGTGCAGTATTATGAATAATAATATTTACAAATTTTGTAAAAAAATAAAGATTTAATTTTTAAAATAATCCTTCAGCCATCGGCAGCTTCCTTTTATACTAAAGGAAGCCTTTTCTATTATGTTATGGATAATTTAAAGTTAAGTATAATAAATACTACATTCAGAAATATATCTGTTATTTGTTGATACACCCTTCTCTCACTTACTCTTATACTTCTAACTCTTTCTAATAGCTCTTTAAAGTAATCTTTTCAGAAATATTTACCATTTTTCATTCTATCATCATCTATCATAAAACCTTTAATGATATACTCTTTCAATGTACTAGTTGCCCAGATTCTGAATTGAGTAGCTTTGAGTGAGTTAACTCTGTATCAAACAGATAAAATTAAATCTAAATTATAAAAATTTATACTTCTTTTTACTTCCCTATTTCACTCTTTTTGAACTATTGGGAAATTCCTAATAGTTGATTCTTCTATTAATTCTAAACTTTTATATATATTTCAAATTTGTTCATTTATAGTAGATACATCTACTCAAAAAAAACTAGCTATACCTTTTTGAGGTAGCCAAATAATTTCATCATGCAAAAAAACTTCTACTTTTATTTCCCCATTTGGAGTTTTATAAAGTAAGAAATCTGTCATCTGGTCTGCTATAGTTATTTCTTTCATTTTGATATAATAATTTTAAATTACATATACTTATTATATACATAGTTTATTTTTTGCAAGTTATTGTGTAAATTTGAGTGAAAAAAAGAACTAAAATATTTTAGTTCTTTTTATTTATGCTTACTACTTGTTACCTTCTCTATAAAGAAATCTTCCAAGCTACCATTTATACTTTTTACTTCTTTTCATTCCACTATCATATGACCTTTATGAATAATACTTATTCTATCACAAATACTTTCTACATCGGCCAATATATGAGTATTAAAAAATATAGTTGTTCCTTCTTTTTTTAGTGAAACAAGCAAATCTTTTACCATCTTTCTACCGATTGGATCTAGACCACTCATAGGCTCGTCCAAAAATAAAAGTTTTGGTTCATTGATTATTGATTGAGCCAATCAAACTCTTTGTAACATTCATTTAGAATACTCACTCAAGTATTTATCTCAAGCATGTTCCAATCATACTCTTTTTAACAATTCATGTACTTTTTTATCAAGTTTTGCACCATTTAGTCAAAAAAACTTACCATTAAACTCCAAAAATTCTTTACCAGTCAAATGTTTGTATAGATAAGTATTTTCAGGCATAAAACCTATTTTTTTCTTTGATTCAAGTGTCAATCAATCTCATCAAAATATATGTATCTCTCACTTTTCTGGCTCTATTAATCACATTATACATTTCATAGTTGTAGTTTTTCATGCTCAGTTTGGTCACAAAAATCCGTATATCTCACCTGCTTCTACAGAGAAATTAATACCATGTAAAACCTTTTTCTTAGCTAATGTTTTTTCTATTTTTTTTACTTCAAGTATTTTCATATGGTCAATTTATAATAAAATAATCGAGCAGTATTTTAACAAGTTTACAAAGAAAGTAAAGCAATTATTTGATTTTTTTTAAACAAATATTATAATCTCATGCATATAAAGTTTATTTATTAAAAAAATATTATGTTAGGAAAAGCAAAAGAATGAATAGAAAAAACTCTGAAACATTTAGAACATGAATACGCAAAACTACAATTGGGTAGAGCAAACCCAGTAATGGTAGAATGAATAATGGTAGAACAATATGGTTCTCTACAAAAAATCCAAAATATGGCTGCAGTAAGTAATATGGATTCTCAAACTTTGATGATTAAACCATGGGATAGAAGTGTGATACACGCTATAGCAAAAGCTATTACTGAATCAGGACTTTGATTAAATCCTCAAACTATGGCAGATTCTATCATCATAAAAGTACCACCTCTTACAGAAGAAAGGAGAAAAGAAGTAGCAAAAGTAGCAAAAAAGATGTCAGAAGACGCAAAAGTATGAATCAGAAATGCTAGATCTGAATCACTAAAAGCTATTAAAAATGCTGAAGATAAAAAAGAAATATCAGAAGATATGAGAAAAGATATGGAAAATGATTTACAAAAATTGATAGATGAAGCAAACAAAAAAGTAGAAGATCATCTAAAACACAAAGAAGCAGATATAATGAAAATATAAAAAAATGGGCGGAATTTACTTCCACCCATTTTTTATTCGTCAAATACCAATAGACAATACTTGATATTGAAAATACCAAACAGCTATAGATACGAAATAGCCTACCAAAATCATCCAAGAATACCTCATATGACTACTAAAAGTATATATATCCTTTAGTTTGCCCATTACTCCGACACCAGCAGCAGATCCGAAAGATATCAAACTACCACCTACTCCAGCAGTCAAAGTTACAAGCATCCATTGAGATAAATCCATATGAGGATTAGCTTTCAAAATAGCCGACATCACAGGTACATTATCTATGATAGCAGAAATAAATCCCACTGATACATTAGACAAAGTATTTCCTAAATAACTAGGCTCATACACAACCACTAGCAATGACAACCAACCCAAAAAGTTCAAAGAAGCGACAGCTGCTAATATACCAAATAGAAACAACAAAGTATTATTTTCTATCTTTGATATAGCGTGAAACACATTAAAATGATCCTTGCCTTTTCTTTTAGTCAAATTAAATGAATACAATTTCAACATAGACAATCCAAACATCATACCCCACATAGGTGGCAGATTCAATACCTGATGTGATATAATCGCACTTATAATGGTAAAAATACCCAATTTAATAACTACATCTGCCCCCTCTAGTACAACAGGTTCCTTTTCTTCATGTGAAAAACTAGGACTAGTATTTGGAACCACTTTACTAAGTAAAAAAGCAGTAACAAAATAACCCAAAAAAGAAGATGGAAACAAGTACAAAAAGTCTAGAAAATTACCTTTTCCTGAAGTCCAAACCATCAATGTAGTTATATCACCAAAAGGTGACCAAGCACCACCAGCATTTGAAGCTACGACTATATTTATAGCACTAGGTACTATAAATTCCCTCTTTTCTTTTTCAATTGTATACAATACAGTAGACAATATCAATGCAGTGGTCAAATTGTCTGCCAAAGGTGATATGAAAAAAGACATAAACCCAGTAATCCAAAAAAGCTGTCTATATGTATAACCCTTTGATATCAAATTGTACTTCAATTTATCAAAAATCCCCATATGAATAATAGACTCGATATAGATCATAGCGACATAAAGAAAAAAGAATATTTCAGCTATTTCAAAAATAACATGTTCAGACTGAGTATGTACAATATCCATGTTGAAATGATTTATAGCATAATAAAATGCAATCAATATAAACATAATTGTACCCATAAACAAAGCTGGTTTTGCTTTATCTATATGTATTTGGTCCTCAAGTGCAATAATTGCATAACAAACAACAAATATAATCAAACACAAAATCCCTACCCAAGTCATAGACAGATTTGGTATTTCATCAACCATACCACCACTAGCAAAAGCAGATAGTGGAAGCAAAAACAACAACATTATAAATTTAAACATAACACTATCTCCCTTTTTTTAGAATTTTCAAAATATAAAAATTAATATTCTGCAAATGAGACTATAATAAATAAACACTAATTGTCAACTAATATAATAAAGGCTTAAAAAACAATAGAATCACACTTATAAAATTTCTCCCTTTTAACTACGTCAGTCTGTAGCTGGAAAGGGTTCACCCACAAAGGAAGTCCACTTGGAGTATACCTGTAGAGCAACGAAGAGGGTGAGATTTTAAAATAGTCCACCAAAATTTAGATTAAACCATAGTAATTTTTTAGATAAAAATTAAATATTACAAAATAAATTTGCATATAATTGCTTTTTTTATATAATCACTCAGTAAAAAATTATTTTATATTTTATTAATGACGAAAGATGGCTAAAGGTAAAAGAACTTATGTTGCTTTCTATTCTACTGAAACTGGAAATATGGTTCACACAACTAATATCCAAAAAAAGAATTTTGAAGCTGGTGTAAAATGACCAACTCTTAGAAAATACAACAAAGTAACTAGAAAACACGAAGTGTTAAAAATGAAAGAAATTAAAAAAGGTTAATCAATTGATTAACCTTTTTTGTTATTCATATTTTTATAATCCCTATCTTGAATTCTTTTCCTTCCTACGAAGAGAAATAGGAACAATTGTAGCCTCTTTCTCTTTGACTAAAGGGAAAGAATTCAAGATAGGGATATTTTTATAGGTCTTTTTTTAAGTCCTAAAAGTATTCTTTTCTATAAATTCATCTACTTCTCTATCCAATTCATCTGAAATTATCTCATTACTAGAAACAGTATTTACATCCTCGTCCTCATGAAATGCTTCAATCATTTTTTTGATTTTTAATGCCTTATCAAACTCAGTGATTTCTACTTCAGTATCTGCTACAAAATCTAATTTAGCCTCCATTATTTCTATTCATTTTGATTCCAAATATTTTTCTACTTCATTAAAATCTTCTACTGAAGTTATTATTTTTATATATGATTCTTCAGAAATAATATCCTCTGCATTAGTTTCATATACCAATTCTTCTATTTTTTCAAATGGATATATAGTAGGATCTATAAATATTACTCATTTTCTATGAAACATCCATGATACAGCTCATGATTCTCACATATTTCAACTATATTTAGTAAAAATATGTCTTATATTTGATACTGTTCTATTTTTGTTATCTGTTAGAACTGAAACCATTACGGCTACTCAACCTGGAGCGTATCATTCATAAACTATCTCTACTATTTGAGCTGCAGATTTATCTTCTCATGTACCTTTTTTGATTGCTCTATCTATATTTTCATTTGGTACTCAATCTTTTTTTGCTTTATATACTGCTGCATACAAAGATGGATTAGAATCAGGATCTCATCATTTTTGTGCTTCTATTGATATCAACTTTGCATGCAAAGAAAATATTTTTCATTTCACTGCATTAACAGCATTTTTTCTAGCTTGTACTACTGGACCTCTTCACATAAAATTATTATTAGTTTTAAAATACTTAGTTATTTACTCACAATATATCTAAAAATTCTTCATGAGAAATTCATCATTGTTTCAAAATAGTTCTCAATAATCATCTTCAAATATCCCTTCAATTATGAACAAGAATAGTTATAGTCTTATCTTCATAAATAAATTGATGATGACTTCAAGAAAACCTAACCAATTTGCATCACCTTTTCTTCAATATTTATATCAAGTTCTTTGCTGATATTATTGGTAATTTTACCATTTTTATTATAAGTTAAATTTATAAGTTTTGAAGCTTTAAATGGTCTTTTTCATTCTTTTATCATATCAAAATACATATTAGATATATCTTGAAGATTATCTTGTAATTCATCTAATGAATGTCACTGAGTAAAAAAACCATCAAAAATAGGAGATTCAGCAACCCAAACTCAATCCTCATCCTGTTCTAATAATATAGGTAAATTCAAAAAATCATTTACTTGCATAAATTATTTATTATTATATAAACTAAAATTATAATAATTGTTTTATTTTTTTTGTAAAGTTAAAAATTTTTCAATTTATCTCTAAACCACAACTTATCTCAAAACAAATAAGTCAAATCATAATGCGCTCTTTCTATACTCATTCATCTATCCAAATATTTTTCATCTACTTTTCATTCATTTAATACTCACTCTATCAATTTAATTTTTTCTGTATAATTTCTACCTCTAGTCGGAAATTTAACAGTTTCTATATTTTTAAACTTTGAAAAAAACAAATAAGTAAATAGATTTAGATTATCACCTTTAGCATAAAAATTTCAAAGTTCTATAGCTTTCAATTTCGGTAATCATCATACTTCCCTAGTTTTATTTGTCAGGTATTTCATCCCAGATTTAAAACTATTTTCTATTTCTTTCTTTAAATTATCAAATTGTTCTAGCTCCTTCTCCTCCAAAGGAGAAGGTTGGGATGAGGTCAAATATTTCAAAGCTCTCAAATAAATAATTATATTTATATTTCTAGAACTATTTACTGCCTGCATAGCATCAAAATACAAATCCACTCTATTTTTTGAATTATTTATTATTTTACATAATTCAGTTTCAAGAGGTTCTTTATCCAAAAATCACAACTCTATTTTTCATAATATTGAAGCTAATTGAGAGAAAATATCTGCATATTCATCATTCATAAGCTCAACTTTTTCTTGATTAGATAAAGAATTATCCAGTATAAATTCTTTGAAATCAGGTCTGAATTTCTTTTTAAAAATTAAATCATTTACTACAATTGTACAAATATCTTTTGCTCCATATTTATGCTCAGCAAAACATAATCAGTTATTGTACCTACAAAAATCTCACTCTCAAAATACTTCAAACTGAGTATTACTAAACTCTGTAACAAGTGATTCTATTTCTTTTAGTGTAATTTCTCTAGATAATATAATCTTATTTATTTTGTAGTTTTCCAAGAAAAATCTAATAGCTTCACTATTATACAAAGCCAATATAGTAGAAATATTTATTTTTCATTTATATTCTATATCTTTTAAGTATTCCAAAATACTTATATTTCAGCAAATTATTCAATCAATTCACAATTCTATAAATTCTGACACCATTTGTTGTATAAATGGAAAAGTTTGGTCAGTATAATACCAAGCATTTAGATTTATAAATATTTCTAAATCATACTTATGAACTTCTTCTACAATAAGTTTAAGTGTTTCAAAATCAGTAATCTGTTCATGTTCAGCAAATCTACCATTTGGACTCACCTCAAAACCAAACTTACTACTCCAATACTCAGGATTATAACCAGTAAAAAACTCATTGGCTCATCAATCAACCAATGATTTTATATATTTTTCTAAATCCTTAGCATTTTTTCATTTAGTAGAAAAACCAAGTCAAACAATTTTTTTAAACATAGAATATATATAAATAAATATAAACAGATACTAATTAACTATAACTTTAAACAAATTTAATAAATAATTAATATAAAAAAGCATTAAAATTTTTAATGTAGTAAGTAATTTAAAATCAAAATTTTAAAAACTTACCAGATAATGAAAAAACAGAGATTTTTTAAAATTTTAGATTTTTATTACGAAACGAAATGTTAAGAAAATTTTACTTTTTTATATTAATTATTTATTAAATTTATGCAAAATAACAACATTTTCAGATTAATTATTTAATCAAATTTACAGAAAATTCACACACATTATACTACTTAAACAAAAAAATAAAAGCTGAAATTCAGCTTTTATTTTCAAATCTACTTAAAAGTAAACTTTAGTATTTAACATTCTATAATGCTCTCTAACTATTGCTTTTTCTCTAAGTTTTTTCTTAGATAAATCTCATACAGCATATCTTTCCATTCTAATTTTATTAGTTATTCTTGATTGAAAGAACATTTTTTTGTATCTTAAAATTAGTTTTTCATTAGTTTCTCAGTTATTTTTAATAGCGTATATCATGTTTTCTATCCCCTTATAGGAAATTAAAATATAAATATCAGAAGATAAAGCTCTTCTAAAAGTAAAAAGATTATATTTACGAACTTTTATTTGTCAAAAGTAAATAATTTAATATATTTAAAGAGTTAAAAATTTATTATTAAAAATAATCATGAACCAAGAAAGAATTAAGAAATTGGAAAGAGTATCTAGAGAATTAGTAACTAGTTTTATATTTGAAGAATTGGAAGATTCTGAGAAAACATTTTGAATAATTACAGTTACTTGAGTAAAAATAAGCTCAGATCTATCGTATCTAGACATATATATAAGTTCACTACAAAACTGAGAAATATTAGCTAAAACTTTAGCTAAACACAATGCAGAAATACAATGAAGACTAAACAAAGCCCTAAACATCAGAAAATTACCTAGAATCAGATTTAGATATGACAATAGTTGAGCTAGATGACAAGAAGTATGTGAAGTAATAAATCAAGTAATCTAATCCTTAAATATGAACATACAAAAAATAATAAATAAACTAAAATATATTTTGAAAAAAAAGTTTGTAGGTTCAAATAGAAACAAACTTATATTAAGCAGAATAAAAGAAACTTCTTTTTATCACAAAAGGAGATCTTTTGTCATAAAAAATGACCATTTAGAAAAACTTAAATTTTTTTGAAACAATACAAAAAGCTATTATCTGATTATAGCTTTAGGAATTATATTTACAATTATTTATATCATTTTTTGACCTATTTTTAAAGTAAAATACATAGAAATAACAAAACAAGACAATATTACAAACATGTCTATTTCCTACAAATCAGTAGAAAGTTATAGATGAAAATCTATATGGGATCCTGAAAAAAAAGACATATTAACAAACCTACAAAACTACCAACAAAATATTCGCGATATAAAATTGAACTATAAATTACCAGACACTCTAAAAATAAAGATAGATTCATACAAATGAGTATTTAACACTACTATAAACGACAAAACTTTTATAATAACAGAAAATGGGACATTAATTCCTACACAATATTCAACAGATTTAAATGAATTGATAGTAAAAAAAGTATTTGATAAAGGACAATTTTTTGATTATAAACAACTTCTAGATTGAAAATATATAAATCAAATATTTTATACAAAAAAATTATTAGAAGAAAATCTAATAAATATAAAAATAAAAAATATTATATACTATGTAATAGAAAGAGAATTACATATAGAAACTGAAAATGAAACAATAATTATAATTGATTTAGACTCTGATACCAAACTTCAAGTAGAAAAATTGGCTATTTACAACAAAGAACAATTTGATATAGAAAAAAATCCAATGGTTTACATAGACCTAAGAATAAATAACAAAATATTTTATTGTACTACCGAAAATAAATTGCAATGTATTAAAAATTTAAAAAGTATTTACTGAGAGTAAATACTTTTTATTTATTTGCATATATTTTTTCTAATTCAAACAATCAATCAACCAGTTTTCGTATCTCTAAAATAAAGCCTATCAACAGTTTTTACTATAATCATAAACAATCATCTTCATCTAATAGATTTATGATCATTATATCACAATTTCAATTGATGAGCTCTAAGAGTTTCCATTTCTAAAGCATTTTTATGCTTTGGTCACTTCCCTGTATCCTCTACTTCTATATTGATTTGATACGTATCTCATTTTTTTACACATTTAAATCTCAATTTATTTTCTCATCATTTTTCAGTTCAGTATTCTATTGCATTATTGTTCAACTCATCAACTATCAATATAAACAAAGGTATATCACTAGGAGTAACTCATAATTCCAATGAAATAACTTCCACAAAGTCTCTCAAAATCTTGGTATTTTTAAAATCAGACACATAAACAAACTCTATATCTATAGTTCAATCAATTATTTGATTAGATACAAAGTTTTTAATAGAGAAAGATTTCGGAAGATCTTTTATGTGTACTATATTCATATATTATAATAAATATTCTATTTAGAAATAATTATAACACTATTATATAAAAAAATCAAAAAAACCTAAGAAAAATCTTAGGTTTTTTTGTAGCATTATGATAACAAGATTATCTAACTGCTTCTTTAAGTGTTTTACCAGCTCTGAAAACAGGAGAATTCATAGCAGGTATTTTAATAGAATCACCAGTTCTTGGGTTTACACCATTTCTAGCAGCTCTAGAAGATACTTTAAATGCACCAAAACCAGTAATATTTACTTCATTTCACGCTTTTAATTCAGCAGTAACTACATCAATAATAGATGTTAAAGTTTTAGATACAGCATCTTGGCTTAATCCAGCAGCAGCAGCAACTGCTTTAATAAAATCTTGTTTTTTCATAATAAAATTATTTATAAATATAAAACATTAGTATTTTAGCAATCTTTAAAAATTATGCAAATTTTTTTTTAATTTTTTACCTTATTAAAGGGACTTTTATAAATAATATTTAAAATAAAAAAAGTATTTTTGGCTATAGATAGCCAAAAATACAACTAATTACTAAAAATAGAATATTTCAAAATATTTAAAAATTCAGTATTATTCAAGTCTACACTAAGGTTCTGTTTATAATTTCACACTTGTGCAGATGATACAATTGAAGTTTTTGGTTTTGAGAAAAATTCACTTGTATCCTGTGATTTTATATTATAAGTAATATCTCAAGAATTTCATGAATTAAACATAACAATATAATTTTCATCTGATTTTGATATAAAATCATTTATATTTACTTCCCTATATTGTAAACCATTTATAGTTAACTCTTTTTCAGATCACAAAATATTTGTTCCAGTACCTGATATTCAACTAGTTTTTCATATAACATTCCAAGCTAAATCTCCAGGATTTCAAGTCAAAATAGAAAAATCCAATTTATTGATTTTTTGTTCTCACTCATCATTCAAATAAAAAAGTGGTATTATATCATATTCTAATGGTTTCAAACTACCATTATACTCATTTACCTTCGATCATATATCATAAGAGATAAATACATCATTACTTGGCTTAAAATTATTTGTATCCAATGGATTATCAGCTAATATAATCGAACGATTACTTACATTATGCTCTATTTTATCATAATATGCATATCCATTCTTCTTTATCTGCAACAAAGCTAACTCACTAGCTGATTCAGCTCAAGCATATGATTTTATATAATTTCATATAGCTTTGTTATCCTTGAGATCATTTAATATCAAATTAAATATTCAAACTCACAAAAAAAGTAAAAATCATATTATTAGTAATATAAAAATTATAGAATATCCTCATTTATTT
The DNA here is from genome assembly GCA_028688895.1 of Candidatus Altimarinota bacterium. Taxonomy (GTDB): domain Bacteria; phylum Patescibacteriota; class Gracilibacteria; order BD1-5; family UBA6164; genus UBA6164. Next base: position 29,820 of record JAQTXG010000011.1, on the reverse strand, counting down.
TTTAATATTTTCATTATTTAATGTAATCAATTAAAAAGGTCTTTCACTTACAGTTGTTTGAAAAATCAACTTGCTTTCCTTTATCAAATCAGGTTTTACTCATTTATTAGTAGCCGGTTGCAAAACTATATTCATAGTCACTTTTGGTACATAATCCTTTGATAAATAAAATTTTAAATCTTTTATAGCTACATAACTATTTGTAAGTGGTTCATTTGGTCACATAGCTATCACACAATTATCAGCAATACCTGAACAATCAGAAGCACTTACTCTCAAATACTGACCACTAATCAAATCTTTCTTTGCCAAATAATATATATTACCAGACTTGGTACAAAGTTTATCTCCATACTTATAAAATTTTGAAGACAAATCAAAATTACACTCATCAGTATGACTTCCAGAAACTCATATAATTCAATCTTTTCTTATATCTTCATAAATCTTACTAGACAAATTTTTTATATTTTCCTGCATCAATCTATTTATATCAGACTTGAGACTTATATCAGTACTGATAATATATATCCACATAATAGAAATAAACATAATAGAAAAAATGGTTATAGAAACCAATATTTCAACCAATGTAAATGCATTTATATTAATTTTTGATTTATTCATCATTAATTATTAGTTATTATTTACTAGAAGCTCTCAAAAACTAGAAGTTCGAGGAAGAACAATTAAAGAATTATATAATTTATAGCTAATCTATCTCATCGTTACTCAAGATTCAAACAAAGTGGAAAAAGAATTTTCTCCCTTTTACAAAGGGAGTCCCCGCAGGGGGAGGGATTAGAAAAATATACCACATTTTTTCCTTAAATTAAGGTTTTATACTAAATGTAAGCGATTAAACAAAAATTTTTCTGACGAAGAAATTCGAAGTTTTTCAGAGTTTCTGTTCTATAGTCTTTTCCAGTCTGCTATTACAGCCTTTACCTCAAACTCATGATATCAGTTTATATACCATATCACTTTTGATTTTACTAAATATGCGTCTTCTATTATTTTTGTTGTTCATCATTCATTATAAACCACTTTATCAAAACTAACATATTTATAAAATTTTGTTTTTATATTTGATGTTTTTGTACAATCATATGTATACCTATTCAAATCATCCAAACACAAATTATAACTTTGCATAGAACTAGAACTCAAATTTCACTGTCATTCTTCAAATCAATTTGTGATATCAGTTACTTGTATTGGAAATGTAGCAGTACTTAAATAATTATTCTCTATTTTATATTTTTTATCATATTCAAAAACATTATTATATTCATTTGAAGCAGGATTTATTTGATTGTATTTTTTTATTTTTGTGTAATTACTATCTCTTATATTTCTAACTAGTTCGATTTGTTCATTTGCCAAATTAGTAGCAATTATATAATTTTCATTTAAATCATTTACTCTCAAAGTAGAAGAAATAATGGCATACACTCCGACTATTCATAGAGAAAATATAAATATTCAGATCAATATCTCTATTATTGAAAATCATTTATTATTTTTATTCATATTATTTATAAATTTAGATTATTAATAATCAATTATATTAGTTTTTGTATAATAATTGATAGTCTTGTTTAGATTTGGAGATGTAGATCATTTATATGAAAAATTAATAGTTATATTATCTTTTACTAAATCTTCCCTATTAGATCAAACCCAAGTATAATAAGTTATATTTCATGTAATAGAATCGAACAAAAATAATAAATTTTGTTTTCCATCAATATCATCTATTATAATTCATTTAGTCAGATTAACAGTTTTTATCAATTTTGTACTTCATCATTCCAAATATGATATATTCAATTTATCTATATCATGAGGAAAGGAAAAAACTTTTACCATATTATTTGAGGTATCAATAGTATCAAAATAAACTCAAATAGATACATTTCATTCATTACCAACTGCCCCATTTATAGCCATATTTCTAGCTTCTGACAATATTTGTGAAACTTCTCTAGCAGTTACTTTTAAACTTGCTTTATTTTGATAATAACTATATGGAGCATAACTAATCATAGTTAAAACAGCCATAATTGTAATAGATATCATTAATTCTATCAAAGTAAATCATTTTTTTCTGTTCATATATAGAAAATTAAGTAAAATCTTATATCAGAATAATACAAAAAAAACTAAAAATTTCAATTAATTTTTAGTTTTTTTAAGGAAGCACTGAAAAAGTCCTTCGTAAGAATAAAAATAGTAATTTTTTAGATAAAATTTATGAAAATAATTTTTACTTTAGCTATTCTAAGGGAAAAATTTTTGAATAAATTTTAGCAAAAAAGTACATTTTTTTCTAGAAGTGAGTTTTTCAGTGTTTCCTTAAATAAAAAAACAAAATATTCCACTTGATTTTTAAAAAAAAGTGGTATAATAATAGATGTTTCTAGATTCTTATTTCTTAATTATTAAATTATGGAAAATAAAAGATTTATAGAGCTTAAAAAAATCCCTATTATTCTCAGTATCATTTTTTCAATTATTTTTTATTTACTTCTATTAAAATACTTCAATTCAGACCCAAATTTAACAGATATTAATCATAGAGATTTTTATCTAAAATATACTATGATTAGTCCGATAGTATTTTGATTATTAAGTCTTGTATTATTTTACATTCTTACATTTATAAAATTTATTCTCAGACTAAATTATTTAGCAGTTACTATATTGATTTACTTATTAGTTTATTGATTTTTTCTATTTTTAGGAATTGACTTTATGTATTTTGAATCAAAAATAGCACCATTAGCATCACTAATAATAGACACATTTTCTATACCATTAATATTTAGTTCAATTATGACAATTGTGATGATTATTTTGTTGTCATTCAAAAAAATAAAATAAGGAATAATATTTTATCTCCTAAAAAAACAATATGAAAAATTTTAAATCAGAAATAAAGATTAGTATAATATCAATTAGTTCAGTTTTATTGCTTTCATCTTGTAGCTTCCTAGAAGCCATATGATGAATGATGTGCGAATTGGCACCAGAATCAGATCACTGTTTCCAATTTATAGCTGTACAATCATCTTCTCCTTCAGCATGTGAAAATATAAAAGGAAGCAATTTCAAAGATACTTGATCAAATCCACCAAAAGATAAATGTTATCTACAAATAGCCATAAATACATGAGATGAATCAATATGTAACAACATAAAATGATGAATGATGTCATATACAAAAGAAGAATGTCAATGAGAAACCAGAACCAAAGTAGTAAAAACTGTAGATGAACAATTAAATGATATAAACAAAAAAATAGAATACTCAGTTTGATCAGAAACTGAACAATTATTGAAACAAAAATCAGAATTGGAAGCCAAACTAAAAGCTTCATTTGATAAGCTTCCTGATACTGAAAAACAAGCATACTACACAAAGAAAAAAGATGAAATACTTCAATTTGTGTATGATGAAGACTTAAAACAAGCAATAGCACACAACTACAATTCATTTAGAGGTAAACATCAGGATGATATTTTAGCACAATTGGATTGACTAAAAAGGATAACAGAAACAGAAAAAACAGCAAAAGAATTGGATGAAAATGCAAATAAACTAGTAGATACAGTAAAAAGTACATTAATAGATATGGCAAATGAAGAAAAAGATGCTATTTTAGATGAAGCAAAAGAAAAACTTTTGGAAGAAGCATATAATAGATCATGAACAAATATGAAATATATGCTAGATAAAATGAAATGATTAAAAGAGACATATGATAAATGATCAGAAATGTACAATGAAGTCAATGAAAAATACGAAAAACTAAAAGCCGCATACGAAAAAATGAAAGATATTCAAGACAGGTTAAATAAAATAGAATTACTTTGAAAACAATGAAAACTAGATGCATGAAAAGTAGAAGTACTTAAATGAAGTATATTACTATGAGAATGACTAGAATATGCGACTTCTTATGTACCAGTATTCTGAAGCACTATGTCTACAATTACAAAAGAAACATTTTGAGTAGTAAACAAATTTGCTACTAACAGAGCTGTCAGAACAACAGCAATAAATAAATGTATAGATGACCCCGAACACTGCGATACAGAATGAATAAGTTGATACTAAAAAAACTAACGCAATAATATTGCGTTAGTTTTTTCTGACAAAGAAATTCGACGTTTTTCAAAACTACTCACTGATAATGTCTCAAAAACGAGAAGTTCGAGGAAGAAAAAAATTTTTGAAAGGAGCTTACTGAATAGTAAGTGACTAAAAAAATATTTTTTCTGACAAAGAAATTCGATGTTTTTCAGGCATTATCACACGGTTTGAGTGATTTTTAGTATAGCTCATAATATAGCATACGCAAACCAAAGTACAAAAACTGATGCTAGCAATATTGCTAGCGGTTCTATCCATTTTGTTAGATTTGCTAGTGAATAATCTACTTCTTTTGTATATTGTGCATTTATTTTTTTTGAAATTGATTCTAGATTTGCTGTTCTTTCTCATACGGATAACATTTGAGTGTAATCTGCTGGAAAATATATACGATTTGGATCTACTGCCTCCATTGATCTGACTATTTTTTCTCATCAAGAAACTCTTACTACTATATCTTCAAACAAAGATTCATAAACTGTACTATTTGTAGATTTTCATATAAGTTTCAATGTTTTTATTATACTTACTCATGATCATACTAGACTTCAAAGTGTTGAAGCAATATTTGATAAAATATAATTTCTATATACTTTTCAAACCAAAGGTAATCAAAACAAAAATTCATCAATTGATCTTTTTCCACTTTCAGTATTCTTATATCAAAAGAAAAATACAACTATAGATATAAGTATCAAAAATAGCAACCATATATTTCAGATAATAAAATCAGATGTTCAAATTAATAGTTTTGTAGATAATGGTAATTCTACTTCAGCTGTATCAAATAGTGGTTTTATTTGTGGTACTACAAAAGTTAATACTATAAACAAAGCCAAAAACAAAAACAAAAATATTATAATAGGATAAGTCAGAGATCATTTCACCTTATTTCTCAAATCATGTACTTTTTTCAAATCATCACTCAATTTTAATAAAGAAGATGATAAAGTTCCAGAAGATTCTCATGCCTCTATTATAGAAATTTCAGAACTAGTAAAGATATCAGGTATTTTTTTCATTGATTTAGAAAAAGAGTCACCTGACGTGATAAAAGTAATCAATTCTTTTATTCTTTTCTTGAAATATATACTTGTAATTTTTGATTCAACAGTTTTTAAACTTTCTACAATAGATACTCAACCATCTATCATAACAGATATATATTCATAAAAGTTGTATTTTTCTACTATTGATACTGTTTTAAATAGAATAAACTCACTTTTATAATCATCTTCTTTGTAGGCGTTATTAAAACCATTATTATCTATAATACTATTTTCAATGATATTGTTTTCCATTTTTTTTATATTTATTTATATTGCTTATGTGAAACATAATTAATTATGTAAAATTTTCAATGGTATAGTTACACTAAAATTTCATTCAGTAGATCCATATGGAAAAGTAAATGAAGTTACTATAAAATTGTATCTATTATCTTTTGAAGTAAATACATCTAGTATTTGTTTCAATTTTTCTTCATTTGGTATTCTCAAACTCAGATTTATTAGAGATTCTTTAAATCACAATTCTGTTTCAGCTGGTTCAGAAATATCTACATTTTTTATTGTAGTAATACCATTTCTACCATTTGTTTTTTCTATACTAGAATATATGTAGTCAATCATCTCATCTTCGTTTATCACTACATTATATTTATCCAAATTTTCTTGAGAACTAGCCAAACTATTTTTTAGATTATTCAATTCTGTTAGCTTTGTTTTACTTTCTTTTAAAGTATTAGTATATGTTTCTTTTAAATCTAGATTTTCATTTATTGATTGTACTTTGTCTTTTGTAAACAAAACCAATATAAACAATGAAGCCAAAATTATTAAATAAGAAACAAATTTATTATTATTATTGTAAATTGACATATTTTTTTAATTATTATTAAAATTATTTAATTTTTAAATCTACATTGAACTTTATTTCATCCATTCATTCAAAACTATTGATAAATCATAGACCAAATAATGCTGTTGTATCTTGTCTATATTTATTGATAAAATCTCTAGCTTTTTGAAATGCTATTCAACTATCATCAGATATAACTGATACATCAGTAGTTATTTTTCAATCAGTTAAATTAAACCCATTAAATTGCAAATTATATTTTGTTTTAACAGTATTTAAATGATTTATAAAATCTGTTATTTTATTCATAGATTCATATTTTTCTATTACATTTTTATTTAATTGTAATAATGAATAAATTTGAATATTTTTATCATTTTGTACTTCAGTGATATTTGACTCTATTTGAGTGATTTCTTTTTGTAATCATTTATTAATATTAATCAAAATATTATCATAAATATAAGAAGCCACAGTTCATACTAATACTACAGCCAATAATAACAAACTAGAAAAATAAGGAGCTCTAGATTTATTATTCAAAACTTTGATATCTTCCATAAATTATTGTTTAAAAAATATATATAATAATATAATACCATAAAAAAAATTTATAAACAAAAAAATAAGCCTGATTTTAATAAAAAAATCAGACTTATAACATTATTAGGCATTAAGAACTCAAAAAACAAAATCAGAAAATGGTCATGCTCAATAAATAATCACCAATCATATAACTGCATAAATAATCATTTTTTTTGATTTTGTAACTTTTTCTTCATTTCACAATGAAGTCAACATTACAAATCAAGCATATATTATTATAAGAGTAGCAGTCAATGCCAAGAATCTAAGTAAATAAATAGCAACATCTTGTATATATTGTGAAGCAGGTCTATCTGTTACAATTACTTTAACATCTTTAACCTGTTTTACTCATCAAGGTATTCAACAAACATCACCTGGCTTACAATATGGTGGTTGATTAGTAGAATTATCAAAAACAGTATTAGCTGAAGAATAATTAATAGTTGAAAAAGAAAAAATTAAAATAAATGAAGATAATATCAATAAAAAATATTTCATATATAAGTGGTAAAATATTACAACTATGCATTAAGTATTCAAACTACAAAATCAACTAGAGGTCCAGCTAGATATATCAAAATCAATCAAACTATTGCATAAACAATGATTTGTTTAGATTTTTTTGCTTTCTCTTCATCTCAGACTGATGTAAGCAAATTGAATCACGAATAAATAATTATCAAAGTGGCAATCAAAGCCAAAAAGTACAATATATATCTTACTACATCTTGTATATATTGAGACGCTGATCTTTGAGTTTCTATAGCATTTATATTCTCAATAGAATAAACTCACTCTTCAAGTCAACATTCTCCATCATTACAATAAGGTATTTGATTCGTAGTATTATTAAAAAGAGAATTTCTAGCAGCAAAAGTAGTATCTCAAAAAAATGAAAAAATTACTAAAAATGCAGTTACAAATGACAAAAAATATTTCATAAAATAGTGATTAATATTAAATAACTAAAACGATTATAAAAAATATTTTCATAAAATCAAAAAAATAAATAAACTAATAACAATTAAGGAAATACTGAAAAAGTCCATCGTAAGAATAAAAATAGAGTTTTTTTTCTAAAAGTGCGTTTTTCAGTGTTTCCTTAACATTTAAAATTTAACAAAAAAATTAAATAATGAACACAAAAAATACATTTACCACAATTACTTTATCATTATATGCTATTGCTATGTTCTATTTATCTGGCATATTCTGAATAATAGAATTTATCATTTCACTTGTAATATACACATTGATTTTTTATTTTTTTCACTTCATTTGGATAAAAATAAGAAAAAAGCCAATTATGTATTTCTGAGACTTCACACAATATTTTTTAAATAGAGTAAGCGTATTATTAATTGTTATAACTACTATTATATGATGATTGGCTTACCTATTTAATGAGATAATACCAGCTCCAATGCCTGAATATACTATTACAGACGGTACAAAAACAGTTAAATTTCAAGCTATGAGTCATATATGAACACCCAATTTTTACAATCAAATAGTCACAAATCTAACAAATTTTAAAAAAGAATGATGAGTTTATTTTTTTGAATGAGTAAAACCTGGTACAAAAGAAAATTCAGAAAAATTTAATAAAGCTATAGGTATACAATTTGATGATGATTTATACAAAAACTTTTCTAAATTGTATGGAGTAACAAATCAAGACAATAGCAAATTTATGGGACTCGAAAACGATTTAGATTTCAATGTAGATTTAAATATGGATGAAATAGTATCATTGTACGATGAAAAAATGAGTCAGAAACCAGAATGAGAAAAAGAATATAAATCAAATCTTCCAATAGATGCAAACAAGACAATTATGGACGCACTAGTTTGATTAAACGACAGACAACTAAAATTATTAGTTTACATAAACCAAGCAATATTAAACTTTATAATTTGAAGTGAAAACACTCAAAGTTTCTTGACTGACAATTTTGCAAACAAAGATTTATTTGATGTAATACTTTGAGAAAGAAATCAAGTATTAGCAGAAGCTATAATCAATTCAGAACACGACAAGATATATATAACATACTGATTATTACACTTTAAATGAGTTATGAAATTGTTACAAGAGCATGATTCAAAATGGAAAATTTATTGAGAAAAATATCTATACCCTATTAAAAACTAATCATAAAGATTAGTTTTTTTGTATTCAATAATAAATATGATAGAATAAAATTACAAAATTAATTTTTCAATATAAAAATGAGTAATAGAAAAATATACTACAAAGTTTCAGATGAAGACAAAAATACTTTATTTGAAGAAACAGATACAAAATTGTGACTAATTGCAAATTATGTAATTATGTTTTTTATTTTATTATCTGTTATTTTAGTATGAATAGACACTATACCAAATTTAACAAACAAACAAAAATTTATAATATTTATTATTGATTTAGTTATATCAAGTGTATTTCTCATAGAATACATTTATAGATATATAAACTCAGACGAAAAGAAAAAATTTCCATTTAGATTTATAAATATCATGGATTTATTATCATTTTTACCATTTTTTATATTAATCATACTTTATTGAATATGATCATATTGATTTTTTGCAATATTTAGAATATTTAGGATATTTAGAATATATGAATTAATAGAAAGAATTCCAATTGCTAAAAAATTATTCAGATGAATATTTGAACACAAAACAGAATATTTATCAGCTATATTTGTAATAATTATAGTACTTACTTTATTCTCAAGCTGAGTGTATTTTTCAGAACAATTATGGTGAGACAAAGAGACATTCAATTCCATACCAAAAACTTTTTGGTGGGCCATAGTTACCATGACTACTACATGATATTGAGACTTAGTACCATCTAGCCTTTTATGAAAATTTATAGCTAGTTTACTGATGTTTTTATGACCAGTTTTAGTCACTATATTGTCTTCTATAACAGTTTTAATATTTCTAGATTCTACAAAAATAATAGATTTTAATACAAAAAAGAAAACCTGCCAATGATGCAATAAATCAAATCCATACAATTCTATATATTGTAATAAATGTGGGAAAAAAATATAAAAAAACAGAATAAAATACAAATTTTAGAATAAAAAAAATCATATAAAAAACTCAAAAACGTTAAATTTTTTTAACACTACATTTCGTAATAAAAATCTAAAATTTTTAAAAAACTAGCAAGCAAACCAGTTTTAAAAATTTTGATTTTAAATTACTTATTTCGTTAAAAATTTAAATGTTTTTTCTGTTTTTTATATGATTCTTTTATTACATCAATTTTTCAAACACTTCTTTTTTATCAGTATTTTCCCAGCTTACATCCGTTCTACCAAAGTGTCATCCTGTAGCCGTTTTTCTATAAATAGGCTTTTTTAAATCAAGAGTTTTAATTATTCCTGCTGGAGTTAAATCAAAATTATTTTCTATAGTTTCTATTATAGACTCTATACTTACCTTGTGAGTATCAAAAGTATTTACATAAACACTTACTGGTTTAGCTACTCATATAGCATAACCTAATTGCACTTCACACTTATCACATACCCCTGAAGCTACTATATTTTTAGCTATGTATCTAGCAATATATGCTCCACTTCTATCTACTTTTGAAGGATCTTTACCTGAAAATGCTCATCATCCATGTCTACCAAGTCCACCATAAGTGTCTACAATGATTTTTCTACCAGTAAGTCCACAATCTCATTTAGGTCCACCTATTACAAATCTACCAGTTGGATTTATGTGCAATTTTGTATTTTCATCAAGCAAATCTCACAAAACAGGTTTTATTATTTCTTCCAAAATACCATTTTGCAAATCTGCTAAACTAACGCTTTCTTTATGCTGATTTGACAAAACAACTGTATCAACTCTCTTTGGTTTATGATTTTCAAACTCTATAGTTACTTGTGCTTTAGCATCAGGTAACAAATAATCCAAAACTTTATTTTTTCTCACTTCTTCAGCCTTTTTTATCAATTTGTGTGCCAAACTAATAGAAAGTGGTAAAAAATTATCTGATTCATTTGTAGCATAACCAAACATTATTCACTGATCACCAGCTCAACCTGTATCTACTCACTGAGCTATATCTGGTGACTGAGAATTAATAAGTATTTGAACAGAAACATCATCAGCACTAAATCAAGCTTCCAAACTATCATATCCTATTTCTTTTACTACTTTTCTAGCTATATCTTGAAAATTGACCCAAGCATTTGTAGTTATTTCTCCACTTACTATTACAGTACCAGTAGTCACCAAACATTCACAAGCTACTCTAGAATCTGGATCTTCTGCTAAACATGCATCTAGTATAGCATCACTTATTTGGTCACACATTTTATCAGGATGTCATTCTGAAACCGATTCAGAAGTAATTAAATATTTCATAATAAAAAAATTAAAAAAATATACTTTCCCATAATGGGAAAGTATATTTTTTTAATAGCTCTCTTGAATTCTCTTCCAATCTTAGCTAGAAAAAGACAACAAAAGTAATGATTATTTAAAAATATATCTCTCCCATAAATGGGTAGGATTTAGCACCTTATCTATATGACAGGTTGCTGGAGTAATACAAACGGGCCTATTCCCTTTTACTCACTCTTGATATTTATCAAGTAAAACAAGTATATAAAAAACTAATCATTTTACAAATTTTTTATAAAAATACCTTTTCTATATTTCTAATCACTTGTTCAATATTTTCTGATATATGTATATTTATATGACTATAATCACATAATTCTTTTTTGTTAAATAAAAATATTTCTCACTTATATCTTTGTGGCAACATTTTTATCAAACTAGGATTATCATCTACTATTCATACAATATTTGGATACAAAACATCTAGTACACAAGCTTTCCACAAATTTCAAAACAAATATTCCAATTCATAAGGTATATGAATAAGTTCAGCTTTAGGAAAATCATGACTATCCAACCACCTAGAAGTACCATCAACAACGACATCTGGTCTAACTGTAATATAACTCAAAATAGAAATTATTTCACTATGTATTTTTGAATAATGTAAGTTTGTTCATTCTATAATTGGTATATTTGTTTGAAAATCATTATCCTCTCTAAATTTATACATCAAATCAAAAATTTCAGTATTTCATTTCCAATATGGTACATTTTGACAAAGATGATATTTAGAAGCCATTTGCTCAGCAGTTAAATTTTCTGGATTTCAAAATATTGATAGCAATTTTTCGAACCAATAAGTAGAAGTAGCTGACAAAGTTTCATCTATATCCAAAGCTAATCATTCTATTCAATTTTTTGATAATTCACTTTTAAAATCCAAAATCCTATTTAAAAATAATTCTCAACATAAAAATTTTAAAATATCTACACTAGAATAATTATCCAAAAATCAATGAAAATTTACAGTTTGTGAAAGTTTTAACTTTTTATCCGCATCCCAATTATGACTTCATAACAACGTTTCTCATTCTAATATTCAAAAATCTTTTCTGATAGAATTCATAAGTATTTTTTAAATTACAAAATAATTATATATATTGTCAATATTATATAAAAAATAATAATTTTACAAATTTTTTATAAAAATTTAATTTTTAGTAAAAAATAGTTATAGTAATACAATAATACTTAATAATAACAAAACCATGATTACAAAAACACCTATAATATTTTTTGATACAGAAACTACAGGAATCCTAAAAGATGACAATTGAAACACTGTTTCAAATTGAGATATGATACAATTAGCTTTTAGAAAATATGAAAATTGAGTTAAAACTGATGAAAATATGTTTTTCAATACAGATACAGAAATAGAGATATGAGCCATAGCAGTACATGGAATATATAAAAAATTGTTATTAGAAAAATCAGATTGAAAATATTTAGACGATGAAACTAGAACTAGACTATGAAATATTTTTACTAATAGTATATGTGTAGCCCACAATCTAGATTTTGACTTGGATGTATTTAACAATTCAAATATATCTTATTGAGACAAACTAATAGACACTCTAAAAGTTGCAAAAATTTTATGGTCAGAATGAGTACTTATAAACAAAAATGACAAATCTCCAGAATATGTAAATCTACAATACTTGAGATACTTTTTTGAATTGTATGAAATAAATGACTCAGATTGAAATGCAGAAAATACAACTGCTCACGATGCATTTTGAGATGTAGTAGTACTAGAAAAAGTGTTTCATGAATTGTTCAAAATAATTAAAGAAAAACTAAATATAAACGATGAAGAAGTACTTGAAAAAATGATAGAAATGACAAAAAAAGAATTTATACTGATAGAAACTATGAGACTATGAAAATACAGATGAAAAACATTTGAAGAAGTAGCTAAAAGAGATAGATGATATCTAGAATGGATGGTATCAGCTGATTTTACCCCAGATATCAAATACACTTGCCAAGTTTGGTTAGGCGAAATAGAAGATGTTAAATTTTTTAGTTAGAAATAAAATAATTTATAAAGAATATAATAAAAAGTTTAATAATTTAAATATTATTAAACTTTTTTAAACCATACTTTGCGTATTTTTAGAGTAGAAATTTAAATCATATCAATCTTATTCTCTATAAAATATACTACTTACATACAAGTAACCTCATATAAAATACAAAAACATTATAGATGTAAATCACAAAGTAAGTGAAACATCAAAAAACAAATGTAACAATATACTTACAAACAATCAATATGAAAATATCTTTAAATAAGCTAAACTCAAATCTTTTTCCCTATACAATAGTAATGCACGAGAAAAATAATAAGCTATTACACTACTTGAAAGTACATGAACTATTACAGAAAACAAAGATCTCATAAAGTAAATTTGAATCAATTCACTAGTAACTCAAAAAGTGATATAATAATTATACAAATACAAAATATTTTCAATCAAACTAAATCACAAAGCTACAAATATTGCATACAATACTCCATCTTTTACAGTTTTTATTTGCAAAACACTAGATTGTAAAAAATTGAAATGCTTACTTGATTCTTCTATGAATGCAACCAATAAATAATAAAAAACAATCAATTTAAATGAGTCAAAAACAATATTTCAAAATGAAATTGAATTTGAAATCGGTAGATTTATAAATTTAAATAAAAAATTGGATACAAAAACAATTATAGACAAAATAATTATAAAAACTAGAAATACTAATATATTCTTTAAATAGATTCTAAATATTTCTCTAAATATTTCTCTAAATTTATTTATAAATCATCAAAATATAAAAGAAAATACCACCAAAAAGATTAAAAACAAACTCAAAGACAATCCAAATTCAAATGTACTAAAAACAGATTTTATTTGAGATATATAATAAAATATATTTAAATACTTCAAATCAACTATTTCCAAAATCCTATCAAAATACAATATCGGAATTACAGATAAAGCTCATCACAATATTCATACAAAAAACCTCTTTTTATTTATAGGATTGTCATCTATATAAGAAAATATATATGCCCAAACAACGATAGGAAAAAAAGAAATCATTGCCAAAACTACATAAATGATTATATCTGTAAGCATAAAATATTACTATAATTAATTAAGTTAATATGATTATATATATTTTTTTTGTGATGTGAAGTTTATAAGAAAAAAAAGCCACAAGAGACATTTTAAAAAATACTTTTTATATTATACACATTAATAGAAACAAAGCCATAAAATTTGACATTTTCACATTTTATTCACAAATAAATTATAAAAAACATTGATTATTTTAAAATACTTACTATAAATAAATAACAGTTATATTCTAACTGTACAAAAATGAAATCCAAAGCAAATATTTTCCAAATAATATATGTAAAAAAGAGCCAAACAAATTAAGTAAAAATTTACTTAATTTGTTTGGCTCTTTTAATGTAAAAAAATATTTCTTCACTTTTTCAGTTTTTGTCTTTTAAACAATGTATATAACTTGTATGCACAATTAATTTATATCCTTATTATCCTAGTATGAAAAAATTATGACTACAAGAATCCACAAGAGACAAAAACAAAAAAACCAAAGTCTCGAAATGAAAATCTTTTATAAAAAAAATAGCATTAGCCTGACTGATTAGCAATTCAGTAAATACTGCTACCCCACAAGAAATAGTCAATGATTTAGTGATAGATACATGAATAATCTATTGAAATGTAGATATACATAATATAAAATGAGATTATTTACTAAGTGGTTACACAGATGAAACAGGAAAAGTTACTATTCCAAAAACTGCCCTAGAAACAGCATTACAACAAAACTGATTCAATTACACAGAAATGAATCTAAACGATGTGATACTGAATATTACTGTAAACACAGACGCAGCATCCATAAACGATGATACATTATCACCATACTGAAAACTTTCAACAGCAGGAAAAATAAAAGACCTAAATTATTCTTTAATCAATGACACTACCACTCTAGTGGAAAAAATAGTATACTGAGAATGGTACTGAAATATCTGGGAGTATCTATGAGATTTTTGGTATCACAACAACAGAAGTTTAGATTTAAATATATCAAATGATGCAAAACAATTAACAGATTTTGTAAACAAATCTATCACACAAGTAATCGCTGGATTAGATCAATCATATACTTTAACAGATACAAATAGCGATTGAGTAATAAACAGAAAAGATATTCATAATTGAGTACAAGAAAAATTGAAGCAAATAATGCTAGATACATGATACTCAGAATGAATCAAATATGGTGATTATGAAAATATGTTTTTAGTAGAGAGAAGTATAAAAAGAGATTCAAACTTTGTACTTACTGATTTTAGATTAGAATCATGAGTAGTAGTAGTGAGATTGGATGGAATTACAGAATGATCATATGTAGAATTTTCAGATAATATTGATTTCACAAGTAAGTTTGATGCCTATCCTGATGATGATTTATATCTACACGAATGATATATAATGCACATAAGAGAGAGGTTTTCAGATAATACTTTATGAAAAGTAAATACTCTAAAAGTAGTATGAACAAATATATACAGAAACGACAAGATTATCTCTACGATTACAACAGAGTGAACTATATCAGAAGTATGATGAACAACAAATAATGCTTGAAATACAACAACAACAGACAATACTGGAACTACAACGGATAATGGAGCTACAACAAATGATAGTTGAAGTAGTGGTGAGAGTTGAGGGAGTGTATGAAGTGAAAATGTAGATTGAACAACAAACAACGAAAATGGTACAAATACAGAAAGCTGAAATATTTCAAGTTGAAGTGTCAGTACATGAAACAATATAGAATTAAATGAATGAATAGGAACAGATACAAAAAACACAATATATGATCAATTTCTAACACAATGATGATTTTCATATAATCCATATCTAAATTGATACTACAATTTTTACAATTATGATACAATTGTAAATCTAGAAAATCAAATCAATAAATTAAAAATTGATTTGGAAAATGCTCAAAAAAATCAAACATTGTATTACAATAGTGTAGATGAATATACTAGAAATTTATTAAATCCAGAAATCACTGAACAAGAAAAACAAACTATTGTTAACAATTTATTATCAGATACAAATGCTACAAGCAATATAATTCCACTAAATGAATTGTATTTAGATATACCAGAAAATTCAGAAATAAGCACTGCTATAAAATTATTAGTAAATACTCAAAGTATTTTACCACAAACAAAAGAAAATTGGAGAATCCAATATACACAATTAGAACAAGAATATAAACAAAAGCTAGATGATTATAATAATTATATGAATTTTATAAGTAATCATACATGAGTAATAAATGAATATGATTCAATATTTAATCCTATAAATGCTTTATGAATATTAGAAAATATAAATCTCAATGTTTGATATATAATAAATAGACATTGAGTAAATACGGCAATAAATACGGTAAATGATAGATTTAGTCAATATTCATTCCCATACAGTAATAATTATACACTAGATACTACAACAAAATGAAGAATAAGTACTTGAGATGTAATAATTACAAATATACTTTGAAAAAATAGCACAGTAAAAATAACATATTGAAGCAATTTAAGTTTTCCTGCAACTATAACTACAAAGTACAATTGAGTAAGCTTATGAAGTCTCACTTTGAAAAATAGCCAACATGCATTAGATATTATAAATTATTACAAAAAATATTCTGAAAAAACAATTATATTAGAAGAATTAAATAAATTAAAACCTATAGAATCTACTAAAAATTATCTAGATTCAGTAGCTACTACAAATTTAGTTAAATATACTGAAATGAATGATATGAAACAAGATTATTATCTAATACCAAAAAATCAGTACGAAACAATATATGCAAAATACCTTGCAGCATCCAATGCTGAAGCTAGATTTGAAACCATAAAATGAAGATTAAACTCATACTGATCAAAAGTAGAATCAGTAAAAGATATTAGAAAAAGTATAGACGATATACAAAATGAAATAACCCAAAGCTTCAAATTAATAGTAAGTCAAGTACAACTTGTATCAACTACTCCAATAAATGTAAATATAAATAATAACTGAAAACCAGACTTAACATCGCAAAAATATATAAATACTCCAAATATTACAAGATACTATCACAACTGATGAAAAAAAAGCTCAAAGGAATACAATGAATACACATACACTAGTTATGCACAATACAATAGGAAATGAACAGATTTAGACTACCCTGCTAAAATATGGGTTGATTACAAGATAAATCCATATAATGACTATACATATACTACAGAAAAAATCGAAGTAATAAGCAAGTTCCATCAGCAAGAAATGTTTAAAAAATTGCATGAAAGCGTTAGAACAAGATTGGATAGAATTAATAAAGCATGAAATTTTCCAAATCTTGAAACTAGTTTAAAAGCATATTTTGAATATATTAAATCATGTCCAAAATGATGTACTATAATTGAAAATCAAGTATTAAAAGCAGAAATAGATGCAGACTTACAATTCTATGCATGAGCTATGTTTGAATACATGTTAATTAGTGATATAAATTTCAGAAATGAATATAATTCTGAAATAAATAGACAAAAAAATAATACTATTTCTGAGCAAGAACTTATTCTTGGCAGACCACTAACTCAAACAGAAAAACAAAATATAGAAAAAGAAATAGCTAGATGAATAAAACACTGAATTATAAGATCTACAAGAGATTATTTAATGCAATACATCGACTTAGCTAATGGTTTAAGCAATTTAACTTTTAATGACGTAAAAAGTTGACTTTGAAAAGTATGGTGAATAATATCAAACCCAATTGATAGTATAGTTTGAATTACTCAAGACCTAAAAAATTGAATAAAAAATATTAATAATAGATTAGAACATCTTTGATGATATGAGTATAGTTATTGAATATCATATACTTCATCATCACTTTGATTAATGGTAGCTGATCCAGCTGGAAAAATATTGAAATTATGAAAAGTACAAGAAATAATAAATAAATTAGATAATGTAGTTTTATGATTAATCAATAATTTATTAAATACAAAAATTGCAAAACTTTGAGCATCATATGTAGCAAAATTTGATGATTTAAGTGTAAAAATAGTAAATAGTTTTGATTTGGAAAAACAAAGAAGATTCTTAAAAAGAATGTCTTTGATGGATGATACAATATTAAAAGAATATTTAGAAAAACCTGATAACTATATAATTAATTTTGAGGTTGGTGGAAAATATAATATGTTACTTAAAGAACAATTAAGTTGAAGTCAAACTCCTTTGATTTTCAATGATTGAAAATTCAGAACTCCTGATTGAAAATCAGGTTCTATAGCCTCAGAATATGATTATGTCTTATTAAAAAATGGAGATACATATGAATTAAAAATTTGAAAAGAACATAGTTGGTTAGCAAGATGACAAAATGTAGAATATGCTTGAATATTTAAATTATCATCTTGAAAAACATGAGTAGAGTATTTAAATAATGGTAGTTGACATTATAAACCAAATTTTAATGATATAGGATGAAAACAAAGACTAACAGATACATTTTATAAAAAGTTTTGAATAGATATATCTAATAAAATAACAAATTATGAATAAAATTAAATTAAAATTTCCTAAAAATAAAATAATTTACCATATAATAGATTGATTTATATGAGTATTATCATTTAATAATAAAATAGATAAAGAATATTTTTTATTAAACAGCACAGATGATTATTGGAAAAGATACTTTAAAATAAAATATGAATTTTTAAATGAATGAAACAATTATAAATTTACAAAAAGATATTTTAATAAAAAAATATGAAAATATTATAAAATATATGAATCTTACGAAAAAGACTCTGAAGAAATAGAAAAATATATATATCGGGATTTAGAATGACAAGAATTGATTGATATGATAGATTTTTTATATAATGAGATATTTTCATTGGAAATATTACCATGAGATCCAAAGTATTTTTGAGAAGATTATTGGTGAAATAATACAGAATTGTTCCATAATATTGTAAGTCAAATAGACTATAGAAAATTAAAAATATCAGAAATAGACCAATTAAAAGATATTATTACAAAAAATTATAAAAGATCAAAAGTTACTGAAGATACATACAATGAAGTATTAAGAGAATTAGAACGGAAAAAAGTAACTGCCATTAAGGATTAAAAAAAAATATGAAATATTTAGTACTTTGAGATATACACTGACAATATGATAGATTAAGAGAAATATTAGATAAATATTTCTCTATTTCTGATAAAGTAATTTTTTTATGAGATTATATAGATAAAAATAAAGATTCTATAAAAACTCTAGATTTTATTATTGAATTAAAAAAGGAAAATATTAATAAAGTCGAGATTTTATGGTGAAATCATGAGATTTTTTTAACCAATTGAATAATATACAAAGATAAAAATATTTTTAAAACATGGTTTTATTTAAATAAAGCATATAAAACAACCTTATTTGATTATGTACCTTGAAATGATAGAGTATTATTCATGGATTGATATGAAGAATTTATAGATGAATACTTTGAAAAATTAAGTACAGATGATAGATTATTAAAACTATGAAGAGATTTAATTGATTTATGAAAATTATATTATAAAGATAATAAATGATTTTTTATACACTGATGAATTCCAATCAATGTAATAAATAGAAATGAATTTAAATATTTAGACTTTTATGATTGAGTTTGAGAAAAATCTTTAAAAGTACTACAAAATGATTATAAAAAAGGTTTAAATAAATCTATAAACTTTTTTAGTAAAACTACTAAATATGACCCTACTTGGTTTGCATGAGCACATATTTATGAATCAATAACAATGGAAACTTTTAACAATTTATTATCTGATTTAAAAGTTAACTATATGTTTTTATGACATAGAGATTGAATTAATAATCCAAAATACCCAAAGTGAGATAATCTACATTGTTTAAATATGTGAGATTTAGATATTTGATATTTTTATTGAGAGTTAATTTAAAACAGATAAAGAATTTCTAATTAAATCTAGATAAAGTAAATAGTGAGGAATGAAAATTAATAAATAGTAATTTTCAATTAGCAAAAATAGAATCATCAAATACAAATGATTTAATATTATTAGCATGAACATATGGTAATTTTTATCCAAAACTACAATCATTATCGTCTGTAGAAGATAACATAACTAAAGAATACAGCCAATACCAAAAAACTTATAGATTGATATTCTAATGTAAATAATATTGATGATATAAGAAGATTATCTAGACAAGCAGAACTTTGAAATATACCAAGCACTATTAATTGATGAGCAATATTAATAGAATGATATGCAAATGCAGGTAATGCCTTAATTGCAAGACTTGAAAAATTAAATTGGAAATTAGAAAAACCAACTACACCTTGAATTAATACATATATATCACCTAATTGATTAGAATGAATAAATTATAGAACAATTTCCTCTTCAGAAAGTATTATAAATAATGCAGGATATGATGTACATGTAACAATTGATTCACTCAAATATTTATATTCTTGATGACAAAAAAGAAATAGTTTGGAAATTAAATTTATAACTAAAAAATAAATATGGAAATAAAAGAAGAATATTATTGAAAATTTAATTCTCAACACGAAGAAAATCAACATTTTCAAATATTAGATAAGTATAGTTTATTTACACCATTTATAAATAAGGAAATGGCAAATTATTGTATTGATAAATTATATTTTCGGAAAGAATCAATTAATTTAGATTCAATAATTGGTCAAACAATAAATGAAAAAGAATTAAATATGTTGTTAAATAATAATAAAAAACATGTAATATTAGATATTTCTTTAGACTATCTTTTACCAATTTTAAATAAGTGATTATTAAAAATGAAAGTATCAGAACTATGAAATAGAAAATGATTACATCTAAAAATAAAAAAAGATACATTAAAAAAAGTACAATGATTAAAAAATTATACAGATAAGGAAAAAGAAATACTAATCAATTCACCTCTACAAGTATATGTACAATTAGATAAACTTACAAAAAAGGAAATATCTAGTTTTGTAAAAGATTGAGCTACTTTAACTGAAATGGGATATTTTTATAATCCTAGAATTTATACAAAAGAAACAAGTCAAAAATGAATAGAAAAAGTAAAAAAAATATGGAAAAATATAACAAATTCAAATGATAGACAAACATTTGAAATGTTTTGAGTAGAAATAACTTTATTAGAAAATGTATTTGAAAGTGATTATGTAAATAATAAATAAATTAGAAGTAGATTTTATAGTAACTGAATCAAATTGACAGGATTGAATTGCGTTTTGAAAAAACAATTATATTAGAAGAATTAAATAACTGAAAACCAGACTTAACATCACAACAATATATACTTACTCCAAATATTACAAGATACTATCACAACTGATGAAAAAAAAGCTCAAAGGAATACAATGAATACACATACACTAGTTATGCACAATACAATAGGAAATGAACAGATTTAGACTACCCTGCTAAAATATGGGTTGATTACAAGATAAATGCGAATGATAGTTATACATATTCTACAGAAAAAATAGAAGTAATAAGCGCATATCATAAACAAGAAGTTTTTAAACAATTACACAGTAAAGTCAGAACTAGATTAGACTTTGTTAATAAAAATCTAAAACTTCAAAATTTAAGTTCAACATATGATAAAATTAAAAGAAACATAGAATGTACAAATTGATGTATAATTTGGGATGTATACACAAAAATTGATAAAGCAGAGGTAAATGCTGATTTAGAATTCTTAGCATGAGCATTATTTGAATATAAACTGAAAAATGATTGAAAGTTTTTAAGAAACTTCGAAGATGAAGTAAGAAGACAAATGATTGAAAAACCAAATGCAAATGAAAATGAAATAAAAAAATGAGTAAAAGATTGAACTATAGAATGACTAAAAGAAATTTTACAATGATATAATGATTTATTTAATACAAGTTTTAATGATTTTTTAATATGAATAGAATGATTTTTCAAATGAGCATACGACTTATTTTACAATACTGATAAAATATTAAAAAGCTGATACCAAACAATTAATAACTTATATGAAACTGCAAAAAAAATACCAGAAGTTATAAAAAATCTCTGAGATTATGAAAGAGCAAAATTTTGAAGCTACACTAGTACACATGTATGATATGAACTTATTGATCCAATTTGAAAACTAAAATTAGTATGATTATTATGATGATGACTAAGTAAAATTATTTGGCTTCAAAGAGTTATGTTTACTGTTGAAATGTCTGAAAACTGATATAGTATAAAAAAATTAAACGTTATAAGTTGAAATTTATTAATGAGTGATTTATCAAATAAATACTCATTTTATGCTCAATGAATTAAACAACAAAGAATAAGTATTTGACTTCCAAATTGAATAGAGTATAAATTTAAAAATACCAATAAAATCCAAGAACATGTTCAATGAACAAGATATTTTGATAGAGATAAATCGTACTATAATTCAACAAATCTAGATGAAGTTTATAATCTACAAATGGATGCAATGAATAAAATACCAAGAGCAGATTTTGACTTAATAAAATGACAATCAAAAGGTTATATTGTAGATATGTGAGATTTATTTTGAACTCATAATAGCTGAGAACTTACTAATAAAATGAAAATTATAGTAACAAGTGACTGAGCAGTTCATTGATTCCCTGTTGATATTAATTCTAGACTATGATTACAAAATAATATAAATTAGTAACTTTCTAAATATGAACAAAAATGAAAATATAAGTATTTTTAAAAAAAATATTAATAATATCCCAAAAGATATACTAGATTTATACTACAAAAAAAATATAGATTCTAAATTATTAAAATGATGGAAATATGAAATAGAGAAAGATAAAAAGTTCTGTGAAAATTTAACATTCAAATTTGATATATATTTTAATAAAAAAAATAAAATTATTAAAGATTTTAAATATTGATTTTATACATTTGAACATAAATACTGAACAAATGTATTTAGCTTTGATTACAAATCGAATACAATAAAATGTAGTCCGTTTAATATAGAAATAAGTTATAATTTACCATACTATCACATTGAAAAATACAGAGATATAGAAATAAGTGAACAAGAAAAATTTATAATAGATACTCTAGAACAATTCTTAGAAGAAAAATGATACAAAAATCTTCCAGAAGAAATACGGAATATTCCTACTGATTTAGTGTGAGTAAATCATATGCCTTTTGAAGATTACAAAGAATATCTAAAAGATAATTACAAAGAATGATTTATAGACTATTGAGAATATTTTTTAACTTCAGATTTCATATATGATGAACCAATAAAATACGAGCTTGGTATACAAGGCATGGAATCATATGATAAACATGTACAAGATAGAAAAAAAGAATTATGAAACATAAAAATAGATAGAGACATAGATTTCGAAAAATACTGCAAAAGTCAATATGAATGACCATATACAATATACCATGTAGTTTTCGGTGAAAATGAATAATTTACATCTACCATGGTTGAAGAATTAATAGAGGAATACCTAAAAATAAAACTCATACAAAATGATATTTCATAAGTTTTTTTGACTGACTAAATGACAAAGACTGAAGTGAAGAAAAACAAAGTGAACATCTTGATGAAATAAAAGAAGAGTTTTGAGAAGAAGTATTAATTGAAGATTAAGAAAAACTCTAATAGAAAAATCTATTAGAGTTTTTAGATAAAAGAAAATTAATTAATAAATTATTAAAATATTTAAACAAAGATTATCTAGACGGATTTATAAAACAATTTGATAATTATGAATATGAAATTGTTACAGAACTAAAAAAGTACACAAATAATAAATGATTAAAAATTGATAAAATTGGTTGAGGTATAGAAGACGAAGAATGATATAGATTAACAATTTGAATTCATCCATACTGCTATTTCGAACTTTCATGATTATTAAATTATTATGTAATAGATAATAAATACTTCGATGAAGATAAAAATAAATTTGTAACTAATGAAAACAAAGAACTAGAAAAAGTATTAGAACAATTCTTTATAAACAGATGATACACAAAACTTACAAAAGAATTATAAGAAAAAGTACTAGATATAGATTGAGAAGATTTACATTCACTTAAAAGACACAAAGAATTACAATTAGAATATTATAATACATATTTTTGAGATGATAAATACTTCTTTGATTGAAAAGATTGAAGAGAAAAAGCTAATTCAAAAGAAGAAGATTTAGAAAAATTTTTAACATATGATTATGAATGAGAATACAAAGTTAAAAATTTACTATTTTGAGAAAATTTCAGATATCAAATTATTAATTAAAACAAAATTTGATTTCCAAAATAAAAAAATATTTACATAAAAATCTTACATCCTAACAAACTAAACATGACACAAAAAACTAATGAAAATTATTCAAAAATAATTCCTATATGGAGATTTATACTACTTTCGATTATTACTTTTGGTATATACGAACTAGTTTGGTTTTATAAAAACTGGAAATTTCTAAAAGTAGAACAAAATTTAAAAATCACTCCTATTTTACGTACTATTTTTTCCATTATTTTTGCATGAAGTTTTGCATGATATCTAAAAACATTCCTAAAAGAAAAAAATATATCTGCAAAATTTTCACCAACTCTTATCGGTATATATTATTTCATCATTGCAATTCTCTGGAAATTACCTGATCCATATTCATTGATAACAATTTTTTCTTTTATGCCATTACTACCACTAGTAAATTCTATGAATAAATTTTGGCAAAGTCAAGAACAAAACTTAGCGCAAAAAAAATTCACATGGTGGCAAATAATTTTAATAATAATATGAATTATTATAATCTTGTTATATGTATTTGCAGCATTTTTACCTGAATTATAAAAATTAGTACAACAAAAAAACAAAAGACTAATCTTTTGTTTTTTTAATGATGATAATTAACACCCTTTTTTATACAACTAACTCTATACAACTGTTCATAAAGCATCATAATAGCTTGAGCATGTGGAAAAGTCATAGGAGAAAGTGATATTTTTTGATCTATATTATTTTTTATTACATCCAAATCCACTCCATATGCTCATCAAATAACAAAAATCACAGTGGAATATTGCATCTGTTTTTGCTCTATAAGTTCATAAAAATCCATTGTAGACAACTGTCTACTATCTATATACAATAACACTTTATATCATTTTTCTTTTTCCAAAATTCTAGATAATTCTTTTGATTCTTCATATATTATTTCTTTTACTTCTTTTCTCTTTGATGGTTTCAATTTCATAAACTCTACTTGCTTACCAAGTCTTTTTTGAAACTCTTTTATAGGTTCATCATAATGCTTAAATGAATCTACAAAACTGATTATTTTTATCATATTAAAATTTGATTAATTGTGATTCTTTGCCTCTAATAGTCAATTCATAACCTCATTGTTCAACTGTTTTTGGAGAAATTACTACTCTATTTGGTATTCAAAACAATTCTGAGTCCCCTGCTTTTTGTCCAAAACCTATTTTTTTTGACATCCTATCATCTAGTATTACAGATTTTCATTCTTGTTCCAATTTTATAGCCATTTCATTTGCTTTTTCCAAGTTTTCCTCTCATATAACTATTATATAATAATCAGCTGGAGCAACACTTTCAGGCCAAGCTATACCATTTTCAGTCATATAATACTCAGCTATAACTCACATAAGTCTAGAAATACCTATACCATAACATCACATTATTACGTCTTGTTCTGTATTATTTTCATCAGTAAATTTCATTCAAAAAGGTTTTGTATATTTTGTTTCAAGTGGAAAAATATTTCATACTTCAGAAGCTTTTTCTACTCTATAAATAATTCAAGTACTAGGATTTTTATCTCAAATTTTTGCATCTTTAAAATCATAAAATCTATCAGGAATAGTTAAATCTCTTCAAAAATTTACATTTATACTATGATGATTATCTCTATTTGTTCATGTTTCAAAATTTGTCATTCATTCAACAGAATCATCAATATACAATTCTACACTATCTGGTAAATTTATTATTCATGCAAATCATATATTTGTTCAAATATATTTTTTCACCATTTCTTCACTAGCCATTAATAAACTATTACATCATACAATTTGCCTTAGTTTAATAGTATTTACTTCATAATCACCTCTCAAACTAGCTACTACAAATCTATTATCATCTGCAACAAAAAATAAAGTTTTGGTTGTTTTTATAACCGGAACTCCTAACAATTTTTCCAAAGCTTCCACTCATACAATACTTGAATCATGTTCTATATCTTGTTTTTCAAACATCTCAATATCAGAAATATTTTCTATTCATATTTTACTAGGAGCAACTTCTTGATTAAAAGATTCTCAAGTAGTATCATCTATATAAATAGTATCTTCTCATATAGGTAATACTGTTTGAAATTCATGAGAATATTTATCTGTAAAAACTCAACCATCTGCAACTGTTATATATGTATCTTTTCAAAGTCAAAGTCTTTCAAAAATACTCATATAAATTTTTTTCATTCATTCATAATACTCTTCAAAACCTTCATTTGTTAAATGAAAAGAATAAGCATCTTTCATTATAAAATCTCTTCATCTTAATAATCATGATTTTGCTCTTTTTTCGTTTCTATATTTATCTTTTATTTGATATACACAAGTTTCAGAATCTTTATAAGAACCAATAAAATCTTGCATAAGTGGTACAACAATTTCTTCATGTGTTGGGTTTAACCTATATTGTTTATCCCCATGTGCATCTACTTTAAAATAATCTTCTATATCCCATCTTCATGTTTTATCCCAGATTTCTCTCGGAGACAATCATGGCATATAAGTTTCATAACAACCATAATTATTTAGTTCTTCTCTAGTAATTTTTTTAATATTCTCAATTACTCTTTGTCATAATGTAGTATAAGAATATACTCATGCCATTGTTTGTCTAATAAATCAAGCCTGTAACAATATACTAGTAGATATATTATCACTCACTTTTGGTCTAGTTTTTAAAGTTTTAAATGGAAAATTTGATAATTTTATCATATTATTTTTATTAATTATTAAAATATTCAAAAAAACTCCCTAAAAATTAGAGAGCTTTCTTTTACTTAAAAAATACATTTTATTTATACAAAATTACATACAAACAAAACTCCCTAATTTTTAGGGTCTACGGGATGCAGGAATATTTTGTATTGTTTAATCATATTTTTAATTAGTAATTTATAGTATATAATCTACACAATAATAACAATTTGTCAAAAAATAAAAAATCATACAAAATAAAATATGATTTTTATACAACTAAATAAATTTTAAAGATACTTCTTTCTTTCCTCTAAAAGTTTTTCTACTAAATCCGAATAATAATCTGATACATTATTAAGCATTTCTTGATTTTGGTAATCATCCATTTGATTATCTCAATTATTTATTTGATTATTTTCTGACATATAAAATATATATTAAGTTAATATTATATATATTATAACATATTTAATTTATATAGCAAATAATTTGACAATAAGTAGTATTTTAATATTATTAATATGAGCTATTAATAAAATAGTTCAAAAAACTAAAACAAATTATGAGGTATTTATGACACCGATTACTGCACAAGCAAATATTCTTGATGTTTTAAATTTCCAAGAAAAAACAGCAAGCAAAAACAACCTGAAAAAAGAAATCAGCAAACTAAAACAAGAAGTAATTGCGTTATTCCAAAAGGCTGAGATAGGGCTATCCCAAATAAAAAAACAGCTGAAAAATATGATACTTCAATCCAATCTGTACAACGGAGCTAAACAAAAAATAGTTAAATTCCTAGATAAAATGAAGTAAAAATTCCAAGTATCAGTAATTGATTTTATCTGATACTTAAAACAATTAAAGGCCCGCAATGCGGGCCTTTTTATTATACAAAAATCACATTTTAGCACTTAAAACAAAAAAGTGCTAAAAAACTTTTGACAAGATAAAAAAAAATAATAAAATATTCTCAAGTCATAAAAATGACAATTAACTATTAACTAATAAAACTATGTGAAAAATTATATGAATAGACTTATGAACTACTAACTCTTGTGTTGCTTTCATGGAATGAGGTGAAGCAAAAGTAATACCAAACGCTGAATGAAACAGAACAACTCCTAGTATAGTTGCCCACAAAGACTGAAATATCATAGTAGGTACTCCTGCTAAAAGACAAGCTATTACAAATCCAGCTGGTACTATATTCTCAGCTAAGAGATTCATAGGTAGAAAATTTGACGAAGTAAAAGACGAAATCGCGTCTGTACCATTTGAAGTAGTAAAATGAAAAAATGGTGAAGCTCTTATCAAATTTGACTGAAAAGAAGTGAGACCAGAAGAAATAGGTGCACACGTACTTATGAAAATCAAAGAAGATGCAGAAAAATTCTTAGGACAAACAGTTACAGAAGCTGTAATCACTGTACCAGCATACTTCAATGATGACCAAAGACAAGCTACTATCAATGCTGGTAAAATCGCATGACTAGAAGTAAAAAGAATAGTAAATGAACCTACTGCAGCTGCTCTATCATATGGTGCAGGTAAAGGTAAAAACGAAAAAATAGCAGTTTACGATCTATGAGGTGGTACATTTGATATATCTATATTAGAATTATCAGAAGAAGGTACATTTGAAGTATTAGCTACAAATGGTGACACACACCTAGGTTGAGATGATTTTGATAAAAAGATATTAGACTATGTAATAGATGAATTCAAAAAAGATCAAGCTATTGATTTGAGAAATGACCCAATGGCACTTCAAAGAGTGAGAGACGAAGCTGAAAAAGCTAAAAAAGAATTATCAAGTACTAGCGAATATGATATCAACTTACCATATATCACTGTTGATTCAAGTGGTCCAAAAAACTTGATGATGACTATTACTAGAACTAAATTTGAAGAATTAATCGGAGACTTGGTAGAAAAATCTATAGAACCATGTAAAAAAGTATTAAAAGATGCATGATTATCTGCTAGTGAATTACACCAAGTATTACTTGTATGAGGGTCTACTAGAATCCCACTTGTAGTGAAAAAAGTAGAAACATTTTTCGGTAAAAAACCAAATGCATGAATCAATCCTGACGAAGCTGTAGCTCTATGAGCAGCTATACAAGCTGGTATTATCGGTTGAGATGTTACTGATGTATTATTGCTAGATGTTACTCCACTTACTCTAGGTATAGAAACTATGTGAGGTATTAGAACACCTATGATTCTTAGAAATGCTACTATTCCAGCAAATAAAACTGAAACATTCTCTACTGCAGTAGACAACCAACCAAGTGTAGAAATACATGTATTACAATGAGAAAGAGACATGGCAGCTGACAACAAATCACTAGGTAGATTTATCTTAGATGGTATTAACCCAGCTCCAAGAGGTACTCCACAAATAGAAGTAAGCTTCGATATAGATGCAAACTGAGTACTAAAAGTAAAAGCAAAAGACAAAGGTACAGGTAAAGAACAACACATAACAATCCAAGGTTCTACAGGTATGGATGATGCTGAAGTAGATAGACTAGTAAAAGAAGCAGAAGC
>JAQTXG010000043.1 GCA_028688895.1 Candidatus Altimarinota bacterium | reverse complement strand
TACTTGATAATGGTATACAAACACTTATTCATTATCCAATTCCACCACATAAACAAAGTGCATATAAAGAATGGTCTAATGAGAATTATCCAATAAGTGAGCAAATACATAATGAAGTGATGAGTTTGCCTATAAGTGGTGTTCAAAATTTGGAAGATACTATGAAAATTGTTGGGATTTTGAATGATTATAATTAAAATAGTTGGTGGATTAGCCAGTCAGTTACACAAATTTGCTATAGGGAAAGCACTAGCTTTGAGGCATAATACTGAGTTAAAACTTGATATTTCTTGGTATGAAAATATTCCTACAACTGATACTGTTAGAGAGTATCAATTAAATAAATATGATATTAATGCAAGCATAGCAACTATTGAAGAAATAAATCGATTTAAACCTAATAGGTATTTTATAAAAATAAATAATAAAATTAGTAAATACACAAAATTTAAATTCAGTTTTAGTAATTATTGTAATGAAAGTTTTATTACTCTAGAAAGATTTAAATTATTACCTGATGATATTTATTTGGAGGGAGAATGGAGTGGATATGAATATTTTGATTCAATAAAAAATATTCTGATTTCAGAAATAAAATTAAAAGAAGAATACTTTTCAAAATCATTTTTTAAATATAAAAATATCATAAATGATAATAATTGTGTTTCAATGCATATTAGAAGAGGTGATTATGTAAATAATAAACATGCGACAAATTTTCATATTGTTTGTTCAGTTTCTTATTATGAAAATGCAATAAAATATTTTGAAGAAAAAGTTGATAATTTTGTGTTGTTAATTTTTTCTGATGATTTATCTTGGGTAAAAGATAATATAAAAATACCAGAGTATATAAAAGTTTATTATGTAGAAAATACAAATGATTACGAAGAATTTGATTTACTTAAATCTTGTAAACATAACATAATTTCAAATAGTGGATTTAGTTGGTTTTCATCATGGTTAAATGAAAATCCAAATAAAATTGTGATCTCTCCTAAAACTTGGATTAAAAGTGACGAATTAAATGAAATTTTTTTAAAAACGATGGAAGATAATCATACTATTTGTATAGAAAATTTAAAATGAATAATCCTTTAGTTTCTGTCTTAATACCATTGTATAATCATGAAAATTTTGTTGAATTTGCAATTGAAAGTGTAATGAATCAAACTTATAAAAATATAGAATTAATAGTAATAAACGATGGTTCAACAGATAGCTCAGATGTAAAAATACAAGATTTATTAAAAAAATATAATTTTGAATATCATCAACAAGAAAATAAAGGATTGATTTTTACTATAGAAAAACTAAGAAATTTAGCTAAAGGAAAATATATTTCACTGTTGGCTTCTGATGATGCTTTTGCAGATAATAAAATTGAAATTTTAGTTAATTACCTTGAAAGTAATCCTCAATATACAATGGTATATTCTAATATGTATTTTATGAATGTAGAAAATCAAATTGTAAGTAAGGTTAAAGATGGGGGAGAAAAAGGAAATATATTTGATAGTTTACTTTGTGGAAATTTTTTTATTAATAGTTTAACAACACTTATAAATAGAGATATATTTATGAAATACAACTATGATAAAGGATATATTGAAGATTTTCAGATGTGGTTAAAAATAGCAAAAGATAATCAAATAGGTTATGTTGATGAATATTTAGCTTTATATAGAATAGGTAATACATTGAGTTTATCGAGTAATATATCAAAAATGCAAAAAGCAGAAAAAGAAATAATTTTTAAATATAAAGATGAAGCAATTTTTGATGAAGCTTTAAGAAAGTGGAATATTAGATGGTTTGGAAGTTTTGCAAAATGTAATAAGATTTATGCTCTTAGTCATTTTTTTGTTAAAAATCTAAAAATTAAGAATTTTTTAGATATTAAATTTTACAAAGCATTAATTAAATTTTTTATTCCTTGTTTTATATATAAACGATTTAAATGAGAGAATCTTTTTATACTCTTTTAACTCAAGCTATTCAAATGGCTGGAGGACTTTTAGTATTTAAAATACTCACTTCTAAATTAAATAGCAATGATTTTGGTATGTATGCATTGATTCTATCTTTTAGTGCTATTATTTTTACATTTCCATTTACTGCAATACAACAAGCTTTGACTAAATATAGTTCAGTGGTATCTGAACGAAAAGCTGTAAATATTTACAAAACAATTTTTATTTTGGATATTTGTTTTTTTGTGATTTATTTATTATTGTCTTTAATATTATTTTATTTGGATTTAATTAATATTGACAAAATAGGATATATTTTAATCACTTTTTATATACTAACAGAGGTATTTAAAATTAATAATTATATGTTTTTAAACTCTTTAAGGAACAGAAAAAAATACTTTTTTTCTGTTTTTTTAGAATTCTCAATTAAATTAGTATTGTTATTTATTTTTACTAATTCCATTAATGAGGTATTTGCTATTTTTATCATAGCAAATATTTTAAGTATTTTATATTCAAAACCAAATAATTTAAGTTTTAATATTCTAAATAAAATTCAATTTCTATATTGGTCAAAAATGATTTACATATTTGCAACTCCATTGGCAATTTGGGGCATTTTTGGTTGGATGAGAGATATGTCTAACCGATGGATAATTGAGTACTATTTAACTTTAAATGATGTAGCACTTTTTGCTGTAATGAATTCTTTAATTGTTATAATACCAGGAGCTTTACAAGCATTTTTTGGAATGTATTTTATGCCTATTTTATATAAAAAAGAAAAAGAACAAAAAGGCTATATTCGAGAATTTAATAAAAAAGTAGTTTTAGTAGGTTTTCTAATAGTTATTTTAGGTACCTTATTTGTGGAATTGGTTTCTGAATATTTAATTATAATTTTATCAGATGCTAAATATTTAAGTGGCGCTTGGATGCTAGCTCCTATGTTTTTTGTTTTTTCATTGTTTTCCTTATCCATGTCTACAACAT
This sequence comes from Candidatus Altimarinota bacterium, assembly GCA_028688895.1. Classification (GTDB taxonomy): domain Bacteria; phylum Patescibacteriota; class Gracilibacteria; order BD1-5; family UBA6164; genus UBA6164. The sequence continues at coordinate 8,280 of JAQTXG010000043.1, read as the reverse complement.
CAGAGATATTTGCTTATAATAGAACTAAATTACTTTTATTACCAAATATAGCATCAGGGATTATTTCTGTAGTAGCTTTTTTATTTTGTATAAATTTTTATGGTATGAAAGGTACTGTGTACGCTTTTATGATTTCATATTTAACTTATAGTATTTTGACATTTTTTGTAGTTTATAGGTTTAAAAATGTTAAATAATATAGATAACAATAAAATCAGATTTTACATTATATTTTCAATTTTGGCTTTTAATTTTTTATGGCTTTCAGAATTGAGATTTTTGGTAAATGAATTTTCAGATAGACTTCTCAGATATATGGTTTATATTATTTTTATAGGTATATATTTTTATTTTTCAAAAATAAATTATAAAAATAAAATTTTTATATTTAATTGTATTTTATTGGTTTTTAGTATATTGTTTGTTAATTTTTATCATAGTGATTTTACTTTATTTTCTGTTGCTTTTTTAATTTATCCATTTTTAATGTTACTTTTTAATTCAAATACAGATTTTGATGAAAAAATAAATTATAATAAGTTATTAGTTATATTTAATGTATTTATATTATTTTATGCGATTTATGCTGCATATTTAAATTTCAGTAATAAATTATATTTATTTAATCATAATGAAATTTCTTCATTTTCTTTTTTTGTATTAATTTTTTCAATATTTTTATCTGAGGTAAAATCTAGATTCAACTATATTATAATATTCAATTTATTTATTACATTGTTTATATCTTATTTATTAGAAGCCAGAGCTATTATATTATCAGTAATATTTATATTTTTTATTGCTTTGATAAATAAAATGAATGAAAGAATAAAAAAAATAGTTTTTATAATATTTTCATTAGTTACTTTAGTATTACCACTAATAATAGTTCATTACAACTGCCTAATAAGAAATTTACATCTTATGATTCTAAAACTATTTAGTTCAGCAGATAATGTAATCTCTACTGATTTTGATAGATATGATATGTATTTGTACGTTAAATATATTGTTGATAATAATTTATTTGGTTTAGGAATTAGCAATCAAGAATACTTAGCTGAGATTAAAATTTCAGGACTTCATTCGGGAACTTTAGATTTGATGTATTGGGGTGGATATTATTTTTATATTGTATTTATGTTAGTTTTTATTACAACTATTTTATATTCTTATTATAAAAACAGATTATTTATATCAGGAATGATATTGACATATTATTTACTTATACTAAATTATTATGAGGGATTTTTGTTTGGTAATATGGGATTATTAATAGTATATATTTATATGGTAATGAGTTATTACAACCATAAAAGGAAAATAAATTGTTAAAAAGAGAAGTAAATTTAATAGATTTTATGAAAGGTTTAGCAATTTTATTAGTTGTTTTTGGTCATTCTATACAGGTAAATTATACAAATTTTGATGAAATACTTATTTTTAAGTTTATCTATTCTTTTCATATGCCTATGTTTATACTTATAAGTGGTTATTTAGCAGCTAAATCTTTATCTCTAGGTGGTTGTAATATGGAAAAATGTATTTTTCAAAAAGCTTTTTTCTTGTTAATTCCATATTTTAGTTGGTATTTTATAGGTTTTATTTTATCAGGTACTTTTTCTTTTTCAACGATATTTGATAATTTAAAATTACTAATTGAGGGTATAGATAAGGGATTATGGTTTTTATATATTTTATTTTTACTTTATACTGTTTTGTACGTTAGTTCAAAATTTAAATATAAATATTTGGTATTGATAATATTTGTGTTAATAATACCTATGAACAAAATATTTGGAATGTATTTATTAAAGTGGTATTTGATTTTTTTTATCATAGGTATGGCTATTTTTGATTTAAAAGATTTTAAATTGTTTATTTTATTAAAAGGTATTATTAATTTTAAGATTTTCAAATATAGTATTTTTGTACTATTTAGTATAAGTTTGTTTTTTTGGGAAAGAACGTATATGATTAATTCAATATTTTCCAATAGTTATTATTTATTTGCTTATAAGTTTTTGGTTTCTATTTTGGGTATGTTATTCTTTTATTTTATATGCAAATCTTTTTTTAAGATAAATTTACTTTCTTCAATATTTAATTTATTTGGTAAATATAGTTTGAGAATATATATACTAAATTTTATTTTTTTGGCATATTTGAAAGAAATTTATCTCATCCAAAATTATTTATTACTATTTATAGTTTCAATTTTAATCTCTTTTTTTAGTATCTATTTAGTTGATAAATTAACAAAATTTTATTTTTTCAAAATTATATTTGGGGAAATACGGCATTTAAATTTTATAAAAATAAATAAGAATATTTAATTGGAGATTAGAAAATGAAAAAAGTTGGGATTTTATATATATGTACAGGTGAATATTGGAAATTTTGGGAGAATTTTTATAAAACTTGTGAAGAAAAATTTTTAATTGAAGAAGAAAAACACTATTTTGTATTTACAGATAATGAAGTTTTATTAAATATAAAAAATGAAAAAACACATCCTATCTTTCAAGAAAAAATGCAATGGCCATACCCTACGTTATATAGATATAAGATATTTATTAAAAATAAAAACTATTTTAAGAATATGGATTATCTAATCTTTTGTAATGCAAATTTACTTTTTTCTGAAAAAATTTCAAAAGATGATTTATTTAATTATAAAGAATTATTTGTTACTTTACATCCAGGATTTTTTAATAAGAAACCTGAAAAATTCACTTATGAAACAAATATAAAATCATTAGCATACACTGAAAAGAAAAAAGATAGTATTTATGTATGTGGTGGCTTTAATGGTGGAAGTAAAGATGAATTTCTTAATATGTCAAATATACTAAATGATAATATAGATAAAGATTTATTAAATGATATTATTGCTATTTGGCATGATGAAAGTCATATAAATAATTATGTACAAATAAATAGGGAAAATTTTAATGTTATATCTCCAAGTTTTTGTTATCCTCAAAATTTAGAAATAAATATCCCCAAAAAGGTTATAGTTCAAAATAAAGAAAATATTATAAGTATAAAGCATAAGGGTATTTTTTATAATATTAGATTTGTTATAGTAAAAAAATTAAAAAAACTTTTGAGTTATTGGAGATAGTATGATTTTACTTAGACTTGCAGGTGGATTGGGAAATCAAATATTTCAATTATCAGCAGCATTATTATTTGCAAAAAAAATGGAAGTAAAAGAAATTTCTATTGATATATCAGGACTTGATAAATATGAAGCGAAACATAAAAATGAGTTAGTATATTTTTTTAATTTTAATGATATAGATGTTACTTATACTAGAAATAAAATTATTGATTTTAGGATTCCTAAAATATTTCCATTAAAATTTCCGAAATATCCATTTGTAAGTGATAAAAATTTCCAATATGCATTAAAGCATCCAAACCATAAACTAATTATTTTAGATGGATATTTTCAAGATTGCTTATCTCAGGAAGATTATGATGATGAAATAAAAATATTAAAAGAAATCTTTTTACCAAGTAAATATGAAAAAGATGAAGAAGGATGTATTATTCACATAAGAGGTGGAGATTTTGTAAAATTGGGTTGGAATGTAATTTCTCCAAAAGAATATTATATCAATTCAATTGAAATTATGAAAAATGAATATCAAAGAAACAAATTTAAAGTAGTTACTGATGATAAAAATTATGCTAAAACTATTTTAGATGAATTAAATATTGATTATGAATTTATAGGAAATAGCATATATGAAGATTTTTATTTGATAGGTAGTTTTAGATATAGAATTTTATCTTCGAGTACATTTTCAATGTGGGCAAGTGCTTTGGGAAATAATGATGATAGTATAGTGATCTCACCATCATATTGGACACCAAATAATTTTAGAAAAATATTTGTTCCAAATGAAAAAAGGATATCATTTTGAATGAGTTTTCAGTATTAATGTCTATTTATTATAAAGAAAAACCTGAATATTTTGATAGAGCTATGAAAAGTATTTGGGATGAACAGATTGTAAAACCAAATGAAATAGTTTTGGTACAAGATGGTAAATTAACAGATGAATTGATAACTACAGTTTCAATATGGAAAAATAAATTAGAAGATATAATAAAAATTGTTCCATTAGAAAATAATGTTGGTTTAGGTGATGCATTAAATATTGGATTACAAAAGTGTACTTATGAATTAGTTGCAAGAATGGATACAGATGATATATCTCTACCAAATAGATTTGAAGAACAAATAAAAATCTTTCAACAGAATAATGTTGATTTATGTGGTAGTTGGATTGATGAATTTGAAAGCGATGAGAATGAAATAATATCTAGTCGTAAAGTTCCAGAAATTAATAGTGATATAATTAAATTTTCAAAAATGAGGAATCCTATAAATCATCCTAGTGTAATGTTTAAGAAAAGTAGTGTAATTAATGCTGGAAATTATAAAAAAATGTTTTCTTTTGAAGACTATTATCTTTGGATTAGAATGTTGATGAATAATTCAAATTTATATAATATTCAAAAAAGTTTACTCAAAATGAGGGCAGGTTATGATCAGTTGGAAAGAAGAAGAGGATTTACATATGTTATTTATGAATTTAATTTTTGGTTACAACTTTATAAAGATGGATTTATAAATTTAATAGAATTATTAAAAAATTTGTTGATTAAATTATTTATAAGGGTTATGCCTAGAAATTTTGTAAAATTTGTTTATAAAATAATAAGAGATTAAGAGGTGAAAGCTTGATTTATATAATATTTCTATTGATATCATTTTTTTTAACATATTTCATAAAAAACTACATGATAAAAAAATCATTTGTTGCAACAATAAATGAGAGAAGTTCTCACTCAGTTCCCACTCCTCATGGGGGAGGAATTGCTATTGCAATTACTTGGTTTATTGGTTTGTTTTATTTGTATTTTACAGCTCAAATTGAAAATAACCTTTTTTATGCTCTCCTTTTTGGAGCTATTATTTCAATAGTTAGTTTTTTTGATGATATTTATGAATTAAGTCCTAAATTAAGACTTGTTATTCAATCTGTAGTTGCAATTGGTGGGCTTTATAGTTTGGGTGGATTTGAGACTTTGAGCTTTGGAATATTTACTATTGAAAATTCTATATTAACAAATGTCTTTGCTTTTTTTATGATAATTTGGTTTATTAATCTTTATAATTTTCTTGATGGAATAAATGGTTATGCAGGTAGTGAAGCGGTATTTTTAGCACTTGCTGGATTTATTTTGTTTGGTGGAAATCACTTTTTAGTTTTAGCTGTTGCAGTTCTTGGATTTTTATACTGGAATTGGAATAAGGCTAGGATTTTTATGGGAGATGTGGGAAGTACTCTTCTTGGATATAATATAGCTATTTTTACTATATATTATGCAAATCAAGAATCAACTAATTTTTGGATATGGATTATATTATTTAGTGTTTATTGGTTTGATGCAACTTTGACGTTGGTAAGAAGAAAATTAAATAAAGAAAAATTATCACAAGCTCATAAAAAGCATGCTTATCAAAGACTTACACAAGCTGGATGGAGTCACTATAAAGTTACAAATTATTCTATAGGATTAAATTTAGTTTTATTTTGTATTGTTTATTTTATCTCAAATATTTTTTTAGCTTTAGTTGTAAGTTTAATTTGCTTAATTTTTGTAATAAAATATATAGATTCTAAGAAAGCTTTTGAATGGAATATATAAAATTAGAAATTCCAGAAATAGTCCTTTGCAAACCTAAAATTAATACAGATGATAGGGGCTTTGTATTTGAATCATTTAAAAGAGATTCATTAAATGATTTTTTAGGATATAAAGTAGATTTTTGTCAGGATAATATTCTTTATAATAACTATGGAGTTATAAGAGCTTTACATACAAATAGTTTGAATTATGCTCAATCAAAATTAGTTAGTGTATTAAAAGGTAAAATTCTTGATGTAGCAGTGGATTTTAGAATAGAAAGTCCGACTTTTGGTAAATATGTTTGTGTAGAACTTAGTTATGAAAATAAGCAACAGCTTTTTTTACCAAGAGGTTTTTTACATGGATTTTCAGTTTTAAGTGAAGATGCAATTGTAAATATAAAAATAGATAGATATTTTACTTCAGGTGAAGGAATTGGTGTTAGATACGATGACCAAGATTTGAATATTGATTGGAAAATCCCAGAACATTTACATATTCTTTCAAATGCTGATAGATTGCTAGCAAATTTTAAAGATGTTTCATCTCCTTTTCACTATAATACAAAACTTTATTAAAAGGACATTTTGTTGTTAAGCCCAACTCCTCTAAAAAGAATTACATTTTTTTTATTAAGTGATTTTTTAATCTCACTTTTTACATTATATTTTGCTTATAATTTAAGATTTAATTTTCAAATACCTAATAATTTTTTAGATAATTTCTTTGTGATTTTTTTTATACTTTTTATATTAAAAGTTTCAATATTCATTAATTTTAGACTTTATAGAACAGCTTGGAGATTTTTTTCTTTATATGAAGTGAAGAAAATTATAATTGCTCATCTTATTGTGTATCTAATATTTTTTATAATATTTATAATATTTAATGAACAAATGTCTCCTCTTGCAAGAAGTATTATAATAATAGATTTTATGCTTTCTTTAGTCTTTATTACACTATTAAGACTTTTTAAAAGAATTATTTCGGAAAATAAAAAAAATATTGATTATAAGAATACCTTGATTATTGGTGCAGATAGTTTTGTAAAAACACTTATAACTGATAAAAAGAATTTAAAATATACACCTGTTGCAATAATTGATAAGAATAAAAATTTAGAAAATACTTATATGTTAAATTTAAGAGTTTATTCATTTGAAGATTTAGAAAAGATAATTAAATCAAAAAGTATTGAAGCAGTTATAATTTGTAAAGAGTATTCTCAAAAAGAGTTAATTGATATTTTTGAAAAATTAAATGAATTTAATATAAATGATATAAAAATAGTAAATAATTTAAAAAATGCAGATACAAAACAACTAAAAGACATATCAGTTGAAGATTTATTAGCTCGTCATCCAAAAGATTTGGATAAGCAAAAAATTGAAAATTTTATAAAAAATAAAGTAGTTTTAATCACAGGTGCAGGTGGAAGTATTGGAAGTGAAATAAGTAGACAATGTAAGCTATTTGGTGCAAAACAGCTTATTTTATTAGATCACAGCGAATATAATCTTTACGCAATTACTGAAGAGTTAAAAGCAGATCCAAAAGATACAAATGTTATATCAGTTATGCAAACAGTTAGAAATATTGGCTTTATTGAAAATACATTTATAAAATATAAACCTCAAATAGTAATTCACGCAGCTGCATATAAACATGTGCCATTAGTTGAAGAAAATATTTTAGAAGGTATTTCAAACAATGTAATGGGTACAAAAAATTGTATAGATTTATCTATAAAATATGGTGTTGAAAAATTTGTTTTAATTTCAACTGATAAAGCAGTGCGACCTACAAATGTAATGGGAACCACAAAAAGAATTTGTGAACTTTATGCTCAAAATGTAAAATCAGATAAAACTGAAATAGTTGTAGTTAGATTTGGGAATGTTCTTGGAAGTAGTGGAAGTGTAATTCCCAAATTTAAAGCTCAAATTGAAGCTGGTAAAAATATTACAGTTACTCATCCAGATATTACAAGATATTTTATGTTAATACCAGAAGCCTGTGAACTTGTACTTCAAGCTGCAAGTATTGGAAATGGTGGAGAGATATTTATCTTAGATATGGGTGAACCTATAAAAATAGTTGATTTAGCTCAAAAAATGATAGATTTAAGTGGAAGAAGTGATATTAAAATAGAGTTTTGTGGTTTACGTGCTGGAGAAAAACTTTATGAAGAGCTTTTAATAAATGATAGTGATAAAAAAACTGATTATGAATCAATTACAGTTGCTGGTAAAACTGAATATGATATAGATAAGTTAAATGCTGATATAGCCGAATTATTAGTTATAGAAGATAAGCTAGGAAAATTAAAACAGATAGTTCCAGAATTCGACCATAAAATGAATTAGAAGAAAGTAAATATTTCTTCTATTCAAGCTATTTAAAATGTTTTTAGATATAATCAAAACTACTTAAGAATTAGAAGAGAAAATTTGCATCAATTTACAATAACAGACAAAATAAAACAATTAGAAATAGAAGATATTAAAGAAAATCTTTTTCATTACTCATACGATAACAAAAGCTTAAAGGCTTTAGTAAAAAACAATA
>JAQTXG010000042.1 GCA_028688895.1 Candidatus Altimarinota bacterium | reverse complement strand
GTACATGAGTTACATTTACAGTAGGTACATGTGATGGCTTAAAACAAGATTTTATATGTAAAGACTGAGTATGGAAAAACTGAGAAACAATTTTGGATACAAATACATATGCTTACGAAACATGTACGGTAGAATGAGCACAAAATTGTACACATCTAGATACAAATTTCAATCACGCAGACAATTTTCCAGTATATTCAGTAAACAATATAGCATGGAATGCTACAGAGAATTGTAGTGATTCATGAATACAATGAAGTGTAACGTGTAATGACTGAACAGTTACATGAGATACATGATATGCATACAAAGTGTGTGTAAAATGAACACCTAGTAATTGTAGTGCAGATGCAAGTTATGATGATGGATGAGTATTACTACAAACCTATGATGTACCACAATTAAATCACTGATTATCATATACATGAAACTTAGATATACCAGAAAATAACTGAACTTTTAGATATTCATTAGATGTAATATGTGATAATGGTACATTGAGTCCAACAGAAACAGGTCCTGAGTATCAATCTTGTAATGCATGATATTTTTGGAACTCTTCAAGTTGTGAATTACAATGGACTTGAAACGCTACAACAGGATATTTATACAAAAATACTATCTGAGTAGAACAGTATCCACTTAATTGTAATGATTTATTAGATCAAACTACTTGGAAAAATACTCTTACTTGAAGTCCTTGGAATGGATCTGTATTTACTAGTTGAGTTTATTGGATAAAACCAAATAGTAATTCAGCATTCAAAGTATATTGTGATATGACTAATAGTTCATGATGATGGACTTTGTTATCAAATGTAGTATCTTATGACTGAACAAATGTATATAGTTCTGGAACAGCATGTACTAGTACTTCTACAAATTGTGGTTGAGATTTAGCAAAATTATGAAATAGTACATTAGATTATACAAAAGTAAAAATAGTACATCAAAATTGAAAATATGTAATATTTAATCTAAAAAATGGATGACATTTTGAAAATATGTTTACATGATTAGCAACATATGCAGGTACTCTGGATTGAGCATATATTTATGAAGATAACATGTTTAGTAGAGCTTGATATAGCGATATGTTACAATATTGGTGAGCAAATTCAGGTGCTAATAGTATGTGGCTAGCAAATAATTCTTCTAGTAATACTGGTTGGCATACATATGGATATAAGTGGAGTTGAAATTGTGCATCTATATGATATTCAAATTGAGTTAGTTCATGTATTGCTACATGATGATATTCTATATTTGTAAAAAAAGAAACTGAAACTTCACTTTGAAGTATATCTACATTTCCAGCTAAGAGTTGTAAAGCTATAAAAGATGCTTGATATTCTACTTGAAACTGAGTTTATTGGATAAAACCAGATACAAATGCAGCATTTCAAGTATATTGTGATATGACTACTGATTGAGGTGGTTGGACATTAGTTAGAAAGATGAAATCTGATACAGCTGTAAGTTCAAGTACAACAGCTAATAATGCTAGTTCATTAACTACTTTAACAACAGCCAGCGCAAATCTAGCAGATACAACATGGAATGCGTTAAATCCTACACAAGTATGGAATATATGTAATGGATATCAAACTATATATAATAGAAATACGGCAGTCGCATGGTATTCAAATCATTGAGTAACGGATATCTGCTCATATAATAGGAACTTTTGGACAAGTATGCAAAAAAACTTCTGAACAGCAGCAATTACTACTTTTACTTATCAAGCATGTTGATGATGATATTCTACTACTTATACTGCTTGGTGAATAATAAGTGGAATATATTTATGAAATACTTATAAATGATGTTATGATGCTCAATATTGAGTAAATACAACTAGTGCTGCTCCAGCTATTTATGATAATAGATCTTGATCTGCAATTGGTTGGTCATGAAATGGTTATGTTTTAGTTAGATAATATTAAAATTTATATTTTAAAACAGTCAAGCAAAAATCCAAAATAAGATTTCTTATTTTGGTTTTTTTTATATAATTAAAAAGATATAAATTAAACTCATATTATTATGCACAAACAAAAAACAAACTGATTTACTTTGGTAGAACTAATAGTAGTAATCACTATTCTAGCTATTCTTTGAACAATCGCTTTTATAAGCCTACAATGATATAGTACCCAAGCCAGAGATAGCTCTAGAATAAGTGATATTTCTAGTATAAAAACATCACTAGAACTATTCCAATTAGATGCAGGGAAATACCCAAATCCTACATCATGAGTAGATATTACATACTCGTGAGCAATAGTATGGAACCAATGAATATTCTGAGAAACAGTCTATGCAAATGTAGATAAACTAGATAAGATACCTCTAGATCCACTTACAAATTCAAAATACACATACTCAGTAACACAAACAAAAAACGAATACGAACTATGATGAATAATAGAATGAGATATAGCATATTATTGACCACCCCTAACCCCTCCTTATCAAGGCGGGGAACTAGCACAAAAAGTAAATGCCGGAACAACAGAAGCAACTGCCTACATCACATGAAACTACAATTGACAGATGACTAAGAGTCTCAGTGGAGTTATTTGTAATGTATTTAGTATCCCAACCATTATAGCCAGTGATATAGAAACTAGTACAGACCTAGAAGAAATCTCAAACCAAAAGAGGTTTGTATACAACTGAAAGAAAAATCTACCAAACTCATTTAGAACAACTAAATTCAATGCAGACTGATGATTTGATTTCAAACCAAACAAATTGATAGCATATACAGACACATGAAGCTGTAATAACTTGATAGACAGAAATGATGCAGGAGCAAGAATCCAGTTATTACAATGACTACAGGAAGCCTACACAGGTACTACACTAAAAGACGATTGAAAGATTTCAAAAATACTAAACTTAACAATAAATACAAACAACCCAAATCCATCAGTTATAAATTTAGCATGAAATTTAGTAAATAATTCATTGTGATGAAAAATCATAATCACTAACTGAGCAAGTAAAGACTGTGAAGGCTGAATTGTAGATTGATACAATTATTCATACTTAGCAAATTGAAGTTTTGAAAATATAACAAAAACTTGAAGCATTCAAAACTGAACTATATCATCAACAGCTGATATAAATTGTGATAACTGATTAACAAATAAAACAAATGAAAATGTAATAGTTTCATGTAATGGATGATTTTTTCAAGCTTGAGATAAGTGTGTAAAATACTATGCAAAAAAAGTTTGAGATATTCGTAGTGAAAGAGTTTTTTGATCCGCAATTGATAGCGATTGAAATATATATATTACTGGTCAATTTATGGAATCAACTAATATATTATGACAAACACTAACATCAAATATAAATTATAATGATTGATTTTTAGCAAAAATAAATTCCAGTTGAAATCTAGTTTGGGCAAAAAGATTTTGATGAACAAATCATGACTCATGACAAGCAGTGGCAGTAGATAGCGTATGAAATATCTATATAACATGAAGTTTTTTCTGAACTGCAGATATATTTTGACAAAATCTAACTAGTTATTGAAATGATGATTTATTTATAGCTAAACTAGATAGTGATTGAAATTTGATTTGGTCACAAAAATGAGGTTCAACTGTTTCTTGAGAAACGTGAAAAGCTATAACTATAGATAATGATTGATATATTTATTTAGCTGGACAATACTGATGAACATCTACTTTGTTTTGATCTAGTTACAATTCATGATGATATACATGAGCATTTTTAGTTAAACTAGATGAAAATTGAAATAAAATATGGCTAAAAACGCCTACGTGATGATTAAGCGAATACATAAATGATATTACAGTAGATAATAATTGATCAGTATATGCTATTGGTACTTTTGCTAATACTGCTAATGTATTTTGATATAGTTTAACTTGAAATGCGGCAGCAACTGACATATATGTATCTAAATTGAATGCTAGTTCTTGAAGTGGTACATGGTCAAAAAGAGCATGAGGAACTACTTGATATGATACATGAGAATGAATTACCGTAGATAGTGATTGAAATATATATATCACATGATGATATCAACTAAATGCTGATTTTATGTGAGTAAATCTAACAAATGCTTGATCTTATACAAATGCATATGTAGTAAAGTTAAATTCTTCTTGAACTGCTATATGGTGAAAACAATCAGTTTCATGACAAGCTGAATCATGAAAAAAAGTAAAATTAGATAATAACGGAAATGTTTTTATTTTATGAGAATATTATGATACAGTAACTGTTTTTTGATACAGTTTAACTACTTTTGTTTGAAATAATGTATTTTTAATTAAATTAGATAATGATTGAAACTGAATATGGTGAAAAAGAGCAGGTTGAACATGATGAGAAGATGCAAGATGATTAGATATAGATACTGATTGAATACTATACGTAACATGAAATTTTCTTTCCGCTTGGTTTGATTTATTTTGATCTTGATTTTCTAGAAGCTCATCATCTTATGATATATTTATTTGAAAATTAAGTAATAATTGAACTTATAACTAGTTTAAATTTATCTGTCAACCATAAATCCAAAATAAGTTTTCTTATTTTGGATTTATTTATATAATAAAAAAGATATATATTAAACTAATATTATTATGCACAAACAAAAAACAAACTGATTCACACTAGTAGAACTAATAGTAGTAATCACTATTCTAGCGATTCTTTGAACTATAGCTTTTATAAGCCTACAATGATATAGTACAAGTGCAAGAGACAGTACAAGGATTAGTGATTTATGAGCAATGAAAACATCACTAGAACTATTTCAACTAGATAATTGAAAATATCCCATAGCAACAAATGGAATAGATATAACTTATAGTTGATCTATAGTTTGGAACCAGTGAACATTCTGAGAAACAGTGTATGCAAATACAGATAAATTAGACAAAATCCCACTAGATCCAATTACAGATAAACAATATACATATAGTACTACATCAAAAAGAAATGAATTTCAATTAGCATGAATAATAGAGTGATGAGATATAGCATATTATTGACCACCCCTAACCCCTCCTTATCAAGGCGGGGAACTAGCACAAAAAGTAAATGCTGGAACAACAGAAGCAACAGCCTACATCACATGAAACTACAACTGACAGATGACTAAGAGTCTCAGTGGAGTTATTTGTAATATTCTTGCTATACCATCTATAATAACAAACGATACAAGTATAACAGATTTACAACAAATTACATCAAGTCAATCTTTTGTATATAGATGACACAAAAATCTACCATGATCATTCAAATGAAGTAAATTTAAACAAGATTGATGATTTGAGTTTAGTCCAAATAAATTATTAGCCTACACAGATACATGAAGCTGTAAAATATTATCAGAAAATACAAGCACATGAATTACATCAAGAGTAGATTTACTTAAATGATTGCAAGATGCTTATACTTGAACGACACTGAAAAATGAATGAGAAATAAAAAATATATTAGCATTAGATATAGATACAAATAACCCAAGTACTACAGTAAAAAATTATGCAAGTACTTTTGTGAATAATGTGTTTGGTAGTAAGATATTAGCTAGCTGAAGTAACTGAAATAATACTACAAACAATATTATAAATGACCCTTATTGGTCAGATGTAGTATTATTAATGCATTTTGATTGAGAAAATTGAAGTACAACTTTCACAGATGAAAAATTACATAGTTTTACAAATTGAGGTACTATTATATCATGAACAGAAAAAAAATTTTGATCATGAAGTGCATTTTTTAACTATGTTAACTGACTTTATCTAAATAGTAATGACTTCAAAATGTGAACTTGAAGTTTTACAATAGAATTCTGGTTTAAAAAAACAAGTAGTAACCCTCATTGAAGCTTTATGGTATGAATATATAATCCTATAGGTTCATCAAGTGCTATAAACCTATGAGATAATCCTACATGAAAACAATCATTTTGTCACTGAGCTTGATGTGATATAATATGAGCAGATGATATAACTATGTGAATATGGCATCATTTTGCTTTAACTAGAAGTGAATGAAATATATATTTATTTTTAGACTGACAACTTACATGAACTGTTTTTAAGTCAATTGATTATAACAATAGTACTTTGATGATTTGATCATCTTATCCAGTTGATTACTATTGGGATTATTATAAATTCACATGATATATAGATGAATTAAGAATTACTAAATGAGTAGCAAGATATACTACATGATTTACTGTCCCTTCAGAAGCATTTCCTAATGAATAAATTAAATTATACTATTTTTTAATTTTAAAAAACAATTAGTTTTTTATATAATAAAAAAGATATATATTAAACTAATATTATTATGCACAAACAAAAAATACACTGATTTACCCTAGTCGAACTTATAGTAGTAATCACTATCCTAGCTATTCTTTGAACTATAGCTTTTATAAGCCTACAATGATATAGTACAAGTGCAAGAGATAGTACAAGAATCACTGATTTATGAGCAATGAAAACATCACTAGAACTATTTCAACTAGATAATTGAAAATATCCCATAGCAACAAATGGAATAGATATAACTTATAGTTGATCTATAGTTTGGAACCAGTGAACATTCTGAGAAACAGTGTATGCAAATACAGATAAATTAGACAAAATCCCACTAGATCCAATTACAGATAAACAATATACATATAGTACTACATCAAAAAGAAATGAATTTCAATTAGCATGAATAATAGAGTGATGAGATATAGCATATTATTGACCACCCCTAACCCCTCCTTATCAAGGCGGGGAACTAGCACAAAAAGTAAATGCTGGAACAACAGAAGCAACAGCCTACATCACATGAAACTACAACTGACAGATGACTAAGAGTCTCAGTGGAGTTATTTGTAATATTCTTGCTATACCATCTATAATAACAAACGATACAAGTATAACAGATTTACAACAAATTACATCAAGTCAATCTTTTGTATATAGATGACACAAAAATCTACCATGATCATTCAAATGAAGTAAATTTAAACAAGATTGATGATTTGAGTTTAGTCCAAACAAATTATTAGCCTACACAGATACATGAAGCTGTACAATATTATCAGAAAATACAAACACATGAATTACATCAAGAGTAGATTTACTTAAATGATTGCAAGATGCTTATACTTGAACGACATTGAAAAATGAATGAGAAATAAAAAATATATTAGCATTAGATATAGATACAAATAACCCAAGTACTACAGTAAAAAATTATGCAAGTACTTTTGTGAATAATGTGTTTGGTAGTAAGATATTAGCTGGTAATTCTATAGATAATAATGTCACTTATTCATGTGTATCACAACCAAACTATACAAATGCAAGCTTTACAATCTGAACAGCAAATCAAGTAAATCAATCATGGCAAAATTCTAACAATACAGCACCATGTTATTATGAATGTACAAATGATTATACATGAAATGATTGTAGCGTTGCACCACTTTGGACAGTGCTATGAGGATGAGATTGTATATGAGTAAGTAATACAAAGTGAGTTAATTGAAATATTTCTACATGTAATGATACTAGAACATATACTCATGTATGAGCATGAGCAAGTCATGATAAAATATATAGTTTGTTAAAAATAGAATGAAAATGGTTTTTTAATGAAAATTTAGCATATCCTGCTGGAACATATAGAACTACAACTTGGTCTGCATCTGATTTATGATATTATTCATGTCCATGAAATAATTGAACTACTACATCAAATTGCTGAAATGTAGCTACTTATTGATACTTATATCAATGGTCAGCAGTTATGAATTGATGAGCTGCAACTGATGATGTAAATAATAGAGTACAATGAATATGTCCATCATGATGGGCTATACCTACTAGATCAGATTTAATATCTACTACTTGATGATTTTGGCCACTTATTACTGAATATTGACCAGTTGACGTATGATGAAATACTCAATTATATTCACCTAACAATATAATACCATCATATACTTGATATCGTAATTATCTAAATTCTCAATTTGCTCAACTATGAAGTTCAAATTATTTTTGGACGTCAAAATATAATAATGCTAATAAGGCCGATTGATCAGTTTTTTATACTGTACATATTTGAAAAACATTTAATTATAATTTTGAAAAATGAGATTGATTTTCAGTTCGTTGTATAAAAAATTAATAATAAAACCAAAAATCCAAAATAAGATTTCTTATTCTGGATTTTTTTATTTTGCCATTTTTTCTTTACAAATAGCATTTTCAAGTTAAAATCAATATATACTTAAATATTAACACGATTAGATGAAAGATACTTTTTTTATAACTACCCCGATTTACTACACAAACTGAGTTCCACATATAGGACATGCATATAGCTCTATATTGGCAGATGTAATTGCTAGATACCAAAAAATCTCTGGAAAACAAGTCAAATTTTCTACATGAGTAGATGAAAATAGCCAAAAAGCAATTGCTTCAGCAGAAGAATTATGAATGGAAACTGTTTCATACTTGGATATGATGGCACAAAAACACAAAGCAGTTTGGGATTGATTGGATATCAAATACACTGATTTTATCAGAACAACAGAACCTAGACATCATGATTTCGTGAGAGAAGTATTACAAAAATCATTTGATAACGGTGATATTTATGAGTGAGAATACGAATGAATGTATTGTGTAGGTTGTGAAGCATTTAAAAAAGACGATGATTTAGTATATCTAAACAAGACTACTTGAGCTACATTTCCCATAGATAAAAAAGTAGTAGAATCAGACAATATCATAAAAGTATGTCCTGATCACCTAAAAACTCCAGATAAAATCAAGGAAAAAAATTATTTTTTCAAACTTTCTAAATACCAAGAATTTTTAGAAGATTTTTATAGAGAAAATCCTGATTTTATAGTACCTAGTGAGAGATACAATGAAGTAAAAGCATTCGTAAAAAGATGATTAGATGATTTTTCTATATCTAGAGAGACAAACAAATTTGGTATCAGATTACCATTTGATGAAACACAAGTAACATATGTATGGTATGATGCTTTATTTAACTATCTAACAGTTTGTGATAGACCTCATCCTAACCCTCTCCTTACCAAGGAGAGGGGACAAGAGCAAAATGATATGAAGTTTTGGCCAGCAAATCTACATGTAGTAGCAAAAGATATTATTAGATTTCATGCTATATATTGGCCAGCTATGCTAGAGTCAGCTTGATATGAAATACCTAAACAAATTTTGACTACAGGTTATCTAACAGTAGATTGACAAAAGATTTCAAAATCACTATGAAATGTAATAGATCCAGTAGAGTTTAGTGAAAAATACTCAAAAGATTTACTAACTCTTTACTTATTATCTAGTTTCAATATCTGACAAGACTGAGATTTTGATACAAAACAAGCCATTCTGACATACAATGCAAAACTAGCAAACAATCTAGGTAATTTGGTGAATAGAGTAGTAGTATTATCATTAAAAATGTGAACAGAATGATTGAATTGAATAATTGATGAAGAAATAAAATCAAAATTGGATGACTATGTTTACATATTTAATCATTCAGCAAATGATTACAATTTAAAAGATACACTAGATTTGAGTTTCAAATTTTTAGATGATTTAAACAAATTTGCTGATACAAAACAACCATGGCAGACTATCAAAGAAGAATCATTACAAACAGAAACAAGTGATGTATTGTATACTATAGCAGAATGACTTAGACAAGTTTGATTAAATCTATATGCTTTTTTTCCAGAAAAGATGTCAGAAATGTTTATTAAATTGTGACTTGAAAATTATTCTGAATCATTAGAATCAGGAAAATTAAATGAATTGAGACAAAAACAAGAAGTTTTCAATATAAAAGAAAAATGAGAAGCATTGTTTTTAAGAATTGATGTATAAAACTATGTTAAAGCCTAAAAGTAAATGTGATAAATTATGAAACAATTTTATTTTTATTATAATACTGTTTTTTATATTTCCATACTTGATGATTTTTCTATTTATAATTGTTTTGATAAAACTAGATGCATTTATAAATTATCTAAAAAGAGAGTGATACTATGAATGCGAATCTATAAAAAAGGTATTTAGTTCCATAGAAAAAATCAGAAATGATTTTACACAAAATCAGTTAAATAATAATCCAAATCAAAAAAATAAATCAAACATCAAAAATAAACAAAATCTCCCAAATAACTATCATAAAAATAATGAACAATTAATTCAAAAATCTACAAGTAAGAAAAGTGTTACAAGTAATACTAATAAAAATAATGAAAATCAAGTTTTAAACAAACCTGATGTCAATCAGAAAAAGTATAGTAAGAAATATATTACAAGTTATACCAAGAATAAAAATACAACTACAAGCAAAAATAATTCATGAGTAAATACAAATACTTATAACTACAATTGATGAAAAAGTATTTGGGATAATTATGAAAGTGTACTAGATAAAATTAATAAAAACTAATCATAAAATATATGAAAAAAATAACTAAATGTGTGATTCCAGCTGCAGGTATGTGAACTAGATTTTTACCAGCTACAAAAGCTCTACCAAAAGAGATGTTTCCGATTATAGATAAACCAGTGATGCAAATGCTAGTAGAAGAAGCTATTTCTGCAGGTTGTACTGATATCATAATAGTTACAGGTAGAAGTAAAAGAGCGATAGAAGATCATTTTGACTCAAATCCAGAGCTAGAAGATAGACTAGATAAGTCAGGTAAATTCAACTATCTAAACATAGTAAAAGATTTAAATACTATGGCTAATATAGTATATGTGAGACAACCATATCCTAGAGGTGACTGAGAAGCTATTTTGAGAACAAAAAACCTGATTTGAGACGAACCATTTTTAGTATTATTTTGAGATGACTTGATAGACTGAGAAAAATCATGAGCACAACAATTGGTAGAAGCATACTTAGAATTAAATACTCCAGTAATAGCCACAGTAGACGTAGATGATAAAAACGTATCAGATTATTGAATAATAGAATACAGTTCAGAAAACGATGTGACATTCAAAGTGGATAAATTTTTAGAAAAACCAAAACCAACAGAAACTACTTCTAGAAAATGAGTTATCTGAAAATATGTATTGACACCAGATATATTTTGATATCTAGAAAAATCTACTTCTGGAAAAGATGACTGAGAAATCAGACTAGCAGATGCTTTCGAATTGATGAGAAAAGAAAAAAATATCTATGGTTTGGATATCAAATGACTTAGACACGATACATGAA
>JAQTXG010000010.1:21640-51487 GCA_028688895.1 Candidatus Altimarinota bacterium | reverse complement strand
AATCATTTAAGTAAATCTACTCTTGATGTAATTCATGTGCTTGTATTTTCTGATAATATTGTACAGCTTCATGTATCTGTGTAGGCTAATAATTTGTTTGGACTAAACTCAAATCATCAATCTTGTTTAAATTTACTTCATTTAAATGAACTTGGTAGATTTTTGTGTCATCTATATACAAACGATTGACTTGATGTAATTTGTTGTAAATCTGTTATACTTGTATCGTTTGTTATAATAGATGGTATAGCAAGAATATTACAAGTTTCTCCACTCAGACTTTTTGTCATTTGTCAGTTGTAGTTTCATGTGATATATGCTATTGCTTCTGTTGTTCAAGCATTTGCTTTTTGTGCTAGTTCCCCGCCTTGATAAGGAGGGGTTAGTGTTGGTCAATTATATGCTATATCTCATCACTCTATTATTCATGCTAATTGAAATTCATTTCTTTTTGATGTAGTACTATATGTATATTGTTTATCTGTAATTGGATCTAGTGGGATTTTGTCTAATTTATCTGTATTTGCATACACAGTTTCTCAGAATGTTCATTGGCTCCATGCTACTGCTCAGCTGTATGTGATTTCTGTTACATCGCTTGGGAGTGGGTATTTACCTGCATCTAATTGAAATAACTCCAAGCTAGTTTTCATAGCTCATAAATCAGTGATTCTTGTACTATCTCTTGCACTTGTACTATATCATTGTAGGCTTATGAATGCTATTGTACCTAGTATTGCTAGGATTGTGATTACTACTATGAGTTCTACTAGTGTAAATCAGTTTGTTTTTTGTTTGTGCATAAATTTTTGTTAATTTTAAACTTTCTATATTATATTTAAAATAACTATAAAATAAAATTAAATTAAAAATTCAAATTGACATAATAAATGTATAATTAATAATATTTTTTTCAGTGTTTTCTTAACCATTTCTTAAAAATATTTATTAATATTATATGTGATATTTTATTAATATTTTAAACAAATGAAAAATAAAACAATTTTTACTTTTATATTACTTTTTGTATTTATATCGCTTACATCTTGAATGATATGAGCTTTTTTAGTTAATCAATATACAAAATGAAACTTTATAAATAATACAAATAATCAAACTAAAATAATAGAACAAAAAACCATCAATATAACAGACTTACAAAGTGAAATCACAAAAATAGTAAAAGACACTTCCCCTGGTGTAGTAAGCATAATAATTAAAAAAGATTTACTTATATATAGAAATTCACCATTTTGATTTTACTGAAATCCTATATGAAGCGTAGAACAAAAAGTATGATGATGAACCTGATTTTTTATCACAAAAAACTGAATGATTATCACAAACAAACATGTAATAAGTGATAGCCAAGCAACTTATACAGTGATAACCAATGACAATAATGAATACGATGCAAAAGTAATAGCTTTAGATCCAAATAATGATTTAGCATTTCTGAAAATAATTGATGAGAAAAAAGAGTTTACTACTTTGGATTTTGTAAATTCTATAGATGAAATAAATGTATGACAATTTGCTATAGCTATGTGAAATGCATTATCTGAATTTCAAAACAGCGTATCATTATGAGTAATCAGTTGAAAAAATAGAAACATAAATGATGGCAGAAACAAAATCTCAGGATTAATACAAACCGATGCTGCAATAAATCCTGGAAATAGTTGATGACCACTTATAAATCTAGACTGAAAAGTAATGTGAATAAATACAGCAATTATTGAATGAAGTGAATGATTATGATTTTCTATTAGTCTGACAAAAAACAAAATAGATTATATGCTTGATTCTGTAGAAAAATACTGAGTTATAAAAAAACCATTTATCTGAATAAATTATATCCCTATAAGTGAATCAATAAAAAATCAATACAAATTAAATACTGACAATTGACTATATATAATAAATCAAGAAACAAGTGTAGTAAATTGAAGTCCAGCTGAAATAGCTTGAATAAAACCATGAGATATAATAACTAAAATAGATTGAAAAAATATATGAATAGATTTCGATTTAAATCAATTTATACAAAACAAAATCCCAGGTGAAAAAATAAATATGAGCTTAATAAGAGATTGAAAAGACAAAGAAATAAATATAACTGTTACATTATGAGAAATATAAAAAGAACTTTATGAAAAAGTTCTTTTTAATTCAATTTCAAAACTCTAACAATCTCAATATCCAATTTTACCTTTTTTCAAAAATCATTAGACAATAAATCAATTACGTTTGATAATTTTGATTTAATATCTACTCATTCTGGTATTCTAAGTACTATTTTCAATTCCAAAGAATTCTTGGTATTAGAAGTTACAAATACATCAGATACAACAAAATCTCATATATCATTTTTAAATATATCCGTTAGATACGATTTAGTCTTGGTAGATAAATCATAATTAGTTTTTATTGAATTGAAAGATGCATACAAAGGAGTCAAAATAATCAATAAAATTACCAAAACTATTCATATCCTTTTAAATACTTTAGTTTGTTTTTGTATATCATGAGGAGTAAATCAGTACAACCAAAAGAAAACAGTTCATACAAATAATATAGCAATCAAATTGGCTCAAAATAATGTAAACGCTCAAAGTGCTGCTGAAAAATTTCATATATATAATTCTATTCAAACTACTGCCAAAGGTGGCATTAATGAAGCGGCCATAGCAACTCAAGCAACACTTTCTCAAAGCCTAGTAAATCTAAGCGACATAACAGCAACCATAGCAGAAAAAACAGCTATAAAGAAATCTATAATATTTGGTGATGTACGAGCTAATATTTCATTTGTTTCTATATTTAGTCATACTATAAAAGTGATAAACAATCACATAAAAACAGAAGCTATAATAGAAAAAACAAGTACTCAAAATGCTTGTACAAAAAATTTCTGTGCTCATCTAGCAATAGCAAATGATAAACCATTTATAGGTCTTAGTAAAGGAGCAATAAGCATAGCTCATATAACTACAGCAACAGAATTTTGCAACAATCAAAGAGCCGCTATTCAACTAGACAAAAATATCTCTATCCAATACAATTTATCTCAAAGAGCATCACTTCTTACTTTTTTTGCTACTTCTTCCTTTTGAGTATTATCAAGTCACAAAAACTCTATTTTATTGAAAAATTGAGCAATTTTTTCAGCTTTGCTTAACTCTATCTTTATTCATATGTCTTTTTTTGATTCTTCTTCTTTTTTAAGTATTTGTTTTACTTCATTTTTTATCTCTTTTTTTTCTGCTTTAGTCAATTCTTTTGAATTATTTTCCACATTTAAAGAATCAACATTTCATAAATTATTTGTATACAATTTTTCATCTCATACAATTTCTGGATTTGATTTTTCATTGAAACTAAATACAAGGTCCTTTTTTTCTAATTTCATTAATTTATATTAATTAATATTTTATATATATTATCATATAAAATTAAATATAACAAAAAAAATAATAAAACTAAAATTAGTTTCATTATTCATTATTCATTATTCACAATGTATAATCATTAAGCAATCCCCCATCTTCAAATCACATCACTCATAAATAATAATATCAACTATAACTTGCAGTATAAACTATTCTAGACTTATAATTTGAATTATTAGCATCTATATCGTCATTCATTGATATTTTGTTACCATCTTTATCATACAAAAATATAATTGTATCAGTATTATTAAATGGACTCATTATTTCTAAATTGTAAGTTTTTCATATTTCTAGCTCAAACCTATACACATCTCTAGCTCAATGATTATTTGTCAAATTACTAGAACTATCTATATTAGCTAAATCATAAATAGAGATTACTTCATTACATAAATCAAAATAATCATAAACTCATGGATTGTTCAATTCATTTGCATCTCAAAACAATCAATCACACACATCTACTACATTATTTATTTTAGTATCTATAGATATTTTTCATCACAAATTATTATTTACAAAAGTAGAAGCATAATTTATGACTTCCAAACTTGGATTATAGAAATCTATATTTAAATCAAGTAAACTTTTTATATTTATATCATTCTCCAAAATAGTTCATTTATAAGAATTCTGCAATCACTTTAATAATTGTAATCTATCTAAATGATTTGTTTTACTCAACAATACAGAACAATTATCACTATCGCTATAAGATACAAAATTGTTTGGAATAAATTTAAATCATCAATCAATCTTGAATTTTGTTCAATTATAACTACTTGGTAAGTTATCAAATCAATTGTAAACCAAATCATTATTTGAAATCAATTCTACTATATCACTTGTAATTTGATTATTATTCGTAATTATAGAAGGTAAACTCAAAATATCACAATTACTTCAACTAAGTGATTTAATCATAAATCAATTAAAATTTCATGTTACATAAGCCCTAGTTTTCACATTTCATGCACTTACATCATTGAGCAAAAAATTATTTATTATTCATTTTTCATTATTCATTACCAAAGTATCTCATTCCATTATACCACCCAATTGATATTCATTTTTATTAGTAGAAATAGAATAAGTATATTGTTTATATGTGGCAGGATCTATAGGTAACCTATCCAATTTATATACATTTGCATAAACAGAATCTCAAAATCTACCCTGATTAAAAATAACTGCTCAACTATAAGTAATATCTACTCAATCACTAGGTACTGGATAATTACCACTTTCCAGCTGAAACAATTCAAGCGATGTTTTAATACTAAACAAATCACTGATTCTAGCACTATCTCTAGATTGCTCTGCGTATCAATTAATACTTATAAAAACAATAACAGACAAAATAGATAAAATACCGATTACAACAATTATCTCAACCAATGTAAAAGCATTTTTTCAGTTAATAAAAAGACATTTTGAAAACAATATTTCTGATTTATAATTGATACTTTTTTTCATACAAATAAATTATGTATTAATCTTTTATATAATAGATAAAATACATAAAAAGTAAAATAAATATTTTAAAAACACTTAAAAATACAATAAAAAATAAAAAAATAAAAAATTTTGATTTATATAGCAAAATACAATATAATAATTAACGTATTTTATATTTAACTATTTTATTATGACTACACAAACAAAACAAATTCAAACTGAGGATAAAAAACAAATAGTACTATCTACTACAGAAACAAGTGAAATAGAACAAACATTTAATGAAGCTAGAGATTTCAGAAGTATTTGAGAAAAAATCACTGCTCCTCTTGATAGTATAATCAGTGAAACTGCAAAGATTATAGACAAAGACCCTATCATGAATGTCAGCAATGAATTAGAAAAAATGAATGGTGAAGTTCAAGATGTCTACAAAGATATTATAGACAATGACGGTACTTTTATGAAAATCATGAAATCAATACCAATAGTAGGAAGTATAGCAAACAGTGTAGACAAAAAAATAGACGAAGCAAAATTTAATATGAAAGGTATGGAATGAAAAATCTGAATAATATTTTCAGGTTTTGACCAATCATATGAATCAATAAATACATCTATAGATATGCAAAAACAATTTGTAGATGGCATAGAAGCAAATCTATGAAAAGTAGTAGCCTACAAAGAATACATAGAAACAAAAATAGTTGATTTCAAATCTAGATTAGCAGAAACAACTGATCCAGATGAAAAAATGAAACTAGAAATGTTTATCAGAAATGTAGAATATTTTCAAAGCAATTTAATAGTATTGATTTGAAATCTAGACATGGCAAAAAAGAGATTATTAATGAGACTAGATTCAGCAAACAAATTGTCTCTAGCGATGAATTCTTCTAGACCGATTTTCAAAACACTACTATCTACAGCACTTATAGAATCATCTAGTCAAAAAGCAATTGATGCATCTATGAAAGCAATGGATGTGATGTGATCTACAATAGACAAGATGTCATCAGAACTTACAGATAGAGCAATATCTTCAGCAAAAAAATCTGAAGAAATGGCAGCAAAACCAGTATTATCAAATACTGTATTTATAGAAAATGTAACAAAACTAAAAAATCATTTTGATGAAATAGATGAATTCAGATTACAAGTAAAAAGAGAAGCAGAAAAAGAAAAAGTACTATTTAATGAAGCAAAAACTAAACTTGAAAATATAAAAGTACTATCAAAAGAAAGCCAAGAAGAATTAGCAAAAGAATTAGGATAATTTATAATAATATATAATAACCTTATAACTCCTCCCCTTCATAAGGGGAGGCTGGGAGGGGTCTTCCAAACCATGCTTACAAAAACTAAAACATACTGAGAAATAGATAGAAATGATTTAGAAATAAATCATTCTTTTACTATACCTGAAAATATTCAAAACACCATAAATGATAGATGATTTTATATGTACCAATGGATATGAGCAAACGATGTAAAAGCAAGTATAGAGAGAGATTTTTTGAAATATATAGAAAAATATTGAACTATAATTGCTGTACTGTTTGTAATACCTTGTGCATTATTATTTTTCGCATGAAATACAATATTGTTTATATTTTTCGTCATTTGATTTTTACTAATCATAAATTTTATATTTATATTTATTCTTTGAATATTAGCCATAAAAAGATCATCAATTCTGAGAAAAAACGCTTATGTACTATTAACAGATAGTTCTGTGTCATTAAACTGAAAAATAGAAAAATTTAAAAATAATAAACTTATAAATTGAGATAATAAAATCCAAGAAATAACAAATTTATTCGAAGAAGAAATATTCAAAGAATCAAACATAGAAAAAACAAAAAAATGATTTCTAAAACAAGTAATGGATTCTTTTTGAAAATGATATAGTACGATATTTAGATTATGAAAAAATTCAAACAGTAAAAATTCATGACAATTGATATTGGTATTAATAGCACTATATACTGTTTATGCATTATCATTGGGAATTATATATTTTTTTTGAATATTCTTCATATGGATATTTTGAATTATTCTAAACATCATAAATAAAAAAATACTTTTAATAAGTGGACACAAAATAACAAGCATAAACCAAAATTTTGAATATATAGATGAATACTCAAACAAACTGATTATAGAAAAAGACAATTTATGAATACAATTAAAAGAAGCTATCAACAATGACTGGAAAGACTGACTACTTACAAAAATCAATTCATGACTGGAAAATATAAATAAATACGCAGACAACTCTATAAAAACAAACTTAAAATTAAAACAAGAAATAATTGATTCTCAGTACAAAGATATGTTCAATTTTTCTATTTATAATTGATGGATTAAAAAACAAATACTTACACCACTAGTACAAATATTTGAATTATTAGAAAAAAATCTAAACATACTAAATGAAAATAAAATAAGTATAACAAGACAAATCAAAGACACAACTGATCCTTCCCTATCTGGACCATTAGTAGCTAGTAAAACGAGAATAGAAATGAAAATAGAAGAATTAGAAAAACATAAAAGCATGATAAAAATATATATAGATAAATTGAAGTAATAATTCCCAAAATATGAATACACAATCATAAAACAAAGTTCGAAATACATAATATTTTATTTTTATAATTAATTATGTAGCCTCATTCTCTTTAACTAAATGCCTGCCCAGACTTTAGCTGGGGGAAAGAATTTATACCCGCAGGGAGGTATCCTATGGACAAGATAGGGATAATAATAATAATACATAATTATATTTACCATGACAAAAGATACATGATTTGATGCTTTTTTTAGAGCTGTTACATCATCTCCAGAATTTAAAACAGCTGCAGAAAAAGATTATATATGAGATTTCAAAAAATGACTGCAAGAAATGGAGCAAAATATAAAAAACGCTTCAAAAATTTCTGACACTTTTAATGATACATTTAATACGCCAGAAGCTAGAGAAATATGAGAAAATTATACATATACTCCTTATATGAATAAAACAGAAGATAATCCAGAAAAAGAACCAGCTCTAGATATACAATACTTCGAAAATAAAAATCCAGCTACTTTTTGATTTAATGGTGTAGCTTGAATGAATGAATTAAAAGAAAATTTAAAAGAAAGTTTTATAAAACCACTAAAGTTTAAATTTCTAGTACAAAAACTAGAACAAGAAACAAAAAATGATAATACAATAGAACAATGAAACAAATCAGAAATAGATAAAATTCAAGAAAACAAAAACGAACTATACAAACAAATACATGAAGCATATAAAAAATTCAATGTTTCTATTCCTACTGGTTTACTATTTTATGGTCCTCCAGGTACTTGAAAAACATTTATCACAAAAAAATTAGCAGAAGAACTTTGAGCATGACTTATCAAAAAATCAGTTTGAGAATTTGGTTCTAGTTATATACACCAAACATCTCAAAACATAAAGAAGTTTTTTGAATGAGCTAAAAAAGCAAGTGAAAAATGACCAATTATACTTTTCCTAGATGAAATTGATTCACTAGTATCTAAAAGAACTAATAATATAGATGCAAACAAAGCAGAAGAAGTATCTCAATTTTTACAAGAATTTAACGCATTAGAAGATGCACCAAATTTGATAGTAATAGCAGCAACAAACAGACCAGATCATCTAGATAGTGCTATACTCAGATCATGAAGATTTGATAAAAAGATATATATTTGAGCTCCTGATTTCATAGCTAGAAAAGAATTATTCCAAATACATATAGAAAAAGTAAATAGACCTCACAAAGATATCGACTATGATAAATTAGCATTGTTAACAGACTGATATGTATCAGCTGATATAGAAGCTATATGTGATGAAGTATCTCGTGATGCAAGTGATTCTATACTAGATTTAGCAAATTTAATAGAAGATAAAGATATAAATTTATCAAATATCAAAGATAAACTTTCAAGTAGTGTAATAACTATGGAACTACTAGAAAAAGCTATATCAGAAACTACATCTTCAATCAAATACACAGACATGAGTATCTATGAAGAATGGCTAAAAGAAGAACAAAAAGAAACAGTTAGAGTTTAAACTCTAACTATTTCTTTTATTCTATCTATAATACGAAATCGTCTTTTTCTCTCCTTTTATAAACTTCAATTTTTCATCCAATTTAGAACCCAATTGTGTAAATAATTTTTTTGATTGATTATTTTTTGAGTTATCTATTTGATACTCTATTTTAGCTAAAATCTTATCCAATATTACTTCTTTTTTTTGTGGATTTTTATTAAGTATTATTTCTATTTTTGCTAAAACTTTTTCGAGTAAATGATTATTTTTCACTAAATAATTTATATTTGCAAAATCTACATTATTACTGTTTATTTCTCATTCCAAAACCAATATTTTGTCTCAGTTTTCTCTTATTCATTTTATAATATTCTCATACGGATATTTATAAAATGCTCCTCTTGACGTACCAGGATCCAAAGTGATAAATTCACTACTATTATATCAAACTAAATCTATCACATGATAAGAATCAGTAGCTTGATTAAAATTTGGATTTCAAAGAGTCTTTGTATTTGATGGTGTAACTAATATATAATCGTTAGAAATTAAATATTTTAATGTTTCAATAGATGGTTTATTTATTATATGACTATTATCATCTGTATAATCGTAAAATCATTTCACTAGTTCATGCAATTTTTCTATACTTATATCCCTCAGATATACTAAATCTGTATTTACATTATGTTTTTTATCTTTTATAATTCACATGTAATTTTCTTGATAAAAATCCATTTTTAAAAATTCCTTGTCAGCAAAATTTATATCAAATTTGAGATTATTAGTATTATAATGAGCCAAAAACAAAGCAGCTTCCTCACATGATTCATTGTGAATATCCCAATTAGCCTTTGTTTTTAATGGAGCTTGAACCACAAAATCCATATTATCAATACTATAATAATTATAATATCTAAAATCCTCTATACTGGATTTAAATTCATCATCATAAAATTCATATGAAAAACTAGTATAACTATTAGAAAATAAAATCGTAAAAAGCAAAATTTTCTTTAACATCTAAATAAATTTTATGAAATAAAATGAGTTTAGGACATTCATAAATTTATCGAAATAAAATACTGGAAACATATTTTTTAGTAACCACAAAAGGCTTATTTAAAGGAAAATAATCTAAAATAGGAAAATAAATGGTAAAAAAATAATTCCTTAAACATAATAATGAAATAAAAGCTAAATACAAATATTTGTAAATATTTTTTAAAGAAAAACTAAAAAAGTCATTCTCAAGTATAAAAATAAAGATATACATCAAAAAATAACTTTTTTTTCTAGAAAAGAGTTCTAAATTAAACTAAAAAGTGGTATATTATACATATAATATACCACTTCTGGAAGTATTTTTATCTACCCTCATAATATTTTTTTATTTTATCTGCTAATCCAGATAAGTATGAAACACTTTGTTTTTCATTCAATGCCAATTGACGTTTTTCTTCCAATTTTGCTGTCAAAACATTATAAAATTCCAAATCTTTTAAATCAACTTTACTAATTGTAATTTTTTTAATATTAGAAATTGCATTTGATAATAATAATTCTTTTTTATCTGGATATTTATCAAGTATTTTATTTACTCTATTCAATACCAAACTCACTCTTTTTGCTAATACTATTTTATCATTTATATATCCAAAAGATATATGATCTTGATTTCTTTTTCATTCCAAAACCAATATATCATCCCCATTTTCTTGTATTCATTTTAATACATTTTTATATGGATATTTATAAAGTTCTCATTTAGAAGTACCTGGATCATGAGCTATAAAATTTGATTTATCATATCAAACTAGATTTATCACATGATAAGAATTTGTAAGTAAATTGAAGTTTGGATTTGCCAAAGTTTTAGTATATGAAGGAACAATTATTACATAATCATTTGAAATCAAATATTTGATAGTCTCTTCAGATGGATTACTTATTATATGACTATTTTTATCAGTATAACCATAGTACAATTTTGCCAATTTTTGTATTTCTCTGATAGTTATATCTCTGATATATAATTGTTTAGAATTAGGATTATGGATTTTATTTCTTTCCGTACCTAGAGTAAATTCTTGATAATCATTCAATTGATCAATAACTTTATCAGCCACATATTTGTCAAAATAAATGTCATTCATATTATAGTGTGACATTATCAAAGCAGCTTCCTCACATGATTCATAGTTTTTTCACCAATTTTCTTTTGTTTGTAGTGGTGCTTGAGCTATAAATTTTACATTATCTATCGTATATGTATCTTTATAATTATAATCTCAAACGTAAAAATTGAACATATAATCATTAAAATTATATGAGTAAGTGAAACTATATACAAAAAATAAAGTTAAAAATATAATTGATCTAAAAAACATCCTAGGTTAGTATAATTAAAATAAATTAAGCAAGTCAAGAATTTGAGAGTAAATATGAGATGAATTGTTATTTATTTCATCCCTAGTAAACCACTTATAATCATATATTTCCTCCTCCTGAACTTTTAATTCTCACGAAACCACTTTAGCCAAAAAAATATATTCTAGTTTAGTAACAACTCAATGCTTTGGACTATTGTATGAAATTGTATAAATACTTAAAGGTTTTGAAAATTCTTTTATGTGGGAGTAATTTAGATATTTATTGTCATTTGTCAATTTTATTTTTAAATTAAACTCCTCTTTTATCTCTCTTTCTATAGCATCAAAAATACTTTCACCATCTTCGACATGCCCTCCAGGCAATGTCCACAATGTATTTTCATTGTGTTTAACTAATAAAATTTTGTCATTATCTTGCAAAAAACATCTCACTACTTGTCTCATAATTTTTTATTTAATAATATAAAATTTTTATAATTAAATTTACACTTTAAAATTTACTATACTTTTCATCTAAAACAACTTAAAAAATAAATCCAATTTTTCCTTATATTGTTCAAATGTTTTATAATGCAAATGCTCTACATACGAAAGTCTTTGTCTCATCAATTCTTTCTGAGATTCATATACTATGTCATTAAAATCTTGATCCAATTCTACATTTGCTTGTTTAGTTTTCTCTATATTTTCATTCATCAGATAAACTAGATAAATAAAATACAAAAAAATAGAATGTATTTCATAAAAATACTTTGAACCTTCATAACTCAATACATAAGAACTATTTGAAAACTTTGATATAAAATCTTCGACTATCAATATTCCATCATTTGATTCAAATGCTTCCCTAATCTGTTCTATATCAGAAAAATCATAGCTAGGATATATCTTTGTCTTAAAAACTCATACTTCATAATAAAAATCATTATTCAAATCAATCAAAAATTCTCTTTCTGTTAATCAATCAAAACACTCAAAAATATTGTTCAAAAATTTAACTGCTGCTTGCCTCTCATTATTTCTTACAAAAAATTTTTCATTTAGATTTATATCCAACTTAAAAATAGGTAAAAAATACTGTTTATCAGAAATATTATCTATATAGTAAAAATCTATATTTCATAAATTGTCAGCAAATACCAAACTCACTTTATAATAATTCTTTACAACACTAGTTTGTTTAGTATACCTTATTCAATCTATTTTTAATGATTTTTCCACCTTTTTAATAACAGAAACAAGTTTTTCTGTTTCGTTTTTTATATCCAAAAATGGTGTATTAAAACGGTATATGGAAGCAATATTAAGCATAAAATTTTATAATAAAATATAATGAAAAAAATACAACATTAACAATTCCAGAATAAACAAAAGATATAAACAAAGTATTTTTTTGTATTTCTATAGATTGATAACCATCATATCTGTATCTGATTAACTTATCTTCATAATCATTACCCAAATTTTTCCTAAATCACAAAATTAAAACTTTTGTATTTTTAAAATAAAAATAATAATTTACAACAATTCTACTCAATGAAAAATATACAAACAAATAAAAATAAATAAATACATCTCAAAAAATAATAAAAAATGGAAAAAATAAAACTAAAATAAAAATATGTAAAAGTAACAATTTATATATATCACTATTAATATTTCTAAAAATATATAAAAACATTCACATCAGAAATTTCAAAGCAAAATTGTCATTTCCAGTACCAGAAGTATACAACAAATTACTTTTAATCCTTTTATTTATCAAATAATTTTGATTATTCAACAAATTAGTACTAAATTTATCATTATAATAATACATATTTTTTAATTAATTTTTAGACTCTTCCCACACATCTACAAATCCAGTATTAGTAATCACTTTGAAATTTTGTCTATCAAAAGATTTAGGTATACCAGAAATATGCAGTTTTTTTAATGTAAAACTACCACTTTGATATTTTTTTTCTTCATCTTTTTCAGATTCATTTCATATAGCAAAATCTAATAAATACCAATCATCAGTAGACACATTGTAGACACATTTAAAAAATGCTTGTAGTTCCTCTTGTTTTTCATCTACTTTTTGCATTGTTTCTATATTCAATACTATAGTTTTAGATACTCAATCTTCTTTAGCATTAATTACTATAGCATCATAACTATTAAAAATCAGATTTACTTCATCAGTAAAAAGCCTATACTTTTTTTCAGTTTTGATATTTATTATATCTATAAAAGTTTTTTCTGCACCTAGTAAACTTCATCTTTCTCAAATAGCTATTACTATATCATCAGTTTCTAAAAATATTTCAGTATTATCAAAAGTTTTATTTCTCAGAGGAAAAATCTTTGTACCTCTATCTTCTAAACCATCATTGAAATAACAGTCAATTCTTTCAAATTTATAATTATATGGTCAAAAACTATCACTAGCAAACTCTATTTTAAATTCTCATTTCATTCAAAGAGAAAATTTATGTTTATTTAATACTATTTTATCAACAGATTTTTTTATTATTTTTCACATAATTATTGTTTAATTAATATTAAAATAATATTAACATATTCTCAAAAAAAACACAAAAAAAAAGCTAAATATTAGCCTTTACTTTTCAAGTATTCATTTTTTTGCTTCCTCTATTTTTTCATCTGAAAGTATCTCTATTTTGTCTCATAAATATTTTGACTCAGGCTTAAATATTTCTACATTTAAAAATGCCTTTATTCTAGCAAATAACTCTCTCCTATTATAATAATCTTGTTTCAAATATTTTTGTAAATTTGTTTCTACTCAAATAGTGTTTAATCAAAGTTTTTGACCAATATACATAGCTCTTTTCAAGTGAAAATCTTGAGTAAACAAAACCAAAGTATCTACTCCAAAAATATATTTTGCTCTATACAAAGAATCATATGTATCAAATCATGCATAATCCAAATATATATCGTCATCATCCACTCAAAGCTCTATCAAATATTTTTTCATAGCTTTTGGCTCATTATAATCCAAATAAGAATTATCTCATGAAACAATTATTTTTTCTATTTTTCAATCAATATAAGCTTCATATGCTACTTTTAACCTATCTTTTAATATATCAGAAGGTATACTATTTCATATTACAGAAGCTCAAAATACTAGTCAAACATAATACTTATCCAATCAATCTACATCATAATAATAATTTGCATTTGAAAAACTAAGTACATAATAATTTATAGACATGATAATACTAACAGTAATAAACATTACTGAAAAAATAAAAATCAATATATAAATTAGTTTTTTTTTCATCAATTATTTTAATAAATATTCAAATTGTCTATACAATAATGGCATAAGCATTACCAAAAAAACGCAAATCAAAAAAAGTATTCTAGATTTTGTAAATAACGGTTTAGAAGCCTTTTCTTCATTATCTATATTATCTATAATTTTATTAGTAATTGATTGATTATCCAATTCAATAATTCCACTTTTTTCCATATCCAACATAAAAAATCCTTAATAATTATTGAAATAATATTAAGGATTTTTTGCAATTATTCAATTTTTTATATATTTTTCTCAGGCTCATACTTTCTAAACCAAGTTAACTGTTTTTTTGCATAATTTCTATTATTTTTTTGCACTAGTTCAATTGTTTCTTTTATATCCAATTTTATACCATATTTTACTTTTTCTCACAGATTAAATTTTTTATCTCAATTATACTGAATTCATAAATCAAGCAGTAAATCAGAGACCTCTTTATATCAGATAGTTTGTAATCAAAAGACATCACTATTATACTTATTCAATAAATTATTTACTTCATCTACTAGTCATTCATCAAACATTTGAGATACTCTAGCATCGATTTTTTTGTATAATTCTTCCCTATTTCAATCATAAGGAGTCAAAAACAAAGTATCGTACTTTAATACTTTTTCTTCCCTAAAATCAGCCTTTGACTTACCTGTAAGCATTTTTACTTCAAGTGCTCTTATTACATACCTGATATTATTAGGATGTAATTCTTTTGCATATTCTGGATCTATTTTTTGCAATTTTTCATACACATATTCATTTCAATATTTTAGAGCTTCTTTTTCTAAATCATTTCTCAGATTATCAATAGCTGGTATCTCAGGTATATTAAAATCGTAAACTAGACTATCAATATACAATCAAGTCCCTCAACACAAAATAGGTATTTTTCATTTAGTATGAATATCATTTATTATAATATCTGCTACTTTTTTAAATTGTCATACAGAATACTCTTGATTTGGCTCAATAATATCAATCATATGATGAATTATTCAATTCTTTTCATCACTAGTTATCTTTCAAGTTCAGATATCAAGACCAATAAAAATCTGTCTAGAATCAGTAGAAATGATTTCAGTTTCTAAATATTTTGCCATTTCTATACTGAGAGTAGTCTTTCCAGAAGCAGTTGGTCAATAAATAACTATGAGTTTTTGTAAATCTCAACTATCTTTTTCTAAAAAACTATTTACTTTGTTTATAAAATCCATATGATAAAATTAATTTATATATGTTAGTTTTTATATAAATAAGCCAAAAAATCAAGAAAAAATATTTTTTTAATAAAAAAGTTTTGACTTAAAAAAGTTTTTTGCTAATATGTGTCTCGCTAAATAATTACTTGCCACCATAGCTCAGCTGGTAGAGCATTCGCCTTGTAAGCGAACGGTCATCGGTTCAAATCCGATTGGTGGCTCCATTTTTCGCTCTACTTCGTAAAATACGAAGAGCTACAAATGGCAAAGCCATTTAAAATAAAATAATTGAATAGCGAAAAATGCCCTTCGGAACTTTAGTGAAGAATGGGCTAAATTTTTTTAAAATTTCTGGGCAGATTCCAGAGTGGCCAAATGGGGCGGACTGTAAATCCGCTAGCTACGCTTTCGGGGGTTCGACTCCCTCTCTGCCCACCATTAAAAAACAAAATGTGGTATGAAACAAACCTTTGATTTTTAAATAATACATTTAAGAGTCGAAAGGAGGGTCCAGCTTTAGCTGGATTTAATTGCGACGAATAGGAGCAATTAAAACGGATGGCCGACCTGAAAGGCGCCGACTCCCTCTCTGCCCACCATTAAAAAACAAACCATTAAAACCTCTCTCTTGAATTCTCTCCCCTTTCAGGGGAAAGAGGCTACAATTTGGAGGTTTTATATTTAAGCCCGGGTGATGGAATTGGTAGACATGTTGGTCTTAGAAACCAATGCTTAATCGCGTGCGAGTTCGATTCTCGCCTCGGGCACCATTTAAAACTATGTCCAAATAACTTTTCTTATCTATTTTACATACATGTAATATTTAAGAATCGAAAGGAGGTTTCTGCAACGCAGAATTTAATTGCGACGAATAGGAGCAATTAAAACGGATGGCCAACTTTGAATGTAAGGGTGCTAATCTGAAAGATTAGAACACTGAAATGAAAAGTGCCGATTCTCGCCTCGGGCACCATTTTTCGCTCTATGAGCTACAAATGGCACAGCCAAATATTTAGCTATGCCGTTAATTACCAAATATATTTATATTTTTGATTCGTACTTTGGCGAACAAATTAAAAAAAACAATTATGAAAACAGGAATACATCCAAATACAAGTAAGATAACTATCACTTGTTCATGTGGAGCAGAATTCAATGTATCTTCTACTATTGCAGATAC
The DNA here is from genome assembly GCA_028688895.1 of Candidatus Altimarinota bacterium. GTDB lineage: Bacteria > Patescibacteriota > Gracilibacteria > BD1-5 > UBA6164 > UBA6164. Next base: position 34,414 of record JAQTXG010000010.1, on the reverse strand, counting down.
AAAAGTAGAAATATGTTCATCTTGTCACCCATATTATACTGGTGAACAAAGAATTCTTAAAACTGGTGCAGTTGATAAATTCTATGCTAGAATGAAAAAAGCTGAAGCACTTAAAAAATAATAGTAATTCAAAAATAAGAGTTAATTTTCATAAATTAACTTTTATTTTTTACAAATTTTCTTGACTTATAATTTTTTTATATATAATACTCATACTTTCTATATCAAAGACAGTGGGCAACAATAAGACCTACCGAGATTATAGAGGAAAAGTTTTTAATAAAATTTTTAAAATTTATAATAAAACTAAATCCTTTTTTCTTTGATTACAAGAAAAAAGGATTTTTTTATTAGAAAGTATTATTGTATATCATAATTTTACAAACATGGCTGTTTCAAAACAACAAAAAGCAGAGATATTAAATGAATTAGTTGCTAAATTTAAAGAAGCTAAATCTATAGGTTTCGCTACTACTACTACTATGACAGTAGAAGAATTCGCAGGTCTTAGAAAAAATTTGAGAGAAGTAAATGCTACATATACTCTAGCTAAAAAAACTCTTATGAGAAAAGCATTAAAAGATGCTTTAGATATAGATTTTGATTTATCAAATCTAGAAGGTCAAATTGGTGCTGTTTGTTCAAATGAAGATGCTGTATCAGGTTTAGGAAAAGTAAATGATTTAGTTAAATCATCTAAATGAGAAAAAATCAACTGGGCATGATCAATATTTGAATGACAAGTAAAAGATTTAGAAGAAACAAAAGTGATTGCAGCAATGCCATCAAGAGAAACATTACTTTCAAGATTGGTTGGTTCTATGATGTCTCCTCTTTCTGGAATGGCAAGATTCTTTGATGCTGCTGCTAAAGAAGTTGAAGCTCAATGAAAAGAAAATCTTGGTCAAATTGAAGTTAAAAAAGAAGAAGCTGCTAGTACTGAAGCTTAATTGATAATTGGTAGATTGAATAAGATAAATCCCTATCCTGAATCCTTTCCCTTTAGTCAAAGAGAAAGGGGCTACAATTATAGAGCCTCTTTCTCTTCGTAGGAAAGTTGTACCCTCTGGACAATAGAGAGATATTAATTTTATTCAATAACTAACTATTAATTAGTTAGGTCATCCTGAACTTGATTCAGGATCTCAGAAGATTTATCTTCTGATGTTCGATTTGAGATTCTGAAACGATTTCAGAATGACAAACAAATATTTATTTTATATATATAATTTTTATAAAAATGGCTGAATTAAGTAAAAATGCTGCTCAAATTATGGATTTAGTTAAAACTTTAACTATCGTTGAATTAAACGACTTAGTTAAAGCTATGGAAGAAGAATTTGGTGTATCTGCTGCTGCTCCTGTTATGGTTGCTGCTGCTGGTGGTGCTGAAGGTGGTGAAGATGCTAAATCAAGTTTCAATGTAGTATTAACTAGTGCTGGTGCATCTAAAATCGGTGTTATTAAAGTAATCAGAGAACTTACTGGTCTAGGATTAAAAGAAGCTAAAGATTTAGCTGATAACGGAGGTAATGTAAAAGAAAATGCTGCTAAAGATGAAGCTGAAGAAATGAAAGCTAAATTAGAAGAAGCTGGAGCATCTGTTGAATTAAAATAATTCTATAAAAAACATAAATCATATGATTTATGTTTTTTTAATGCAAAAATTCCTAACAAAGATAAAGAAGCCTATTTTTCAATAAGCTTCTCTAATTTTTCTCCTTTTTATTGTTTGTTTTTGTTTAAGCTGACGCTACCAATTTTGAGTAGTCGCCAAATTTTTCACGGTTTTTTCTGGCAAATACAATTCCAATAAAACCAATGCCAATTAAGGCTAAAATTCCTGGCTCAGGAACTGCAGCAACACTATGACCTGCAGAAATACCATCACCGCTGATTTTTAGCAAATATAAACCTCTACGGTCATTTAGACCATATCCATCCAAAGTTGTTGAATAATTTGTCCAACTACTAACAACAGCGGTATAATTACCACTGTTTAATGTTAAGTTGAGCATTGAATCCAAAACATTCTGACCAGGCAAACAGCTTCCCCAGCAATCATCATTGGACGCTACCAAAGACTCAAATGAGTCAAATATTCCTAAGCGGAAGTCACGCAAAGAAAACTCCGCAAAAGTTACATATGAAGAAGTTTGATCGACACTGAAGTCAAAAATACCGTTCTGTGTGGTTGTAACAGCCCCAAAGCTGCTAAGCATAGCAGCTTGAGTCCAAGGTGATAAAACTAGCAGTGAAACTGCCAAAATTATTTTTTTTAACACGAGATAATCTCCTAAACATGTCTAATTAACAAATACGTATTTGCTTAAAAATTAAGCTTATATAATTTAAGTATTTTTTCTTAATTGTCAAAAGAAATATTTATAAAATTAATAATTCTTGATTTTAGAAACATAATAGATATATTATAATCATAATTTTTTCTCGCAATTCGCCAAGTGGTAAGGCCGCAGACTCTGAATCTGCTATCGTGGGTTCGAATCCCTCATTGCGAACCATAAAAACAACAAAAACACTGATTATAATAAAATTTAGTTTAAATTACGAAACTTATTGGGATTCGAATTGGAGAAAACTAAAAAGGGAGCTTTGCTCCCTTTTTTTCTCACAAAAGATATTCAAAATTCAATATTTTTTTTGTATCTACATCTGGTACAGCTAGTTTATTAAAACTATAAACCACATATATATTTACATATTTTCCTCTATTGAGTTCTGCAAAAACCATAGCAGCATCCCAAGCAGTTTCTTCCAATTCAAATTTTTTCTGACAATAATTAGTTGTCACAAATAATTCATCTATTTCCATATAATGAATATCAAAACCAAAACTGGAATAAAATGCGTGCAGATATTCCTTATTAAACATTGCAAGTCTACAAGACATAACTATTCCTCCATTTAAATAATTAATTATGTTTATATATTATAACTATTATTTAATAAAAAGCTAGTTTATTTAAAAAATGATTATAAATTCACTTCCATCTCACAATTTGCTTTTTAATACAATTTTCAATTTATAAATATCTGCAATCTTTTTTACTAGTGACAATCATATACCATGACCATCATTATTCCTACATTTTTCTCACATATAAAATCTATCAAATATTTTATCCTTATCTACATCACTTATTCACAATCAATTATCTTTTATTGATAACTTATCACTATATAAATTTATATTTATTTCTCATCAGTCTTTTGTATATTTTATAGCATTTCACAGTAGATTTGAAAACAAAATGTAAAAATATTGTTTATTAATTGTTAATATCTTTGTTTTATATATTTTAAAATTTACCGTAATATTTTTTTTATCTGCTGATGTTTTATAATCTTTTATTATAACTTCTATTTCACTTCAAATATCTATTTTATGATTAACTACATTTCAACTTATATTTGATAATTCAACCAAACTTTCTATCAAATGATTCAGTCTGTTTATTTCATTAATTCATTCCAAAACCAATTCTTCATCAAATTTTTTTAATTCTCTTATAAGTTGTAAATTTGAATGAATAATAGATATAGGTGTTTTCAATTCATGTCATGCATTATGTATAAAGTCTTGCATATCTATTAGATTTTTCTCTACTGGTTCTAGATTTTTAGATACAAATTTATATCAAACATAAAAAAACAATACTGAAAACAAAAACATTATCCAAACAAATCACAATAAATCCCTCAAATAATCTAAAAAACTATATCTCAAATTTTTGATAAATAAAACATCATAAGTCACATCCAAATCAACAAGTTTTATCTTTTTTACAAAAAAACCATTCTTTTGATCTATTTGTCAATATTTACCATGATCAAGAATATCCTCCACAAAACTAAGTTTTAAATCATCTATAACATTACTAAAAATTAATTCCCTCTTATCTTTATTTATAATCAACAAATTTACAAAATTTTCGTTATCTTGATTTCATAAATTCAAACGATTTCATCTAGCCATTTTAAATACCCTATTTCACAAATCATAGTTTATAATAAATTCACTTATAGATACAAATTTAGTTTCTACATTATTAGTAATAATTGCGAACTTTGTCTTCTCCGTATTTATATAATTATAATACTTAAAAGTAAAAAAAACTCATTCTAATAATACTGCTATTCAAAATACCAACAGAGTAAAAATAACTGTTAGTTTTTTCTTTGTATAACTCAAACCTATATATTTCATATTAATTTATTATATATCAAAATCCTTTCTTTGTTTCTAAAATATCTTTACCAAGTTTTTTTCTCAAATATCATATATAGACATCAACAGTTTTACTAAACATCAAATCACCATCAAATTCTCACCAAACATGCTCATACAATTCTTGTCTAGATACTACCCTTCATTTATTTTGAGCTAAATACTTAAATAAATTGAATTCCAAATTTGAAAGACTTATTTTTTCATCTCATTTATATACTTGTATTTCTTCCAAATCTATCACAAAATCTCAAACTACAATCTTGGTATTTGATTTATTTTTTAGATTTCTTCTAGACAAAGTTTTGATTCTAGCAACCAATTCATCATAATCAAAAGGTTTTGATAAATAATCATCAGCTCACAAATTGAGTCATTCAATTATATCAGATTTAGCAGATCTAGATGTAAGCATAATAATAGGAACATCTTTTCATTTTTCCCTGATATTTTTACACACTTCCATACCATCCATTTGTGGCAGATTTATATCCAAAATAACTACATCATAAAAATTTATAGATGCTTTATGCAATCATTCTACTCAGTCAAAACTTACTTCTGATTGAATATCCTTTAGAGATAAATATCTAACTAGATTTCTAGATAATATTTCATTGTCTTCTATTATTAATACTTTCATAGCTTGTTTTTATTTTATAATATACCTGCATTGTAAAGCTAATAGTTAAGAATAGAGTAAGTAATTACAGATTATTTATAGCATTTTTCAATTTCTCCTCCACAGATTTAGCTAAATTTTCCAATTTTTCATTTTGTAATACATTCATAGTTTTACTTGGTAAAATACATGACACAAATACTTTATCATCTTTTTTATAAACTATAATATTACAAGGAAAAAATAATCACAATTCATACTCCAATTGCAATGCATCATATGCAAAAATAGGATTACAAGCTCATATAATCAAATACTCCCCTATATCTACTCAAATTTTATCACTTATTTTTTGCTGAATATCTATTTTATGAACTACTCAAAATCATTGTTCTTTCAAAGAAAACATCACATCATCAACAGTTTCTAAAAATCCTGTTTTTACTTCTTTTGTATATCAAAATTTATTCATATCTATTATTTATCAATTAAACACACAAAATATAATTATAAATCCAATATAATCAAAAAGACTTAAAATTTTCTCGAATTTTAAGTCTTAGTAGTTAATTTTCTATGTAACTTAGAATCTTTTCATTCAAATGCACTCCAAATATCATTATCTGCATCTAGAATATGTCCATGACTCATTTCTCATGTTTTCTTTTGTCAAAATAATCTTTTATGTAAATCACCTGATATTTCTTCTTCATAAACCTCTATACCTAATTCATTATCATTACTTGTATATTTATATCCGCTATTTCAAGTATTATTATATAATTTCAATTTTATTTTTAAAGATTTATATTTCATAGTATCATCAGGAAAATTTTTTATCAATATATCTATCAATGTTATATTTTGTTTTTTCTTAATTAAAAATTCACTTTGTAATAATTCCAATTTTTCTATAAAGTCTTTTGAAAATCAATCTAATAAAAGTATATCTTTTTCAGTTATAACAATTCAATTTTTAGACAATATACTTATTAACACATCTCTAGATATGTATTTATTCTCTACCAAAAAATCTCAAAAAGATATATCTAATGCTCTATGGTTTTCTACATAAAAATCATTTTTAGACTTATAAAATTCCATCAATGCTTTATTTAATTGTACTGATGTTAATTTTCAAGCCAAAAAAAGTAATTCTCAAATCCTAAGTTTTATGTTATATTTCTGTAATTTATCTATTAATTCTTCTCTATTTATATAACCCTTATACACTAAATAATCTCACAAAGAAGGTCTTACTCACAAATTTTCTGTTAATCTAAGTTGTTCTTTTACATATCATCAAATTATTTCTTGAGTCAATTCCTTTGTACTATTTATAAGTCAATTTTTTTTATCAGCCAATATGATATCTCATAATCTATGATTTAAATAATTATGATCTAATCAAAAAAATGTTTTATTATTCATTTTCAAATTACAATTTACAATATATATATTGAGACTATAATAACATATTTTATCTAAAAAGTCAATATGTAAATCTGAAATTACATCAAAAATTAATACTAATTTTTTTTAAAAATAAATAAATGTTCATGCATTATAAGCAAAAAATTTGCTTGTTTTGATTTATTCACCCAAAATCAAGTAGCTTTACAATTATGCTGCACTTTTATAATATCTTCTTTCAATGCAAATCATACTTTTAAAAATCTTTCCATTACTTTGAATGCTAGTGGTTGATACATTTTTTCTCTTCTAGTGTCTCACATCAACACAGCACAGTATTTTCACGGTTTTAATACTCTATAACTCTCTTTTGCTATCTTTTCTATCTCATCGCAAAATTTATCTATATTATGTATATTTGATAAGTCTTCTTTGATTTTTCAATCACTGTATTTTATAATATCTACATAAGGTGGATGCATGAGTACAAAATCAATACTTTCTTTTTTTAATTCTTTATTTTTCTCTGTTGCATCTCTATGAATTATTTTTACTTTTCACCATTTATTTTTATTCAATTCATGTTTTTCTAGACAATCATTTATATGTTCCAATTCCATTTCTTCGAAATCAAGCAAACTTTTAGTCAATGCTATTGCTTCAGGATTTATATCATAACAAATTAAATTCCTATTTAATAATTTAGCTTCAATTGCTGTTGTACCTCATCAAATCATAGGATCTAATAGATAATCTCACTCCTTAGAATATCTAAGAATCAGATTTCTAACTACTTCTGGTGACCAATTTCATCTATATTTACTATTATGAGTAATCCAGTTCCCTCTTCTAGGAAATGACCATACAGTAGAACATTCTTGTTCGAAATCAAGTGGTGGTAGTTTTAATTTTTTAGCCATAAAAAAATACTTAATAGTTATATACCTTATATATACTTATTAAATATTAATTTGCAAGTTTATTTTGAAAAAATTATTTAGACTATGGTTCTAATCCCTCCCCCTGCGGGGACTCCCTTTGGAAAAGGGAGAAAATTATATAGACAATTAAACATAAGTAGGTTCTAAATATTGTTTGAAATATTGTTTTGGATTTTTTAAGTATCAATTTGTTTCTCAGATTTTTACATACATATACAAATCTACATCTGGTAGAAAATCTATATATTCATATAATAAATTATCAAGTGGTTCTTTTGAAAAATATACATTTTTTAATTCGTATCACCTTTTATCATCTATTTTTTCAGAAAAATACCAGTCCCAATTTCTCTTTCATGGAAATACAAAGTGTGTCATATCCAGTTTATCTATTTCCCATTCTGTGAATCACTCTTGAAAAACTAATAAACAAAATAAGTATTTAACTTTTATGATTTCAGTGTAATTTTCTAAATCATTATACGATATGCTTTTTAGGATTTTCATTTTTTTCTTGTAATAAAATAATAATTTCAAGTCAAAGAAAATCTAGGATTTTTTGTAATGTTGGATTATCAAAATTTTTAGTTCTAATAGCTTTATAAAAATTTTGTCTAGAAATATCCAATTCATTATAAACATAACTTTGTTTTAAGTTTTGCTTAATTAAAAATTCTTTTATCTGTTTCTCTAACATAGTTATTTTATTTACTTTTAAAATTATGTCAACTAATTTAGTTTACATTTTTATTATTTAATTCTTCTAACATATCTGTAAATCAGACATATTCTATTTTTAATTTTTTAAAAAGTACCATCATTTTATTTAATTCTTCTGTTCATCTCTTTGTTGGATTTATTAAATCTCAACAAGCAAAACCATTTTTAGCTTCCCATTCTTGATATCATACTGTAACAATTTTTAATGGTTTTTTATATAATCTTGGGATTTCAGAATACTTCAATGGAGTTCATAATATTTTCTCTCATGCAGTTCATGGAGTAGTCCAAGATCTTCACTTTACTTCCCAAACAAAATCGTCACACTCAAAATCTGGATTATATTCTTTATCACATACACTTGATTTTAATTTCCTAGCATTTTTTACATTTTTATATCAAAGATTTTCAAGTAATTCTTTTACAGCATTCTCACATAATTTTGTAGTCCATTGTTTATTATCTACTGTTCATAATAATCTATTTCACCATTCTCTCTCTATTGTTGCGTATGGTTTTAATTTTTCAAGAGTAGTAAAATCTAACAATGTTTTTTCTGTAATTCATACATAACACCATTTTAAAAATTCTTTATTTTCTAATAATTTATTATTCATTTTACTTTATTAATTCATCTAAAATACCATTTCTCAACATCTCTAAATTATATATATTTCAATCAGTAGAATTATATGTTTCTTCTAATGGTTTCATAGCAGTTTTCCACCCTAATCAATCAGTTACCCAAAACATTTGTATTCATTGATTTTGTAAAAATTTATACAAGTAATTGAATTCTCATGCAACTGATTTAAGTTTACTTCCACCTCATCCATAAAAATTTGTTTCAAAAATATATACTTTTTCTCAAGTAAATATCGCAAAATCAAATCTCCTACTAGATTTATCACTCTCTACATTTACTCACCAATTTTCACTCATCCATTTTGCTGTTGCTTGGTCTTTGTAAGCATATCATTTATTATTACAAAAGTCTTTAATAAAATCCAAAACTAGATTTTCCATCAATGTACCACTTCTATTTTTACGAGCATTTGAATCAAGTCATGTTTCTATTCAAAAAACATAATCATTCAGATTAGAAATATGTTTGTTTTCAAATACATTTTTCAATCAACTTTCATTAAAAAAAGTAATTAATTTTTCTTCTATTTCTTGAGTTAGATAACAATTTTTATCAAACAAAAAAGAAACATTTTCAATAACTTTAGTATTTTTGTTCAAACAAATACTAAATTTTTCTCTTACAGCCAAAAGTATAGGTAATACTCACCTAGTTTCTGGATAAGTTTTCACTAATTCTAAAAATTTAGCTTCAATGTCTTTTTCTCAAAGCAAAGAATTAAGTATGTTCAAAGATACTTTTATATTAAAAGTATTGTTTTTGATTTTTGGAAAATCACAGTAAAAATCCCATGTGAAGATTGTGGGTGTGAATGTTGTTGTTAGGGTTTGGAATGTGTGCATTGGTTTAATATTACATTTTTTTATAAATAAGAAAAAGCACTAATAAAATAACTAATAAAAGAGTTATTATTAAACTTATATATGATGAAAAAACTATTATAAATAAATAATAAAATAATGGCAAAATATGTAAAAATATTAGCAAATATTTTGAAGTAATATATGATAAATAATTACTTAAATCATCAGTATAATAATAGTCATCTTTATAATCAAATTCATATTTTAATTCATTTTTTATAATTCTTTTAAAATTAATTTCCTTATTCCAATCAACATTCAAACTATAAATTATTATTGATGGAATAACAACAATTAATCAAGTATAAAAATAATTATCTATTTTATCTCAATTAAAATATAAATATAAAAAGTAACAAATATATATTAATGTAAATATATATGGTAATATTATAGATAAAAAAGGTTTACTTACTTTATATTTTTCTATTAAATCTCTTTTAATATAAATTTCTTTCTTATTTTGGAATTCAATTTTTTGTTTTTTTCACATAAATAAAAGTATAATAAAATAAATGACTAATTAATGAACAATAACTTTAAAATATTAAATTTGACTTTTCAAAGCAAAACTAATATAATAGATTTACTTTAGTAAGATTTAATGGCTTACATCGATTCCAGCAGAAATGCTGGATGATAATTAGATTAGAGATTTAAAAGCAATTTTAATCTCTTTTTTATTTCTAAAAAATTATCATGTTCTATTTTTCAAATCTTTCTTTGCAACCTACTACTATGCATCATTTTAACTTGATATAGCATTACATAATTTACTTCTCATTCAAGCTCATATTCATAAAACCAAGATCAAATTTTTCTTTTTGATGTAAGAGGTATAGCTACAAACATTTCACTTGATAACCTTTTTAAAATCAAAACTGGTCTTCTAAATTCCTCTCATTTTCAACAAGCTTCAGTTTTTAAATTTAATCAAATCGTAGACCACCAAATTTCTCAGTTATTAAAAGTGATATCATTATTTTCAATATTTAATTCTATCTCTTTTTTCCTATTATTCCATTTATCAAAATCCTTATCCATAACAAAAATTAAAAACTAATAATTCATCACCACAATTTCATCCACTTCACCTCTCCCACTTCCCTTACTATTAACATTCCTCCTTGCCTTCACTATTTCAAACCTATATCACTCAAACAATTCTCTAATAAATGGAGTATTATGATTTGATAACATCACTTTGCATCATCTTTTGTCTAACTCTACAAATACATCTCTAAGTTTTGTTTGCATATCACGACCAAATCAGTTTTCGTTGTAGCTTGTGAAGTTTGCACTTTCTGTAAGTACATCGTATGGTGGGTCGAAATAGACAAAATCTCATGTTTGTGCTTTGTCTAATACTTTTTCAAAACTTTGAAGTTTGATTTCCGCTTTTGTTTCATTTAATAATCTAGAAGCATTTAATATGTTTTCTTTTTGGACTATATCTGGATTAGAGTATTTTCAAAATGGTACATTGAATTGTCATTTACTATTTACTCTGTATAAACCATTGAAACATGTTCTATTTAGATATATAAATCTTCCTGCTCTTTCTATTTTTGAAAAATTATTTAGTCATCATTCTAGCCTATCCCAAGCTCTTATTTCGTCAAATCTCTCTTTTGATATTTCTTGATTTTCTAAAAATTTTATCAAATCCTTTGGCTTTGATTGTATTACTTGATACAAGTTTATTAATTCTGCATTTACATCTGATAAGAAACTCTTTTCTTTCTGTAAATTAAAAAACACTGCACCTCATCATAAAAAGGGTTCAAAATAATTATTATAATCACTTGGAAAAAGTCTCTTGAACTGTTCTATTAATTGTCTTTTTCATCATACCCATTTCACAAATGGTTTAGCATTTATTATATCTTTGTTCTCTATAAAAAAGGCTTTAGCATCAAATTCATTTATAAATTTCATATGCTCCAACCATGATTTAACTTTCTGAAAATCAATTCATAATTCAATAGAAAATTTCAAACTTTGCAAAGCTATTGTAGTCATAAAAATTCAAATTAACAATTATTACCCACACTATACAATTTTATCCAAAAAAATCAAAATTGTTTGAAACAAAAACACAAAAAAACACCCAAGCTCTCACTCAAGTGTTTACCCCCCATTTACAACAAAGCCATTAAGTTAAGGAAATAATTGTAGCCTCCTTCCTCTTTGACTAAAGGGGAAGGAATTCAAGGATGGGGATTTTATAAGCTTAACTTAATCCCCCCTTTACAAACTCTCTACAATTCTACTCACACTTTCACTTTTCTTTACCCTAGCAAAATTCTTCATATCTACTTCCATATAACCACTTTCCAAAAAATCTACTATCCTATTTACATTATTAGTATAAAATCCTAGATTATAATTTTCTAACAAATCTATGTTTCACTTTTCTTGTCATTTGATAAAAAATGGCGAGATTACAAATACATCTTGTGCTATACATTCACAAACCAAAGCTCATCCAGGTTTTGTGATACATACATCTATATCCTTCAATTCATTTTTTAAATCCACATAATCAGTAAAAACAAATTTTTTATTTGAAAAATGAGATTTCAATTTTTTGTACAAATGATTATTTCTTCATTTTATAATTGTTACTTTGTCATAAAAATATTTTTCTGATATTTTTTCTAACAATTTAATAGTAAAATCATCTTTAAAACCACTTAAAAGCAATGTAATATTTTTATTATCTAGTCTAGATTTATCCACAAAATATTTTGAATCAATTGGGAAAAAAGTATCTACTATATCATCACTTCTATCTACTAAATATTTCGAAAAATTTGCTTTAGTTATACTATCTATTACGAAAAATTTATCTATGTATTTATCATCATAATACCAAGGTATAGAAACAAAATTATCAGTAACAAAAACTCAGAAAACAAAGTTTTTCCCATTTTTTTCTACATAATCTCAAACCAAATATTGATAAGCAAAATAACTAGCTATTACTACATCAGGTTCATATTGAGACAATTGTTTATTGAACTTTTTTGAGAATTGAAACCTCATAGAATACTTCAAAAAAACATTTAAAATTTTTGTATTAAATGTTTTAAAAATAATCTCCCAAATAACAGGTATTTTTTCAGCAAATATCTGATAAAAAAATTGAGTAGATTTACTATACCTTATATATTCAACTATATCAAAAACCATTACCTGATGTCACTGCGATTCCAAATAATTTTTCAATCAATCCTTAGCAGAATTGTGTCATCATCAATAACTCGCAGTCAATAGTAAATATTTCTTACTCACTAAAATTGTATTAATTATTAATT
>JAQTXG010000010.1:0-21540 GCA_028688895.1 Candidatus Altimarinota bacterium | reverse complement strand
CCATTTACTCTTATCTTGTCTCAATCTTGAATAAAATTTGTCACATCATCTACTCAAACAACAGCAGGTATTCAGTATTCACGAGCCACAACAGCCCCATGAGTAAGCAATCATCATACTTCAGTCACGACAGCAGAAGCTATTCAAAACAAAGTAGTCCAAGCAGGATCTGTATATGTAGTTACTATTATATCTCAGTTTTCCAAATCAGCATCTTCTAGATTCAAAATCACTCTAGCTCTTCACTCTATTATACCTGACGAAGCAGCTGTTCCAGAAATAGCTCACTCCGGAATATTCAGATTTGGTTTTGCGTACAATACTTCTCAGTCACCCGTAAAAACACGAGGTGGTTTCAATCTACTATTTCTCTCAAATCTATATTTTCTATTTTTTAATAAAGTATTATCTACTTCTTTAGTTTCCAAAATATATTCTATTTCATCAAATGTAAAATAATAAATATCTTCTATATTTTCTATTACTTTTTCATTTACTAGCATATTTCATTCTTCCAAAATAGCATCTCTGATGATATCAAAAATATTTACCAAAAAAAATTTAGGATGTTCCCTCACTCATATAGTAGAACGATATACATAGATAAGTCTTTTTACAAAAAATGCTTTCAAAAAACCAAATCTAGTAGATTTAAGTCTTTCTATAAATCTATTACTAGCATCCAATCATTCAGCTTTTGCCAATACAAAATCATCTCTATGCTGATTTAAATCAGTATTTTTAGCACTGTTCAAAATCAGAGAAACTACTTGCATAGGCTGATCTTTCCATCTAGGATGAGTTATATCTATTTCACCGGAACAACGCATACCATACTTTTTCAAAAATTGATGAAACAATTCCGAAAACTCCTTTCATCACTTTGTTCTTTCTATATCTTTCCAAAAATTGTCATATTCTCCATTTTCTAAATATTCTCTCAGTATATCATTTTTACTTACTATATCAGCCATATCTCATATAACTAGTCACATTTCAGTAGTTACATTTCACTCTGGAGCTTTACCAATAGCATCTATTTCATTTGTATCTCAAAGCCATTTTTGACTCAAGTTTCACAATATTTTATAAGTTCAAATAGCCAAAGGCATATATTTCAATATGTTTGTTTCTGCTATATATTTAGGTAAACTCAATATAGTAGATTTAATCTTTTTTACCTTGTCTTTTAGTACTACTTCTTGCAATTCATTTCTAAGTACATAAAGTTTATTCGAAATTACTTTATCCAAATCATCATATATGTTATCCAAATCTCAAAAAAACAACAATTTCAATTCTTGATACAAGAATTTTAATAAAACAATAATTCTTTTAAATGAAAGTCTTTTTCTTTTCAATTTTTTAAACTCTCTATTTTTCATGAAATTCACCAATATCTTTGAAGAATTTTCATCTACATTTTGCAAGATAAAAGGAAGTGTTGATTTAAATATTTTATAATCAAGCAAATTCATCAAATCCACATACAAATGACTACCAGAATCATATAAAAGAGGATTTTTCATCTTGAAATAATCTTCCACATACCTAGAAAATGTCAAAAAAACAGAAATTCACAGAGGTTTAATAGCTTCAGTCATCATTTGAACATGCCCAATTGAAAGAAAAAAATGAAATCATTTTATCATATTTTCAGGCAAAGGATAAAGCGAAGTAATAGGACGACTTTGTACTATAAAAAACTTATTATCCTTGAAACACCATTCTATATCCTGCTCTGTTTTATAATGATTTTCTATATCTTTTCATAGTTTAGATAATTCTAATATTTGTTTATCATTTAGTGCTTGCACAGCTTGTTTTGCAGGTTTTATATCACTTTGTTCAGTTCATCATTCTCTCACTGAAGTCACTTTTACATCTTTTTTTGATATAACTCTCTTTGTAATCCTAGAACCATTTACTATATACAAATCTGGTTGAACCAATCATGAAACCAAAGCTTCTCACAATCCAAAACTAGCATTTATAGATACTACTTTTCTATTTCCAGTTACTGGATCTGCTGTAAACATTATTCATGAAATCTCAGAAAAAATCATTTCTTGAACAACTACAGACAAAAATACTTTATCATTAGAAAATTTATTTTTTTTACGATAAACTACAGCTCTAAAAGTAAATAATGAAGCAAAACATTTTTTTATACTTTCTAGTAACTGATCACTTCATTTTATATTTAAAAATGATTCTTGTTGTCAAGCAAATGATGCATCAGGCAAATCTTCACTAGTAGCACTAGAACGAACAGCATAACTTTTGTTTTTTCCATTTTTATCCCATGCATCCAAGATGACATTTTCTAAATCTATAGGAAATTTTAAATTCAAAATATATTCACGAATTTGTTCAGAAACTTTTTCCAATTTTTTTAATTCATTTACATCCAACAAATCTAGCTTTTCTATCAAGTTACTATATTTTTTGTATTTCAAAACCATGTATTTATATGCTTGTACTGTTACACAAAATCATTGAGGGACATTAAATCAAGCTTTTGTAAGCTCTCATAAATTTGCTCATTTTCATCATACCACTTCTGCATATGATTTATCTACATCCACTAAATCAAAAACAAATCATTCCATATTTTAATAATTAATTCATTATATTGTGGTGATTATAAAAATATTTTTTAGATAGTAAAATTTTAATCAAATTATACTTTGATTTATCTGAGAGAAATATTATAATTCAATATGTTTACAAATAAAATCTTATTATGAAAATCTGAAAAAAATCAATTATCATCATACTAATATTAATTATATGAGCAACTGCATTATATTTTTGGAACAAAGATAAACAAACAAAAATAGCAGAAGAAAACAAAGCAAAACTTTCATACACAGTTAAAAAATGAAATATAGTAAATGAAGTAAAAGTAACAGCAACAGCAAAACTAGCAGATGAGCAAAATCTGTCTTTTTGACAAGAATGAAAAATTACAAAAGTTTATGTAAAAGTATGAGATCAGGTAAAAGCATGAGAAATACTTGCAGAACTAAATCTAGCAGATTATGAAAATGCAGTAAAAACATCTCAATTGGAATTGGAAAATGCAAAATTGTGATTAACAAAATTGTTAAACAATGATACATCTCTCAGAGAATCTCAATTGAAATCAATTATAAATGAAACTCAATCCAACTATGATATAGAAAAAGAACAAGAAAAAATTCTAAAACAACAACTAGATACAATAGTACAACAAAAAAGAGACCAATTGGAACAATTAACAAAAGACTACAACTTATCAAAGAAAAATCTAGAAGTAGCAAAATCATGATTATCAGTAAATACAAATCTAGAAACAGAACAAACAGAAATCTCATTGATTGCACGTAAACAAACTATTAACAATATAATAAATTCACTAAATACTACTATAGGAGATATAGAAAATATCGTAGAATCAGTAGACAAAATATTTTGAGTAAGTGAACAATACAAATACGAAAATGATGATTTTGAAAATTATCTATGAGTAAAAAATCTATCACTTAAAACAATAGCCGAAAACGATATAATAGAATGATACAAATTTATACAAAAATTTAAAAATGAATTTAAATCAATAAATATTGAAAACAGTGACAAAGAAATCTATGACTTGATACAAAATTATTATACAGAAAGTATCATATTAGTGACTATTTGTGATGATGCTATTGATTCTATAGAACAATCTATTGAGTCTATTTGAAGTTTATCAAATGCAGATATAAACAATTTTAAAGCAACAGTAAATGCGTCTAGAAATAGTGCTATATCTCTGAGATCACAACTAGAAGCTTATTCTACATCTATAAACAATCTACTATCTGATGCTTCTCAAAAAGATAAACTACAACTTTCAATTAATCAAAAACAATTAGATTATGAAAAACTAGAAACATCATTAAACAACTTAGAACAAAATATTAGATTATTAGTAAAAGAAATACAAGACACAGAGCAAGATAATACAAATCAATTAAACAGAAAAAAATCACAAATTGAAATACTTCTAGAAAAAATAAATGTATCAAAAAAAGAATTAGAAGACTTATTGGACTGAGCTGATGAATATGATATCAAACAACAACAAAACTTAATAAATCAATCACAACTGAGACTTGAAAGAACAATAGATCAAAAAGATAATTATCAAATAATAGCAGAGTTTGATTGAAGAGTTCGTTCTATAGATATAGTAGAGTGAGAACAATACAAACTAGATGATAGAAAATACATAGTACTAGAAAATCCAAATCTGATAGAACTAGAATCTCAAGTAAGCCAAATAGATATAGTTAAAATCCATGAAAAAAACGATGCAATAGTTACTTTTGATGCATATCCTTACTCACCAATCAAGACAAAAATATACAAGAGAAGTGTAAATCCAGAACCAAATACTAGATGATGATTTTATTACAAAACAACTATATTATTAGAAAAACAATCAAAAGAAATACTAGCATGAATGACTGCAATAGTAGATATACAAACTGCAAAAGCTGATAATGTAGTACTTATACCAACACTTTCTATAGTACAAGAACTAGACAAAAAATATGTATATCTAAAACAATGAGAAAATTATAATAAACATGAAATAAAAACATGAGTAACAAACAATTTTCAAGCAGAAGTGATAGAATGATTAGTAGAATGAGATATTATCAGAGCATCAGTACTAGATACTGAAGCACTAAAAAGCATGTGAATAGATGACACTAGTAGTTCTATATTTGGTGGATAAAATTACAATGTAGACATTGTAGACAATATATATTAGACAAAAAAATGATAAACATAAAAAAACTCACGAAATCATATATAATCTGATGAGTTCCAAGTATGATTTTGAAATGAATAGATTTAGAAATAAAACAAGGCGATTTCATAGCTCTAATGTGACCTTCTTGATCGGGTAAATCAACACTGATGAATATGATTGGTATTTTGGATATTCCAACTACCTGAGAATATTTCTTTCATGATACAAATGTAGCAAATTTCACAGAAGACGAACAAGCTATTTTTCGTAGAGACAAAATATGATTTATATTCCAATGATACAATTTACTAGCTAAATTACCAGCCTGGGAACAAGTAGCTCTTCCATTAGCATACAAAGGATGGTCAAGTAGTAAGAGATACCAAAGAGCCATAGAAGTACTAAATGAAGTATGATTGAGTGACAAGATAAATCATACACCAGATATGCTTTCATGATGACAACAACAAAGAGTTTGTATAGCTAGAGCATTAGTCTGCGACCCGGCTCTACTTTTAGCAGACGAACCTACATGAGCACTAGATAGCAAAACAAGTGCTGAGATATTGAAATTGTTTTCATACTTAAACAAAGAAAAATGAAAAACTATTTTGATGATTACCCATGATTCAAATGTAGCATCCTATGCTCACAAAATAATACATATAAAAGATGGTTTAATAGATAATTAAAAATAAATGTCACTTTTTCAACACATAATACAATCCTGGAGAAACCTTCATTCTAGAGCGATGAGGTCATTTTTAAGTATATTATGACTCGTTATTTGAGTGTTTTCTGTAACTGTTATGGTATCAGTTTGAGAATGATTACAATCACAAATATTATGAGAATTTCAAGCAGCAGCGACAAACACTATTACAATTATAGCATGACCATCATTTAACCCATTTGCACCTCAAAGAAGTGCTGAGTTACCAGGATTTACCACAAGCGATATAAATTTTTTCAAACAATCTATGTGATTTATCACAAAAATCACTCCTATAGCAGAATTGACAGAATCAGTTATAATAAAATGAGAAAAAGTAGATGTCCGTATAGCAGCATGAGACAAAGAATATATGGATATAGAATGATACAAAATACTAGAAGGCAGATGAATAAATGATAATGACAGTAAAAATTACGAAAGTGTAGTAGTCATAAGTGAAAATGTAGTAAAAGACTATTTAAAAATATCAAACAAAGAAGCTATCTGAAAAGACATAATTATTTGAGGACAATATTTTTCTATTATATGAGTAGTATGAGATAAATGATGATGAATAGTTGATGTTAAATTGGCAGTAATACCGATATCAACAGCACAACAAAAAATCACATGAGACCCTTTTTATCCATATTTGATATTCAAAATAGATGAATCAATCCCATCAACAGAAGCAGTTAAATTAGTAAAATATACTCTTCTAAAATGGCAATGAGCCAGTAATATGGAAGATGCTCTATTCCAAGTTATTTCAACAGAAACAATGAAGGAACAAATATCAAACATAACAAATATGTTACAACTAGCACTTTGATGAATATGAGCCATTTCCCTACTTGTCTGAGGTATATGAGTTATGAATATCATGCTTGTATCAGTAACAGAAAGGACGAGAGAAATAGGTATCAGAAAAGCTATATGAGCCAGATATATAGACATACTTTTACAATTTTTAACAGAATCAGTTTTACTTTGAATGCTTTGATGTATCATATGAGTATTATTGAGCTGGCTAGTTATATTATGACTTCAACAAGTTTGAGTACCAGCATTATTGAACTTAAAAACTATATTGATAGCAGTAATATTTGCTGGTTGAACATGAGTAATATTTTGAGTATGACCAGCTAGAAAAGCAGCAAAAATGAAACC
Source organism: Candidatus Altimarinota bacterium (assembly GCA_028688895.1). Classification (GTDB taxonomy): domain Bacteria; phylum Patescibacteriota; class Gracilibacteria; order BD1-5; family UBA6164; genus UBA6164. The sequence continues at coordinate 14,866 of JAQTXG010000010.1, read as the reverse complement.
AATCGATGCACTTAGGTACGAATAAATCTTAAAAAAATAATATGAATAATATAACATTTATAACAGGTAATCAAAACAAAGCAGATTATCTAGCTAAATATCTAAATCACAAAATAGAACATATTAAAATCGATTTAGATGAAATACAATCCATGGATTTAAAAGAAATAGTAGAACACAAAGTCAAACAAGCATATGAAATAATCAAAAAACCTGTAATAGTTGAAGATGTATCTCTAGAATTTGAAGCATTAAATTGACTACCATGACCATTCATAAAATTCTTTATAGAAAAAATACCTCTTGAAAATATCTGTAATATGATTTGAGATGACAACAGAAAAGCAACAGCAAAATGTGTATTTTGATATTATGATTGAAAAGACTTAGAACTATTTGAATCTAGCTTGGAATGAAAAATAGCAAAAATACCTAGCTGAAATAATGGTTATGGATGGGACAAAATATTTATCCCAAATTGATATGATATCACCAGGGCATCTCTAAATGAAATAGATGATAAAAAAACATATCTACAAATAAAACCATTTGAAAAATTAAAACAATTCTTGGAAACAAAAAAATAGTAATTTTATTACTATTTTTTTCATAGAAAATTTTAGTTGAAATTTCCCTATTGCTTTTTTAAAAAAATAAGTAAAATATTAGATATTCCAATATAAATATAGTTTTAAAACTGCTATTTAAAAATAGCATTAAAACATTTTATTTTTTAACATATATAAGGAGGTTTTTATAATTATTAAATATTTTATTTCTTAATTATATTATTATGTTTAAAGCAAAAGTATATTTATACAAAAATATAAATTGAACCGAAGTAAAAGTAGAAAAGGATTTTACAGAACAAGATAAGTTCAATGAATATATAGAAAAAAATCCTGACCTAAAAAAACTAGAAAGTGATTTTGAAAAAATCGACTTTCCTAAATCATTTGATGAAATGCGAAAGTATTTTGATGACATGGACAAAAAATTACTATGAGATTTTGAAAAGAAAAAATGATTTTTTGATGAACTTTCTGACGACTTCAAAAAATTGTTTGATAAATCACAAAATCTGTTAGAAAAGTAAAAATAAAAACGGGAAAATCCCGTTTTTTTGTTATTTATTACAACTTTTATTAAAACTCAAAAAAACCTTACTTAGATTTGATACTAAGTAACACAAAAAAGCTGGCTCAGAGTGCAATCTAAGCCAGCTTTTATTTTATGTTTAATTAGTTTATCATTTGTAACTTTAGTGTAAAATGGTGGGGCAACCGTGTCGCCCGTCGAACAGAATTGTATAAATATATGATAAATAATCAGGCTGAAGTTTTGAAAATATGTGAGAATTTAAGGAAGATTATGTATAATTAATATATGATATAAAATTTAACAACAACTCTTCTTACAACTATGACTACCTCATTTTAAAATACTTACACCACTCCATATAGCAATTCATCACATCCAAATACTTGCAATAATATCAGGATAAGGAGACATAAAAATGGTAGTAAGCACTCCAGCTATTATAACTAATATATTGTTAATGGCATCATTTCTTGTACACAGCCATACAGCTTTAATATCAAGACTTTCATTTTGATATTTAGAAAGTAATAATGTGGAAACTATGTTTACTCCAAGAGCAATAAATCATAATAAACTCATAGTAACACCCTCAGGAACAGAGTTATTAAAATATTTATAAATGAGCCATATAAATATAATTACTCCTGTAATAATCATAATATATCCTTTTACTTTTCAAAAAATTATTTTTATTTTTTCAGATTTATCGAGTGCATAAATACTTGAAAAATAATTAGTTCCATCAAATAAGAAATCAAGAGCATCGAGAATAAGACTACTTGAACCAGAAATCACCCCCATAATTATTTCTATAATTCCCATCCCAGTATTACTTACTCCTGCAAATAGGAGTGCTTTCTTTAGACTTTTCATAATTTTGTTTTATATACGGATTTTAACTAAAGATAATTGTTTATTTTGTACTTCTCAATATTTTGACAATATTGCTATGGTAATAATTATAAATGTACACATTAAACATAATAAACAATAAGTATTTACCATAATTTCATTTACTATAAAATATGAATTAAATAAAAATCATCAAATTCATAAGTAAAAAAGAATTGAAAAATGTTTTTTTATTACTCAAGTTAATCATAGAATTGCAATTAATATAATCATAGGATATACAAAAAGTGCAATTAAAGGAAAAGGTACTCAAAAAATCCGAGTAAAACTATAGTTAAATAATGAAGAACAAGAAAAAGTTGAATTGATATCACATACAAAAGGAATAATTCAAGTACTATTTCTTTTTGCTTCTAATAAATCATAAGCACCTATTGTTAAGTAACTAGCATTAAAAATTGCTATTATAGATAGAATAATAATTATTATTAATTTTGTTTTCATAGACTAATTTGGTTATCAATAATTTTAAAAAAATCTTCCTTTCATTTTATTCAAGATAAATCTAAAATAGTTCAATTAATAAAGATAGAGGGAGTTCAAGTTATTTTGTCGTTTTCTCAATCTGATATATCTGATTTAATTTTATTCAAATAATTATTTTCATTTACACAAGTTGCAAAGTCTTTTATATTTAATCATATAGAATTAGCAACATCTAATCTTTCCTTAAAACTTACATCTCATCATTTCTTTTCTCATTCTAATTGGTACATTTTTTCAGCAAATTCTATATATTTTCATTGTTTATAAGAACATAAAGCTGAAAGTGCATCAGTTTTAGCATTTTGATGAAAAGACAGAGGAAACATTTTATATGTAATTCCTATTTTATTTTTTAAAGCATATTCTTCTAATAAATATTTTCATATATTTCATTCAAAAGATATACACGCAGGACATTGGAAGTCAGTATAAATTTTTACTTGTACATCTGAATTTTTATCTCAGAAAAAAGGAGAATCTATATCTTTCTTTACTTCTACAATTTCTTTTCCACAAGAAAATAATAAAAATAATAATACAAAACCTAAAATAAATTTAATTTTTTTCATAATAATAAGTTACATATAATTATTGAGCACATCAAGAACTCGCTTGTTTAGAACCATTTCAAGTAGTAAAACCAAATGATGGATCAAAATTTAAATCTTGAAAAGTTTGTTCACAATCTTTCGGCTTATTTTTAAAAGTTGAACAAATAGCTTCCGCATAAGCTTTTGCATTTCTTCCAACTTTATCAAGTTTTATACCATTCAGTACAAATGTTGGACTTCATTGCACTCAAACTTTTAATGCTTCACTTTTATCTATATCAAAATCAGGGTATTGTTTCGATGTATCAGCCATTTTTTCATCAATACTAAATTCTTTTTTAGTTGAATTAACACAAGAAGTAAGTTTTTTCTCATCAATTTTTGCTTCTTTTCTACACTCAGCATTTTTTCATTCTTCTTTTAAGAAACAATTTAAATATGAAACATATTTTTCTTTTTGTTCTTTTTGGATACAGTATTGAACCACATTTTCATCAGTTTCTTTTTGTCCGTGCATTATATATGGAACCCATTTAATATTTAAATCAGCAACTTTTCATAATTTAGACATTACCTCTAGATATCATTTTTGAGCCTGAAGTCAATAAGGACAGTAAGACATGATATATAAATCAGCTACAGGTCTATCAACTTTTGGAGCACATTGAAAATCTTTTGAACAAGTAGTATCAGCACAATCAATTAAATTATCTCAATTATCATCAATTTTATTATCACATATTTCTCAAAATGGATCAAACTTAGCTCCTACATTAAGACTAAAAAGTCCTCCTTTTGTTTCTTGAAGATATTGAGCAAATTGTTGATCAGAAACTTTATTTGTATTAAGTAAAAAAGCTGGAAGTGTTTTTATGTCGTTTTTTTGTAATAAATCTTTTATTCATTTATCAGCAAAATCTACTTCTTCAAATTTTGCTCCAGCTAAAAACGGAGCTTGTTTTAATTGAGCAATGATTTGTGTAGTTTGACATTCAGTACATCTTTTATCTCAAACTACTTTTACAACAATATCAGTTGCAATAATATTTCACTCATTAGTTGCAACATTTGATCTATTACTTCATCAGTTAAAAATTATATCATAATTCTTTCATATCAAAAAAGCTAATACTGAAATAATTACCAATAATACAATAATTATATAAAAAGGAGCATTTTTTTGAGTATTTTTTATCTCAATATCTCAAGACTTTTTTTCTAATTCACTCATAAAATTAAAATTACAAAATAAAAATTTAAAGTATATATTTAATTAACTATTATATAAAATTTATAAAAATTTTATTCACTTATGTGATGTAATCATTGATCAAAAATTTGCTTAATATGTTCGTCACACAAAGAGTAAAAAACAATTTTACCACTTTTTCTATATTTAACCAATTTTGCTTGTTTTAAAACTCTTAATTGGTGAGATATAGCTGATTGAGTTATATTTAAAAGTATAGCAATATCACAAACACACATTTCAGACTCAGATAAAGCCCATAATATTCTTATTCTTGTAGAATCACCAAAAACACTAAAAAATTCAGCAAGATTATATAATTTTTCTTCTGATAGCATTTTTTCTGACACCTTTAAAATAGTTTCTTTGTGTATCACATTACAATGACATCTTTCCTCAATTTGTTTCATATTAAACATTTAGCATAATATTAATATATGAATATATGCTCATATATAACTATATATTATTAAAACTTTATATTTTGTCAAAACTATTTACTTGCAGATTACTCTTTTTTGATTAGTATTTATTTGAAAAAAATTATTTATCTAAACAAGATTTAATTTATGTTTGAAATATTAAAACAACTAAATGAACTATGGTCAATCAATCTTAATTGACTTACTCAATACAATATTATTAAAGAAACATCTATATTATTTGCAGATTTACCTATATTTATAATACCTCTTTTTTTACTAAGTTTTTGGCTAATTTATAATTTCAATTGAGAAAAGGAGAAAAAAGAGAATTTACTTTTTATTTTTTATTCTGTTATTTTAGGAGTATTTATAAATGTGATAATACAAAAATTATTTTATATAGATAGACCTCAAGATTTTTTACAAAATTCTTGAAATTTTTTATTAAATCATATTCCTAATGCTTCATTCCCATCTGATCATGCAACCGTTAGTTTTGCTTTTTTAACAGCAATATTTTTATTTGGATACAGAAAAATTACTTTTCTAATTTTTCCTTTATTTATAATTATGCTTTTATCAAGAATAGTTGCTTGAGTCCATTGGTCATTTGATATAATTGCTTGAATTTTTATATGAATAATTTCTGCTATAGTTATAAGAAAATATAAAGATAGTTATTTTTTTGTAAAAACAAATAGTATATTATTGAAAATGGCATCTTATTTAAAAATTTAGGAAATTTCCATTTATTATTAAATTAAAAATTAAGCTAACAAATTCTCCAACTTATTTTTCCATTTTTCCCAATCAGGCATTTGAGAAGTTTGTATTTCATAAAATCTTTTAGTGTGTCCGAATTCTAAAAGATGAGTACATTCATGAGTTAAAACATATTCAATACATCATCTAGGAGCTCTTATAAGGTCACTATTTAGTGTTATATTTCATTTTTTACTACAACTTCACCACCTACTATTCATCTTTCTTATTGAGATTCTGTTTGGTTTTACATTAAGATTTTCAAATTTTTGTATAATTAATTCACTATATACTTTGAACTTCTCTTTTGCATTATTTAAATACCATTCATTTACTATTTTTTCAGTATTTTTTATATTTTTAACAAAAACCATAAAAAATTTTCACTTTAATTTAACACATTCATTTTCTTCAGTTTTCTCAACTTTTAAAATATATTGTTTTCAAAGATACAAGAAAGTTTCTCAAGAGGTATATTTTCTTGGAGTTAATTTTGGATGAAAATCTTTAAAAAAATTTATCTGTTTAATAATCCAAGGTGCTTTTTTTCTAACCCTATCTAAAATGGAATCTAATCTTATACTTTCAGGAGCTCTTACAATAACATCCATATCAGGAGTAACCTCTATTGCAAGAGTTTTTCTATCTAATTGTAAAAGTGTAAATTCAATAATCTTAGTTCAAAAACTTATATTTTGTAATGTTAACATTTTATCTTTGCTATTCATATAATTTTTTCTATAAAAGAATCTATTTTATCAATTCAAATATCTAAACCAGATTTAGACTTTACTTCATCATAAACCATATCAAAAATCTGAATTTTCATATCATTTACAACATCCCTATTATTTTGCCAATCAACTATAATCATATTATTTATAATATCATCAGCCTGTAAACTTAAAAATATAGCTAATTTTATTACTAACTCTTCAGGTATATTATTTTCAGTAAAAAACTCACGAGCAACTCAATAAAATGCTTTTGTAGTATCTTTTCATCTTATTTCTTCAGGAAATGTATCATCTTTATGAGATAATACACTATTCATAATTTCAGTAACTCTCTTTAAATATTCAGTTTCACTTATACGATGTTCTTCATATGCTTTTATTGTATCTTTTAACATATCAGAGAATTTCTTATAAAAAGCTGGATCTTCTTCCATTTTTTCTTGGATATGCTTTGAAGTACGAGAAGCAATTGTATCAGCTCTAGCAGAATCTCATTCTTTTTTACTTAACTCAGCTTCAAATTTATCTTTTTCAAATATATTTACTTTTTCAACAATCGTAGTTACTTCATCACTAGAAATATGAGTATCTATTAGTTTTTGAATTTGTCATTCATATTTTTTATAATCAATTTCATCAGAAAATCTTGAAGCTACAGATTGACGAATCTTATAAAACATATTCATGTCTTTTTTATAAGTTTCTAATAATTCAGGATCTTCAGAATTATGAAAATCAATTGAAGAAAGTGCTATTTTCAAAGACTTTCAATATTCTCTTAATTTATTATAAAAATTTTCTCTTTTTTCTTCATCTCTTAATAATTGCTCAAATGCTTCTAAGTCATGTTTATTTTTAATTGTTTTAAAAATTTCCCATATATCAGAATGCTTTTGTGGAAGTTTAGCTATTTCTACATTTATATTAGTAAAAGTTCATTTTAAATCTTCTGAATCAAATTCTCATGCAGAAGAATAGTTTTTTAAGGCTTCATCTAGTTCAGATAAAACACCATAATAATCTATAATAAATCAAAATTCTTTATTTTCTGCTACTCTGTTTACACGAGCAATAGCTTGTAATAAAGTATGTTCTTTTAAACTTCTAGTAAGATATAAAACAATATTTCTAGGAACATCAAATCAAGTTAATAATTTATCAACTACAATGATTATTTCAGGATTACTTTTGTTTTTAAATCTACTTATTATATTATCATTATATTTCTTTGCATTCCCATGTTCAGCCATCATACGATCCCAAAATCTTTTTATAAGATCTTCAGATTTTTCATAAACACTTTCTTCTCATTCTCTTTCATCAGGAGGAGAAATAACTACATCACTACTCACAATACCTATTTCATCTAAGTATTTCTTATATTTTATAGCTGATTCCTTACTTTGACATACTAATTGACCTTTAAATCAAGTTCATTGCCAATTATCTCTATAATGAATACTTATATCCCAAGCAATTGCATATATTTTTTGATCAGCTATATTTAATTGATCAGCACGACTAAATTTTTTCTTTAAATCAGCTTTTTGTTTATCTGTTAAATCTTCTGAAATCCTTGCAAAGAAAGTATCAATAGCCCTTGAATTTACTTTTTGCTCTACATATCTTCATTCATAAAGAAGTGGAACTACAGCTTTATCTTCAACAGCTTGATCAACAGTATATTTATCAATTATTCAACCAAATTTTTTAGCAGTACTTTTCTCATTTTTTAATAATGGAGTTCATGTCATTGCAATAAAACAAGCATTTGGAAGTGTTTTTTGCATTTGAATATTAAAATTACCATATTGAGTACGATGTCATTCATCAATTAAAACAAATATATCATGTGAAACAAGAGGTTCTTTTATTTTATTTACAGCCGCTTCAAATTTGTTTATTACAGTAGTAACAACTGCATCAGATTTTCATTCTAATAACTCAACAAGATGAGCTCAAGTAGATGCTTTATTAACTACTACTCAACATTTTTTAAAAGTATCACTTATTTGTACATCTAAGTCAGTTCTATCAGTAACAAGTATAATTTTTGGATTTTTTATACTTTTATCGGTAATAATAGCTTGTGCTAGCATTACCATTGTTAAAGATTTTCAACTTCATTGAGTATGCCAAATTACTCAACCATTTCTTTTTCCTCAAGTAATATGAGAAATCCTTTTCATAGTCTTTCAAATAGCAAAATATTGTTGATATCTAGCTATTTTTTTAATTCAACCATCAAACAAAATAAAACCAAACATAAGATCTAATAATCTTTTTGGTTCACATAAATTTACTAAATATCCATCTTGTAAAGTTGGCTCTATTTTTTCATTTTCTAAACTATCAAAATAAGAACGAACATACTTAAATCTATCTCAAAATAGTTTATTTTTATCATCTAAGTTAAGATGAGTGTTTCTTATATTTAAAATATGTTCTTTATAATTTTTTTCTTCAGTTTCTGATTCAAATTTTTCATTCCAATGAGCCCAAAATTCTTCAGGAGTTCAAGTAGTAGCATAAAGAGCTTGATTTGTAGCTATACTCATAATTAATTGAGAATAAACATACAAATGTCTAATTCAATCTTCTTGTTGGTTTCTAATATGTTGTGAAACAGCCTGTTTTATAGGATCTTTCATATCAGGTCTTTTGCATTCAATAACACAAATAGGAATACCATTTATAAATAATACTACATCAGGTCTATAACTTTGTTTTGATCATGTTCTTAGAACTTCAAACTCTTCAGTTACATGAAAAACATTATTTTCAGGATTTTTCCAATCAATATATTGTAAATTATAACTTTTTTTATCTCAATCAATACTTTGTTCAAGTGTTTTTCAAAGAGTAAGTAAATTATAAACATATTCACAAGCACTAACATATCATTCATTAAATGGTAGTTCTTTCAATGCTAAAATCCCTTTTTCAATATTACCATCACTAAAAGCACTAGTTTTGCTTGAACTAATGCTGATTTTATTAAATTTATGTAATTGCTCTCTTAAAATATTATCAAGTATAACTTGACTTGTTTTTCAATCTCTCAAACTCAAAGCTTCATCAGGTGTAAGATATTTATATCACAACTTTTGAAGCATTTGAAGAGCAGGTATTTGAGAAATATGATCTTCTAAAAAACTTATTCTAGACATGTATTTTATTGATTAAATATTATTTTTTCTTAATTTTTAATTTTGGATCTAAATTATTTTTAGATGTTCTATCTGGGTTTGAACGTAAGAATTTTTCTCAATTTTCAGGATCTACAACATGATATCATGGTAGTTTTCATTTCTCTGCTTTTTTTATTAACTCTTTATTTTGTTTTTCTGTTAAATTTTTTAAGTCAATTGACTCAACATTTCTTCATTTATTATCTTCTTTTATTGTTTTTAAAGTTTTTTTAGTCATTTTTTTTTAAAATTAAATAAATAAATTATATTTTTACTCTTGTCTTTCCTGTAAGTAACTGTTGCATTAAACCTTTCTTTTGTAATTCTAATTTTTCTAATTTTTGTTTATATTCATTTAGTTGTTGAAAAGATTTATCTAATACATCAGCTATTGCTTCTTGTTCAAATTCATCAGGTACTTTTATTTTTAAATTGAAAAAATCGGTAGGAGTAACATTTAATAATCAATGAGCTCTTCATCATTCATGAGCTATTTCAGTTAATCATCTAATTAATAATCATGACTCAAAATATTTCTCAAAAAAGTTACTAGAATAATTTAATTCTTCTTTTATAGAAAAACATATATACAAAGTAGTAACAACTCATTTATCATAATCGTTTAATCTTTTAATTGCTCACATAGGATACCCATTAGAGTAACTTTTATTATAGGCAAATTCTCACTTATTTAATAAAAAATAATTATCTAAAGTTACACTAGCAATTTGTTTATTAAAAAAATTTTCTTGATTTATTAATCACCTTTGAGCAGAAATAGTTAATACATTTGTGTTTCAATTATCATTTTTTCTAGTAACTCTATTAAATACATCTTTTAAACTCAATAATTTCCATTTATCAGTAAATCAACTTATTCTTTTCTTTCAAGTTAATAATTGTCCTTGTAATCATTTGTTTCTTGATTCTAATTTTTGAATTATTTCTTTTGTAATTTCAATTGTATCATCACAAGTATTTAAAATTTTTGATATTTTTTGTTGTTCATTAATATCTGTTGGAACAATAATATCTAGATTTTTTAAAAGTTCTTGATTTAAAGTCTTTCATTTAACAGCTTCTCAAGCATCCGATTTACTTACTGAATATGGTAAAGAAAAATATAATAATTCTTTTAAAATAATATCCTCATAAGGTTTTATGGCAACTATTGCTTCATTTGTATATAAATCCTTTCATGCCCAAGCCATTTTTCACAATGTAAGCTTAAAACTCATTAACAATGTTCATTTTTCAACCTTATTAATTTTAGTAGTACTTATAGCAAAATTTGTTAAATATTCTTTTGAATCATATAAATATTTAGATTTCATATCTCTTATAGAAATCCAAATATTATTAGAATTTCAATTATACCAATAATCAGTATTTGAACGAGATGGAGTTTTTCAAACTTTTAATTCAGCAACTCTTCATAATTTATCAATTATCCAACTATCGGGAATAATTCAAAAATGAGTTTTTTTATATCATGGTTTTATAGTAGTTTGGTTTTGCATATTTTTATTTTGTTAAATTTTTAAGATCTTCCTTTATTTCATCTTTTAATTTTTTATAGACTCATTCTACTTGAAATTTTTCAAAAATTTTATCAATCATTGTTTCTCATTTTCATAAATGAATAGCAGGATTATTTTTAATTACTTCTAATAGAGCATTTTCTAATTCTTCTGTTTGTTGTAATGTATAATTTTTTTCATTTGTAATAAACATAAGATACATTTGAACAACTCTATATTTATGATTGTATTCCTCAAATAATCTTTTTCTTTGAGAAATAGTTTTTTGTCAAAACCAAGATATCCATAAAAGAGGTAGTCATATTAATCATTTAAATATTATTAATTCTGATATAGTTGGTTTTGTTCAAGATGATGACAAAGTATCAATTAAATTTTTCATCAAATCAGGTTGCGAAAATAGATATACAATTAATACTAACGGAAGCATAAAAATTAAATATGTAAAAATTGTAGTTGAAAAACGAAATATTACATTATAAAATGATGCATAAATATTATTTAAAATATTCCATTTCCAAGGTTTTAACTTGATTTTTTTACCTGAAGAATATTCATGCATTGATTCAATATATCATTCAGCTAATGTTTTAGCTGTTGCATCTGAAAGTAAAGCATTTAATTCTTTTCTTTTTACTTCAATATCATTATTCAATACCTTTAAATCATCTTGTTGTTTTTCAATACCTGGAATTATTTCATTATTAACTTTATCATTAAACTCTTTTACACTTTTTATTTGTCATTCAAGCTGTTCAATTACACTTTCTTCTCATTCATTTTCTACTTCAAATAATTCCGAATATTTTGTACTAAAAGATTCATATATTCTTTCAATATCGAACTTAATTGATTCTTCTCATTCAGTAAGTTTTTTATAATAATCTTCTATCTCTTGTATAGATTTTTTTAATTTTACTTCTTTTTCATCTTCTCAGAATAAGAAATTATAAAAATCTGTTATATGTTTTTGAGAATCTTCTATATCAGTTTTAATTGAATTTTCTCAATCTATAAGCTCTTTGTGATAATCTTCTATTTCTTTTATTTTATTTTGAATTTCAAGTGATTTTGTAACTCATACTGAATCAGGAGTGAATAAATCGTTATAATTATCTTTTATTTTATTATACGAATCTTCTATATTTTTGATTATAGATTCTTTTTCTTCAGTTCATTCATGTAATTCCTTATAAAATGAGTTAATTTCTCAAATTAAAACTAAAGATTTTTTTACAAAATCCCAAAGTTCATTTTTATTTGGATTTTTTCAATTTACATTAATATTATCTATTAAAGAATCTATATCACTCATTTTATTTTATTATTAAATATTAAAATCCTAACTCTTCTAAATATTTATTCATTTCTTTTTCAGTTTCTCAAAGTTTATTATTAAGTTCTTTTATTTCCTTTTGAACTTCAGTAATTTGAATTTCCTCTTCTTCTTCAAAAGTATCTACATAACGAGGTATATTTAAATTAAAGCCATTATCTTTTATCTCATCAAAAGTAGCCACAAAACTATATTTTTCTTCTATTACTCATTTTGCTAATTCTCAAGCATGGAATTTATCAAAAGTACTTAATATATGCTTTATGTTTTCTTCAGATAATTTATTTTGATTCTTAGCTACTTCATATTCTTTACTCGCATCTATAAATAATACATCTCTGTTATTATTCTTTTTTCATTTATTAAATATCAAAATAGCCGCAGGAATTCAAGTTCAGAAGAATAAATTTGAAGGTAATCAAATTACTGCTTCAAGTAAATTTTCTTCAATCATAGCTTGTCTAATTTTTCATTCACTTGCTCATCTAAACAATACACCATGTGGAACTACTACTCATACTTTTCAAGTTCAATCGTATGTAGTTTCTATCATATGCGATATAAAAGCCCAATCTCATTTACTTTTTGGTGGTACTCATCTCCAAAATCTGTTATATCTATCTCCTGAAGCATTATCAGCTCCCCATTTATCTAAACTGAAGGGTGGGTTTGCTACAACTGTATCAAACTTCATTAGTGTATCTCATTCCTTTAGTTTTGGATTATTTAAAGTATCTCACCAACGAATTGTTGCATTATCAAATCAATGTAAGAACATATTCATTACAGCAAGAGCCCAAGTGCTTCAGTTATTTTCTTGTCAGAAAAGTGCAAAGTTATTTGTTCAAACTTCTCTTCATGCTTTTATAAGTAATGAACCTGATCAACAAGTTGGATCACATATACGAGCTCATGGTTTACTTTTTGTTAGTTTAGCAAGTAGTGTTGATACTTCTGATGGAGTGTAGAACTCTCAAGCTTTTTTACCAGCATCACTAGCAAAGTTTGATATAAGATATTCATATGAATCTCATATTACATCATTTCATTCTAGATGAGAAGGTCATAGATTTAATTTATCATTACTAAAATCTATAAGTAAATTTTTAAGTCTTGCATTTTTGTCTTTTTGATCTCATAGATTACTACTATTGAAATCTATATTTCTAAATATTGAAGTACCATCTTCACTACTTAATTTTTCTCTATTAGCTTCTTCAAATTCTACCAATGCTGTATTTATAAGTTCCCCTATATTTGAATCATTTCTATGATCAAATAAATAGTTAAAAGTTGATTTTTCAGGAACTATAAATCTTTCATGTTTCATTGCATATTCAGCCCTGTCTTTTTCTCCATTGTATTTTTCTAAATAAATACTGTATTTATCTTTATAAACATCACTTACATATTTTATAAAAAGCATTGTAAGAATATAATCTTTATATTGTGAGGCATCTATTACTCAACGAAATGTACCACATGCATTCCAAATAATTTGGTTTATTTCTTTTTGTGAAACTTTATTAGTCATTATCATGATTGTTATATTGTAAAATTATACTATTTATTAGTTTATCTTTTTTTATCATAAGATTTTCTAATATTTCTATCTGTTTTTTATGTAATCCATGTAAATGGAGTAATTTTTTTTGTTTTTCTATCTCTATAATTCATATTTCAAAATCATCTATTATTTTTTTAGATATTGATTGAACTGTAGTTCATGTTAAATTATTTTCTCTAAAGTATTGTGAAGCCTTAAAATTATTCAATATTAAAGCCACGAATTCAGGAATATAATTACTTTCAGAATTCAATCTAATTACTAAAAATGTAGAAGATGCTACACAAGGTCAATATTCTGACCTATATACAGTTGCAAAATTTCTAGTTCATTTAGCAGAAAAAAGAATATCTCAATTCTGTAATAAATGCTTTTCTGACATTTCTTCTATTTTTAAATCAGGAATAAGCTTCTCCCTTAGTTCTCCATAGTCATTAAAATGCTTTGCTTGGAGATAAGTTACACTACCTTTTTTTCAAGTACGAAGAAATACTCAAGTTTGTACAACTGCAATATTTTTAACTTTATTTCTCAAAATTTATTTCTTAGTAGTTAAAATACCGAAGTTATAAACAGTATATTCAAAAGAGATGTTTTGTCAAATTTATTTTTCAGTATTCTCTCTACTGAATTTTATAAAAATAATAAAAAATAGGTATTTCTACCTATTTTATTAACTTTTAAACTATTTTATTTTCTTTGACCATACAATGTAATCAATTCTTTAACATCAGCGATTGTAGCTGGTCTATCATCTAAATAATCATTAAACTTAAATCACTTATCTAAATTATCTTTTATAAAACTTGAGAATTTAGAATTTTTTAGAAAAATATTATTTTTATCAACTAGCTCTTTTCAGTTATCTTGAAAGTGTGGTTTATCAGTTTTCCATAAATCATATCACTAACTAATTTAGACAATACCGTCGAACTTCTGGTTGAGCTCTATGACAAGCGGAAAAGCTACAGTTATGAGAAGAAGTTGAGAGTTATCAATTTTATGGTC
>JAQTXG010000041.1 GCA_028688895.1 Candidatus Altimarinota bacterium | reverse complement strand
GTTATAAGAATAAAAAATGAGGATATTAAAAATAATGTTAATGACGTTTTAAAAACTATAAAATTGCACTTATAAAATTTCTCCCTTTTTAAAAGGGAGTACCCGCAGGGGGAGGGATTAGAAAAATTCTCCACCAAAATTTAGATTATGCCGTATTTTATTCATAAATCATTTGCTCTATATCAGTCATATCCAGTCACATTTCTTTTGCTTTTTCTACTTCGATTGCTATTCTATCAAATGTAAATCCTGAATTTAATTCTCACTCAGATAAATTTCTAATCATAAATTTGATTTTTGATTTCAAAACCTCTCATCTAAGCACTTTCATCTTATGGATCAACTCAGCATGATTTACTTTTTTTTCTGCCAATAAATCAGTATATTCATTGTCTATTCTACTAGTATCAAATTCATACTTATCTTGTTCATTTTGAATTTTTTCCATCATATAATCATAATCATTTCAAAACAAAATAAGTCTAAAATCCAATATCTGATTATCTAAAAGCTCTACATTTAGACCATATCATCTAGCCAAATCTAGTTTTTGATTTATTTCATCCAATTTATCTACTGCATCAAAAGTAGTATATTCAGTCAGTTTATTTATATCAGATTGTATTTCAAGCAACAAATCCTCAGCATATAATCCTATTTCTTCTATACTCAATTTTGTATTAGTCATAATTTTTAATTAATTATATTATTTATATTATTTTAACATAAAACAAAAAAGAATACAAAAAATGTATTCTTTAAAATATATCTACACCTCACCTCTAGCTTTCATAGCATCCAAAACTCTCTTGATTGCAATTACATAAGCTCCATTCCTCACACTAGTATTCAATTCTACTGATTTATTATAAACATCTATTGTAGCATTTGTTATTTTTAGTTTCAATTTTTCATCTACTTCTTGTTCTAACCAATAATAATTTGTATTATTTTGAACTTGTTCAAAATATGAAACCATTACTCAACCGGAATTAGCTAGTATATCAGGAATAACTATTATTCATTTATAAAATAATACTTCATCAGCATCTGGAGTAATAGGACCATTTGCCAATTCCAAAATCATTTTTGCCTTTATTTTATCAGCATTTGAAATAGTTATTTGATTTTCTAATGCTGCAGGGATTAATATGTCACATTCTTTTTCTAGTATATCACCATTTGATATTTTTATAGAATCAGCATATTCTCACACACTTCATCATTTATCTTTTATAAGCATTATATCTACTATGTTTAATCCATTTTCATTATATATTCATCATCTAGAATCAGATATTCACACTATTTTTGCTCACAAATCAGACAACAATTTTGCCATTGTAAGTCATGCATTTCAAGCTCATTGCAAAATTATTTTTTTTCAATTTATATTATCATTTTTTATTTCAAGTATTTTTTGTAATACATAAACTCATCATTGTGCAGTTGATGTTCCTCTTCACTTTGAACCTCATACACTAAGAGGTTTACCAGTAAAACTTCCAGGACTATATTTTCATACTAGTTTAGAATATTCATCCATCATCCAAGCCATTATTTGTGGAGTAGTATTTACATCTGGAGCAGGTACATCTTGATCAGGTCATAGATATTTATACAATTCTCTCACATATCATCTAGACAATCTCTCTAATTCTCATTCTGATAATCATTTTGGGTCTACTATGACACCTCATTTACCACCTCAAAGTGGTATATCTATAACAGCACACTTAAAAGTCATCCACATAGAAAGAGCTTTTACTTCGGCACTATTTACATCTTGATGAAATCTAATTCATCATTTAAATGGTCATCTAGAATTATTATGTTGTGATCTAAATCATACAAAAGTTTTGATAGTACCATTATCCATTCTCACAGGAATATTTATTTCTATCACTCTTTTAGGATGAGCTATTAGTTCATAATTATTCAAATCTATACTACATTCTCAAAACAAATTACAAGCAGATTTTACTTGTTTTTGTGCATTTAAAAAAGGATTCATTGTATTTAAAGTTTCATTCATATTTTTTTGTAAATTATTATATTAACATCAACTAGGATTAAAGAACATATCAAAAACAAGTAGTTCAAGGAAGAAATATTTTTCTGAAATGAGCTTACAAAAGTAAGTGATTAAGCAAAAATTTTTATGACGATGAAATACGTCATTTATTATATGTTCATTTTTTATTGGTCCAATTTCCCTATTCTAGCAACACTATACTCTCAAGTTTCAGTATCCAAATTATAGATATTAAACTCTGTATCTATATCAAATCATGGAGTTCTATATGCCAAATTTATACTTATAGATCCATTTGGAGAATAATTTCTATGAAAAACATTTACTGGCCATCACAAAATTGCTTGTCATTCATATACCAATTCTCAGTTCCATAATATTCTTTCATTTGAAATTTCAAATTTTTCTACTTTTCAATGTTCTTTTGTATACAATTCTACAAATCTATTTCATTGAAAAGTCAGCAAATTATCCTCTTGATAAGGATGCATATACCAATGGCTTCATTGTCATTCTACTTGTCATGGAGACATAGCACCAGGTTCATGATTTACTATATCAATACCATTAAAATCTTCAAAAAATGGAATAGCCTTGAAATCTACCCTATTTGTATGCCTCAAATTTTTTAATGGAATTATATAAAACAATCCATCTATTTTTTTTGTAATCAATTCTTCTTTACTTTGTAAAAATTTCATAGTTTTTAATTAAAATATGTAAATATAAATTATAAATACTTTATAAAAATATTTTATCACATAATCTTAAATAAAGCTAAAAACATAGAAAAAAATAAATTGACTTTTTTAGTTTTTATTTTAATATATTTTTTAAGTAAATTGACATAGTATATTATTATTTTATAAATAAATATGGACAAACATATAAATGTAAAAAAACAAGATGAATGAGAATTGATAGATTTATGAGATAAAAATAATGAATTCATTTCAAATACAAAAAATGAAATAAAAGAAGAAGTAATAGAAATAATAGAAATACCAGAAAAACATCATTATCAAATAGAGATAGAAGAGTTTTTAGATTCTAGGATAATTAGTCAACAAAAAGCAAAAGAAGCTATATCAAAAGCAATTATATCTAGAATTTTGAGTTTCAGACAAAGAAAATGACCAATTGCTTGTCTATTTTTTGCTGGACCAACTTGAGTATGAAAAACAGAAATAGTTAAGGCATTAGCAGAACTATTGCTAGGAAATGAAAATAATTATACAAAAATATCATGTGAAAATTTTATGGAAAGTCATACTAGTACTACACTATTTTGAGCACCAAAAAGTTATACATGATATTGAGATCCGAGCCCATTAGAACATAAAAATATAACTAAATACTATGATTCAGCTAAAAGAATGAATCAATTACATGATATGGTTAGATACTTGGATTGATTCAATATTGTATTATTTGATGAAGTAGAAAAAGCTCATTATAATGTAAAACAATCATTGCTATGACTTATGGATACAGCAAAAGTAGAATTTACAAATTGAAAAATATCTAGATTTGATAATTCTATAATTATTTTTACATCAAATATATGACAACATGAAATAATCAATTGATCAAACTCTATTTGATTTGTTGATAGTAATAATTTCGATGAAAAAGCTAATTCAAAAATAATACAAAAATCAATGAAAAGAGATTTCTCACCAGAATTCAGAGCAAGATTAACAGCAGTAATTGAATTCGAATATTTAACTACTGAAGATTGTAAAAAAATATTAGATAATGATATTACTGATATGAAAAATGCAATCAAAAAAATATACCCTCATAATAATATAAATCTATCAATAGATGAAAATTGAGTTAATCACATATTAAATAAATGATATTCAAAAGAAAGATGAGCTAGAGAGTTCCTTGGAACAATAAGTAATGAAATAGAAAATGAATTAAATAAATTATTAGCAGATGAAGATTTTGAAAATTATATAATCAAAAATAAAAATATAAATTTATATATTTCATATCAAAATAATAAGATAAAAATATGAAAATCAAATTATTGAAAAAATGATGACAATAATGAAAATAATGAAGTAATGTCATTATTTAAAAATTCTAATAATACAGGATTGAATTGAAAATTAAAAGAATTGAACTTTTTGTTTTGAGAGATTTCACAATATATAGAATTATATTACCTAAACATGGAATGAGATATAGACTTCAGAGAAGAAATTAGCGTAATGGAAGTACAATTAAAATCATATTGATTTACTCGTCAAGATATACTTCAAATGAGAAATAGAGCTTATATAGAAGAATTAGAAGAAATGAATTTCATTACTACTTTTGAATGAATAGATGTTTTTTGAGATAACAAAAATATTTTCCATCCATATAGTCAAAATATAGTATTAAAAATAGTTAAAAAATATATAGAAAACGATATCAAACATATAAAATCAAAGAAATTTAAATCAATTATTATCAGAAAAATAATGCCCGTAATAGAAAAAATATTAAAAGTAAATGAATTATCACCTTTACAGGTAAAAGAATTAATAATCTATATTAGGAAAGTAATAACAGATATTACAATTTAAAAATTATAAATACTACTTATGAATAAGTGATTTAATATATCTAGATTTCAACAACTCAAAACTTTATACCTAGAAGAAGTTAAGTACTCAATTACTAATAATTCACCAAAAATCTTAATAGAAACACAAAAAAATGTAATCAGGATTTTACTTAGAAACATATCTACTAGAATCATATCTATTATTTCAAAAGAATATCATAAATGATTAAATCCAGAAAAAATATTATTTATAGAATCCAGCTCTCAAACTGATTGATTTTGAATATGAGACTGAATTTTTAAAATACCTGCAATAGAAGCTACAGCTAATTATTTTAACACAAAAATAGATTTAATCTGTTTAGAAAATAGAAAAAACATATTTGAATGAAATCCATATATATCAGAAATCATAACTACTCAGTGAAATGATAGTATCAGTCAAATAACATCTATCATTTGAAAACTAATATTTAAAAAATACGATTTAGTTATTAGTTTAAATCACTGAACAAAAATATGAATAATCAAACTACTTACATGAATAAGAACTCCATTTATAAATGAAGATATCAGAAATATAGATGTAAACATGAATCATACTAAAAAAAATATAGTAGCATTATCAAAACATATACCTGATATGCTAGAATACTTAAATAAATTACCAAAACTATATATTTCAGAAGATGAAAAAAATTTAACAAAAGAAAAATTAAAACATATAAATGGAACAAAAGTAGCTATTTTTGTATGAGCAATAAACTGATTAAAAGACTACAAACAATGGGATGAAATAATAAAATGACTAAATAAATTTACTACTTGATTAAATTTTATATTATTATGATCTACAAAAGATAAAAATACAGCAGAAGTACTTACAAGTAAGTTTTCAAATGTATACAATTTTGTATGAGAAACTAATCTAAAAGAAGCCTATGCAATAATCAATGAAATGGATTTATGTATTTGATCTGACTGAAGTCTTACAAATGCAGCTGTCGCACTAGAAAAAAAACTAATAGTACTTTTTTCTATAATCGAACCAGAAAAAATAATATCAGACATAGCTAATAATGTAGAAAAAATTACTTGAAATTGTCCAAACAATACCAGATGTCACCAAATAAATGTAGCTAAAAAATGTGTAATTACATGACAAACAAATAGAAATTTTTCAGATACACCACCATGTATACAAAATATAGATAACGAAGAAATAATCATTAAATCAATAAATATGATAAAAAAATAAAGACTTTTTGAAAAAGTCTTTATTTTTATTTACATGTCCATATAGTCCATCTATCAGATACTCCATATCATCATGATCATTCTGCTCAGGCGCTAGCTACCCATCTACCATGAACAGTATTAGTAACTCAATCGTAATATCTAAGTCAAAACCGATTACCATTAGACCAAGAAATTAAATAATTTGTTCAATCATAATAAGTTATTCTTCAACATACTTTATAATTTGTTCAATTCCAAACTCAATAAGCTCAATTTGAAAAATCATATCAATCTAGAGGAGATATTTTTTGTCAATCATCAGTTCTATTCCAACATATAATTCAATAAACCATTAGTTCAGCTTTTTTAGCAGCACTTGGATTATAAGTTATCACAGAATTTCATGTTTCTATATAATCAAATTCTTCTGTACAACTAAATGCTGATCATGCAGTTCATATACATCAATTTGCTCAACATATACTTCATGACGCTTTAATATTTCCTGTTACATCTAGCTTCTCAGTAGGAGCTTCATTTCATATACCTACCTTACCAGTTCAGTCAGTAAATATTCAATCTACTTTTGATAATAATGAGTTCCAAGTAGTAGCAGTCAATGGATCACCATTTGATACAGGAGTAAATGCAGCATAAGTAATTCACGCGAGAGAAAATAAAAGTATGTTTATGATAAACTGTTTTACATATTTCATAGTAGTATTTTTAATTATAATCAAAATAATTATATTTTTTTATAAAAAAAAGCCAATTTATATATATAAATTGGCTTTACAAAATAAATATTTATTACATAACTATACCCCCTTCATCGTCAACTGTATCTTCCCTGTTTTGTCATCTATTGCAGTTACTTTTACTTTTACAGTTTGTCAGACTTCTACTACTTCTTTTGGATCTTTTACGAAACTATCAGATATTTGAGAAACATGTACAAGTCAATCATTTTTTGTACCTATATCTACAAAAGCTCAAAAAGCAACCACATTTCTAATCACTCACTCCATCACATCTCATACTTTTAAATCTACCTTTTCTCATGATTTTGAAGCTTTTTTATGAGTAGAATTCACTCTTTTTTCTACTCAAGCATTGTTTAAAGAATTCAATATAAATTCTATTGTTCACACCGTCAAATCAGGATAAATTTCTTTTAACTCTTTTTCATATTTTGAAAATAAAACTGTAGCCTCTTTCTCCTGATAAGGAGAGAGAATTCAAGAGAGAGGTTTTTCTAAATACTTTACCAATTCATATTGCTCTGGATGTATATCAGTATTATCCAAAATCTCATTACTATCTGGTACTCTCAAAAATCATGCTGCTTGTTCATAAACCTTGTCAGATAATTGTTTTTTCAAATGTTCTCTAGATTTGTATGGTCTATTATTATATATTTTTTTTGCAGATCTTTTATCTATACCAGATATATAACTCAGTACATAACTAGAAGCTGTATTTACATTTATTCATACTTCATTTACAGTGTCCTCTACTACATTTCATAGCTTTTCTTCGAGTTTTTTTTCTGCTACATCATGTTGATACATACCTACTCATATACTTCAAACAGGTACTTTAACTAGTTCAGATAAAGGATCTATATACCTTCTACCAATTGAAACTGTTCATCTATCCAAACTATCCAAATCAGGAAATTCCTCTTGAGCTGTACTACTGGCACTATAAACAGATGCTCACGACTCATTTACTATATATATTTCCTTTTCAGTCAATCATTGCAATATAGATACTGTTTCATTTACTCATGTACCATTTCAAACTACTATTACATCTATATTATCTTTTTCTAATATCAATTTCAATTTAGATTTAGCATCATTTTCTTGATGTAAATATATCTTGTCAAAACTTATAGGATTTCACAAATTATCCAAAATAGCCATTTTACAACCTGCTCTATATCAAGGATCTATAGCCAATATCTTTTTACCATATTCAGGCTTCGTCATCAGTAAATTTGCCAGATTTTGCTTAAATGTTTCTATAGCATCATCCTCTCATACTTCAGATAAAATACCCCTAAGCTCATTTTCTACAGAAGTAAATAGTGCTTCATATCCATCCAAAAATGCCTGTTCCAAAAGTGGAATAAATGGTAAATATACTTTATAAATCCTTTTTTCATCTAGTCATTTTGGTGTAGCTAGATTTGATAATATTCTAGAATAATGTTTTTTTATTCATTCCTGTGTCATATCTGTTTTTTCTATTTTTAATCATAGTATTCAGAGGTTTTCTCATCTATTTAATGCCAATATTTGATAAGGTTTAAGCCATGATATTTTTAAACTAAAATCAGCATAAATATCAAATTTAGAAATTTGTCATCTATCTTTTTCATTCAATTTTTCTAATGCTTTATCAGTTTTTTTCTTTGAAATAATAGTTCCATACTTTTGTAAAGTCTCCATTAAATCAGCTCTCAAATCACTATTTGCAGATACTTCAGCAGATATTATATGTACACTTCATTCAAGTATTTCTTCTATTGGATACTCATTCAATAAATTATCCAACTGTTCTTGTCCATTATCCTCCAAAGGAGAATGTTGCGATGATGTGATGTCTATATTTTTCTTTATTATATCTGCGACAAATTGAAATCACTTTTCGATAGCAATCATTGCTTTCGTTTTCTTTTTACTTTTGTATGGTTTATATATTTCTTCCACTTCCTTCAATGTCTTTGCTTTCAATATATTTTCAAATAATTCTGGAGTCATTTTACCAAGTTCAACTATACCATTTATAGCAGTTTGTTTAGCTTTTTGTATTTTTTCAAGCTTATCTCTCAAATCTATAATCGCTCTTATTTGATCCTCATCTAGATTTCCAGTTTTCTCTTTTCTATATCTGGCGATAAAAGGAACGGTAGATCACTCTGCAGTAAGTTCCAAAACTACTTCTACTTGAAAATTTCAAAATCAAAGTTCTTTAGAAACTACTTCGACATAGTTCATCTCAGGTAAAATATAAGGATTTTCTTCAGTTAATGTTTCATTTTCTATTTGCGTCATTTATAATAGTTAATTTTAAAGTATATTTATTTTATGATTTTAGTTTTTTTTGCAAATAAAAAAACAAGAAAAATATATATTTTTCTTGTTTTAAAATTATTAATCATGTACACAACGTAATGATAATGCTGGTCACATTGCATTGGCTTTAGAAAAAATAAAATCAGAGAATACAAATTCAACCCATTGAAGAGGTCATCATAAATAATATGCATAATACCAATCTGCTTGATAAGTAAAATAAGCAGTATCCATTGATAAATCAGGATTTCTAATGTACTCCAATTCAGATTGAGTTGGTAATCTCCAACCAGTATTATAAATACCTAAATTTAGATTTGCACAATAATCATCACCACTTACTATTCCAGGACTATAAATAGTTAAATCATTACTAGGTAAATCTCCACTTAAATCTCTATGTGATTGCCATTTCAATCATGTATCATTATCCGTTACAACTGTTTTATCAGCAGATGAAACAAATCTACTTACTGGTCCTCAACTACTACTTGTACTTGAAATGCTAACTGCAACTATATTCCCTCACAAAACATTATTTACAAAATTACCTGCATAATTTATTACATCATTACTCGGATTATTTACATCTGTTATATCAAGTGATAATATATTTTTTATCTCTCATTCATTTTGTACAATTGTCCCACTATATGAATTTTGTAATCATGCTAATAATTGTACCCTTTCAGCATAACTAGTTTTACTAGTTAATACATCACAATTATTTGTATCTGTATATGATAATAAACTATTTGGTGTAAAATCAAATCATCAATCTTGTTTAAATTTTGAACCAAAAAATGAACTTGGTAAATTTTTAAATCATCTATAAACTAGATTTCAACTATTTACTATTGTTTGTAAATCGGTACTTGTAGTAATATTACTTGCTATAATAGATGGTGTTGCCAATATACTACAAATTGATCAACTCAAACTTTTTGTCATTTGACCATTGTAATTTCATACTATTATTGCATTTGCTTCTATTATTCATGCTTGAGCTTGTTGTGCTAGTCCCCCACCTTGATAAGGAGCAGTTAAGGTTGGTACGTAGCTAATTTCATCCCCCTCTAGTATTCATCACAATTGATATTCATTTTTCTTAAATGTAGTTGAATAAGTATATTCTTTATCAGTTAATGGATCTTTTGGTATTTTATCTAGTTTACTTAAATTTGCATATACTGTTTCTCAAAATGTACCTTGATTCCAAACAGTTGCTCAGCTATATGTAACATCTATTGGATTAGTTGGTAACGGATATTTTCAAGAATCTATTTGATACAATTCAAGTACTGTTTTCATTCTATCCAAATCACTTATTCTCACACTATCTCTTGATTGTGCACTATAGGCAGTTAGTGATATAAAAGCTATAGTTCACAAAATAGCCAATATAGTTATAACAACTATCAATTCTACCAAAGTAAATGCTTTTTTATCCAATATAGTTTGAATAGAAAAATTTTTTTGTTTCAACATGTAAATAAAATTATAAAAAAATAAACAAAATGATTATACAAAAAAAAATACATTCTAAAAATAATATTTTATTTTAAAATTGACTATAAAATTAAAAATAGCATAGTATAAAAAATACATACGATAAATTAAAATTGACAAAAATTATATTTCAATATAATCAGCAAACTCATAATAACTAAAAGGAGGAAAAATGAGTATTAATGAACCGGATGATTTAAAAAATCCAAACAAAGAAGCAAATAACCAAAATGCTAACGATGGTGATAAAAATCATCCAAAATTTGATTTTGGTCAAAATCGAGATTCAGATGATATGCCTATATCAATCGACGAAGTTTAAATATTGACTAAAATCAACTAGTTAAAAGCCCCCTACCTTAAGAGTAGAGGGCTTTTCATAAATCTTAATTCATTTTTTCTATAAACCATTCATCATCTAATCTATATTGATTATTATTTCTTGTAGAGTTAAGTTGAGTATAAACCTTATATCTTCCAGCAGGAATAGTCGAAGAAGCAATACGAAATTGAGACGCATTAGGTCTTCCGTGATCAGTCTGTGTATTTGGTACTTCTACCAAAGTATTAGAATTAATAAATTTTAATGATGCATCATAAGTATTATAATCTGAAAAATTAGTAACTATGCTCCAAATTCTAAAATCACTTGCTACATCTATTTCAACATAATGAGTACCCAAAAACCAATAAGGTATATTTGGTAAATTAGATAAATTAGTATCAAATAAGTATGATACATCCATTCAAGAATATAATGAATGAGATACGACTGTAAATGAAGCTTTATTAGCCTCTGGTATACTAGCTAAACTAGTTATTTCAGTTAGATGTTCCAATACTGTATTATTATTTATATTAGTATTTGTACTATTACTTCAAACTATTTTACTTCCAAAAACATTATTCACAAAAGTACTAGCATAATTTTTTACTGTAGTACTTGGGTTATTTGTATCTATATCTAATGCTAATATATTTTTTATTTCTCATTCATTTTTCAATGTCGTTCAAGTATAAGCATCTTGCAATCATTTAAGTAAATCTACTCTTGATGTAATTCATGTGCTTGTATTTTCTGATAATATTGTACAGCTTCATGTATCTGTGTAGGCTAATAATTTGTTTGGACTAAACTCAAATCATCAATCTTGTT
>JAQTXG010000009.1:52117-53005 GCA_028688895.1 Candidatus Altimarinota bacterium | reverse complement strand
ATTATACAAATGTATTTAGAATTATTATCATGTCATTTATGGATAAATATGATTTTGATTTATGAAGTATAAAAAGATCATGTGTACATTTCGTAGAGCCTAATGGTAAAATATATCCATTTGAAACTTTTAATATGTTTTATAGAGATAAAATCAAAGCATTTAATGGATTGAAGGATCAGTTTAAGAAGTAAAAAATACTGTATAAAATTATACAGTATTTTTAGTTTTTTATTACATTCAATTCTTAATTTGTTACATTAACTGTTTTTATTACAGTCTTTTTAACTAAAGCATTTTCATCATTAGAATCATACAATTTAAAAGTAAATGTATAAGTTCAAGTTTTAGTAATTTTTATTTTTTTAGTAAAATTACCGTTTCAATTAATAACTCATGTACCACTTCAAATTAATTCATAACCTCAACTAGGTCATGTAATTAAAAGTTCATGTTTCCTATTTCTTAAATCAAATTTTTTTATACTAATATTTAAATCATAATACTTATAACTAGAAACTCAATTACATATAATACCAGGTCATACTACTCAAACAGGAGTTCAGCCTAATATACATAATCAAGCAATTATATTTTCAGATCATTGTTTATAAAATTTAGCTCAATCAGTTACTTCTATAGTATCAAAATAATAATCATTGTATCAAGTTCATACTGTAGTGTTTCTTGTTGTACTTCAATCTCACTTAATCAATAAATACTCATCATTTGTTGTATTATTTTTCAAATATATTGTCCCCTCTCATGCACTTCATGGTCATGTAGATGTTATATTATTTTTTAATGTTGTTATATCTGTTACTGTGTTGTACTTAATTGACACTCTTCATCATGCTCATACACTTGGTGAATATGAATTCAATCATC
>JAQTXG010000009.1:0-52017 GCA_028688895.1 Candidatus Altimarinota bacterium | reverse complement strand
CCTTTGATCATCATGAATATCATCAATGTGATGCTCCATTTGATGAACTATCTCACAAACTTCAAACAGTTGATGATCATTTTTCTGATACATCTATCTTTCATCAACTGTTTATTGTTAATGTTCAATCCACTCATACATTAAACAATGATGTTGCTGTTGTTGGATGAGTAATATTTCATCCTGATTCTATTGTTAAATTATTAGATACATTTATATTTTGTGTATTATTTATTGTTCATCATGTCTTAACTGTTCAACTTCATAATATATCTATATTTCATGTATTATTAATTGTTCAGTTTTGAATAGATAAATTATTATTAATATTCAATGTTGTACTATTAATAATACCTCAAGTAATATTAAGATTATTTGGTATATTTATTGTTGGAACATTAATTGTTCATGAAACAAGATTTATGTCATTATCTGTATTTATTGATGATGCATTAAGTGTCGAACTTGTAACTGATAAATCTCCATTAACATCTAATGGTCATGCAACTGTTAAATCTCAATTATTAAGTGTAAGATTTCAATCAACAGTTAATGAATTATTTGATACATTTAAAAACGAATCTCATGCAAGTGTAAAATCATATGGTATTGTTAATGGGCTTGTTATTCCTGTTACTACCAAACCTCCTCAATATATATATATTTCTTTAAATATATTTAAATCTATATTATTTATCAATGTTCATCTTGTACCTCAATCTCACTTAATCAATAAATACTCATCATTTGTTGTATTATTTTTCAAATATATAGTTCATTCTCATGCACTTCATGGTCATGTAGATGTTATATTATTTTTTAATGTTGTTATATCTGTTACTGTGTTGTACTTAATTGACACTCTTCATCATGCTCATACACTTGGTGAATATGAATTCAATCATCCATTTGCTTGATATATTCATGTTCATCATATATTTCAATCAACTGTTATATTTATTGATCATCATGATCATAATCACTTATATGTTGAATTAAAATTTCTTGCATTTGCTAGTATTGATCCATTATTTACTAAATTTCATGCTGTTATTCTTACTAATCATCATCCATTATATCATGTATTTCAATATGACCCTACTGTTATTGGGTTATATACATCTCAGTATGGGACCTTTGATCATCATGAATATCATCAATGTGATGCTCCATTTGATGAACTATCTCACAAACTTCAAACAGTTGATGATCATTTTTCTGATACATCTATCTTTCATCAACTGTTTATTGTTAATGTTCATGCAACATCTAGAAGAAAATTTGTACTAGATCAAGTAGTATGAGTAATATTACCACCACTTTCAACTATAGCATCTCATGTGACAGTAAGTACTGCATTTAGAGTCAGAGTTGCTCAGTTAGTAACTGTTAAAGAACTATAAATAGTATCTGTACTTATAGTAGTATTTACACTAATTACTTCAGCAAAAGTAGTTGAGTGAAGAAATAATATATTTGAGATTATAGATATAATAAATATCAAAATTTTATTTTTCATGTTTTTGTTTTTTATTTTTAAATTATTTTTTTATTACTTTATTAAAGAAATAACAACTTTAGTTTTTTGATTAGTTTGTAAAATATTATCTAAATCATCTCTTGTAATACCATTTCCAATATTAAACTCTAATATATATTTATTTGAATTATTAGTAATTTCTATATAAATAATATCACTAGATTCATTATTTACTTTCAAATCTTTATGTTTTGCTTTTAACTTATTAATTAATTCTTTATAGTCATTATCTAAATAGAAAAATGAATTTCAATTTTGAGAAAAAGAATATAGTTTTTCATTATCAGACAAAAAAGAACTTATAAAAGAATAATTATTATCAATTCAGTAAGTAAAAACTTTTCATCTAGTCACTTCCAAACCTCAAGCTATTTTTATTTCTTCTAAGTCTGCTTTTTTTGATGAATTTTGTTCAAAAAATGGATATTTACTAGTAGGAGTATTATTAATTCTCACTTCTTCTTGAAGAATTTTATCCAAATCATCTTGAGTAGCATTTTTAAGACCTACTTTATCATCAACTATTTCTTCATAAACATTATTAACTATTATTTCTTGTTTTTTATTTGTAACTTCATTAGCTCAAGTATTAGTTTCTTCATTATTATTTTCTTTATTAAAACATCAAGTTAAGACTAACAAGGAAATTAAAGCTATAATTATTTTTATTTTTTTCATTTTTTTTATTTTAAAATATAAGTAATTTAATAATTTTTTTAATTAATTAGAGCATCATGGACAAGATAAATTATCAGCTCAAGTTATAATAACATCTCACTGATCAACACAAGAATTTCAAGAAACAATAAATCAAAAATCACAAGATTGTAAAATTGGAGTAGAGTCTTCATTAATACTAATAAATTCTCAATCATTACATGAAATAGAATTTAATTTATATTTATAAGTTCAATTATTCTGATTTACATTTTGAGATAAAATATCAGTTAAATATTCACTATGATTTATAGCTGAAATATTATAAAAATGAGAGTTGTAATTAAATGAAGGATTTGCAGTACAATTATCAATAACTCATTTAAAACAAGAATTATATATGAAATTTTCATCTCATGTCAAAACTCAAAGATTACAAGATCTGACTTGAGAAACATCACTACAAGTATAAGATTCTGAATTATCAATATTATTTTCTGAATAAGTAAGAATACTATCTCAATTATTTACATCAATTCAGTTAATGTTACAAGTTCATAACATATCATTAATTGAAAAATCAGATTTTATTTTTTTTCATAAAATAACACTAGTTAAACTATCTGCCAAAGTATTAGAAGGAATATTTGGTGAATTTATATCAATATTTAATTTATTTAGACTAGAATAATTAGTATGATTTTGTAAAATACTTCAACTATAAGCATTTTTTAAATTTGATAATAAATTTAACCTAAGTAAATTATTATTTTCCAAATCAGAACAACTTCAAGAATAAACAATTAAATTATCAGTAGAAAAAGCAAAACCTCAATTGACTTTAAATTTAGTTTTTGAAAAAGAATTAGGTAAATTATGATATCAATCAAATACTAATCTTTCATTAGTAACTATATCTTCATAACTTGTACTAATATCAATACCATTAGCAATAATTGAAGGAACAGTAAGTACACTACAAGTACTTCAAGTAATACTTTTTGCTGCAAATCAATTATAATTTCAAATAATTAAAGCTTTGGCATTGTTATTTCCAGCATAAGTAACATTGTTGTTTAAAAATGAATTATCGGTATTTTCAACTATTCATCAAATTTGAAATTCTAAGTTATTATTTAATATAGAATATGTATACACTGAATTGGTCAATGGATCTGTAGGAATTTTATCTAATTTTTCAACATTGGCAAATGTAGACTCTCCAAATGTCCCCTGTTTCCATATAGTTCATCCTGAATAAGTAATATTGACACTATCAGTTGGAAATGGATATTTTCATGCTTCAACAGCAAAAATATCTAAAACATTTTTCATTCTAGATAAATCAGAAACTCTTACTGCATCTCTACTATTTTGAGAATATCATTGAAGCCCCATAAAAGAAATTGTTCATAAAATTGCTAAAATAGTAATTGTAACTAATAATTCAACCAAAGTAAAAGCATAAATATAATATTTTATTTTAACAGAATTATGAAAAATAGTTTTATTTTTAATCATTTAAATATTTAATTAATTATTATATATTAACACATATTTAGTCATTAATCAAATTAAATAACTTTACAAGATAGATAGTTATTGTATAAAAAAAGTCTAAATTAATAAAATTAATTTAGACTTTTTTTATGTTCACTCTTAAACTCCCAAAATAAAACTCATCCATAAATCCCAAACAACAATCCTCAATAAACCACAAAATCGAAATACAATCACACTCTATAATTGTTTAACAAAAAATATCACAATCCAAATATAACAACTCAAATAAACAGATTTTTAACTATAAACATAAATGGTAAATGAAATTTTATAAGTTTTCTAGTATAATAATATCCTAAATATGTGAGAATAATCTGACTAATTAGTGTGGTAAAACCTGCTCACATGAAACTGTATTTTGGTATCAAGATAATATTTCAAACTATATTAAAAATAGTTACAACTATATTTATTTTCAAAAGTCTAGATTGATTTTCAGAAGCTACTAGAGAATAAATAAATACAAGTGATAAAAAATTAAAAACTATAACTGCAAATACTACCAAAAATGCATCTGACGAATTAAAATCATGTATAGTATCGATATAATTTCTATTCGCTATTATCTCAATCAAATAATCCCTAAACAATACTCACAGAGTAAAAACTAAAACTGAAAATGAAAACAATACTTTAAAAGAAGTTCAAATCAAAAAATCTAGTTCATTTTTATTTTTATCCAATTCTTCTTCAGATATGTTTTTTGAATTTATTTTTTTAAAAGATTGTGTCAAACTAGGTAAAAGCGAAGTCATATAAAATCAACCAATAACCATAAGTACTTCCACTATTTTCATAGGTAAACTATAAAGCGCGATACTCAAATCTCATTTTACAGGTCATTCCATAAGTGACAAAATAATTACATCTACCTTGAAATATACAACAGATAAAAACAATGCTAAACCATAAGGAAGTGATATTTTAAAAAGGTGTTTTATGTATTCCCAGTCGAAATCAAAACCAAATTTTACTATTTTTCTTGCATACCAATAATTCAAAATAGTATTAAAAATCACTCAAATTACTCACGCAGATACTATATACAAAAAAGGAGTGAAATATTCACTATTTTCAATCAAAGATTTTGGATAAAAAGTATAAGCGATTATTCATACAAGTCATAGATTTAACAATTTTGACAATATAAGAGAGACAGCTGAAAACTCTATCTTCATATTGGCTTGCATAAGTGCAAGTATAGATGAATTTAAAAGTTGAAATATAGTAAATATTGAAGCAATAACAATAGAATAAATAGCCAAAGATGAATTATATCATGGTAAAAAATAAGCAATTCAAGTAGCTACAAAAAGTATAATAATTCACAAAATCAACCTCAAACTCATTACATTTCAAACTATTTTTGCAGTATCTTCTCTAGAATTTGTTATCTCTCTAATAGTAATTGCATACAATCACAAATCAGCCAAAAAGACAAAAATTCATATATAATTATACACTTTTGAATACAATCAATACAATTCAACAGTCAAATAATTCGTAAGTATACTTATCAAAAATATAGATATTATAGCAGTTCAAGCCTTTGATCATATTTGCGAAATAGTATTGGAAGCAATTTTTTTAAACATAGAAATAAATAGTTGGTAATTTATAAAATATATATAAATTTAGTTTAATACAATATTTCAATTTGTAAATGTATTTATTATTTTTCAACTTTACAAATAAGATTTAAACAATAAAATTTAATTGCCAAATAAATAATAGAAAAAAAAATTTAAAGACAATTAAATTAAGCTAATGAATTAATTAAATTTCTCCCTTTGTAAAAGGGAGTACCCGTAGGGGGAGGGATTAAAACCAAAGTACAAAATTTTCCTTAACTAAATGGCATTGATTTTAAGATAAATCTTATAAATTTATAAATATAAACTAAAATTTACCTAATGAATAAAAAAATTTTAATTGTTCTTTTACTAATTTTTATAAGCACAAGTTGTAACATAAATAAAAATAATATAGACAACAATAACAGTTCTGGTGCATTAGAAAATACAAATTCTTGAAGTACTGACTTAACTAATTGAGAAACTAATCCACAAAATGATGTAATAACAAAGAAAAAAAATTCAATCGAAGAATTGAGAAAAAAACTAGCACTTAAATGACTTATTTTGAAGTGAGATATTAGTCTAGAAAATGGTGATTATACAAGCGCATTAGTAAAGTATCTACAAATACATAAAGAATTACCAAACGATGAAAGTATTATACAAAAATTGTGAGATGTAAATTACAATCTAAAAAAATTCGACAAAGCCTATTCTTACTATTCACAAATAAAATGATACGATAGATTAGACAGAGATTTAGCAGCTAGAACACTTATTTCATCAGGAAATTTAAGCAATGAAAATATACAATTTATTATAAAAGAATTAGATACTCTGTGACTAAATGAAGAACAATTGATTTATTACAAAACAGCACTAGAATGCAAAATAGACTTTAGTGAATGTAGAAAAGAATACCAAGATTATTTTACAAAGAGAAAAAATGATACTACAAATACATGATCAGGTTCAACAAACTCAGAAATAAAATTTGAAGCATTAGCAAATATAAAAAAATCAATAGACAATTATGAAAATTTTCAATTGGATGACTTGCATTATAAATGAGCACTTGTAGCATGAGCATTTTTTGAAAATGGACTTTATCCTATAGCAATTGAGACTTCAAAAAATATACTAAATAATAAAAATGATTACAAACCACTGCTTAAAATAATAGCAAAAAGTTATTTTGAGCTATGAAACTATGTACAAGCAAAATTGTATCTGATAGAATACTCAAATATAGTACAAGATGACGAAGAAGTAAGTTTCTTTTTGTGAGTTGTTTATGAAAGATTACACGAATATGTACTCAGTACAATACATTTAAACAAAGCTATAGATTTGTGATACAATAATACTCTAGATGTATATAAAAGAGTATTATACAACTACAATCAATTATGAGAAATGGATAAGATGTTAGAAACATTTAATAATATGTTTAATAAACACAAAGAAACTATGAGTATAGATGACTACAATTTAGCTATATACTACAGTTTGATAAATGATAAAAACAAAGAAGCAAAAGAATTCACAAGCTATGCGATTACAAAATACCCAAATTCAGAAATATTTAATTGATATATGTGATGGATACTGATGAACAGTATAAATAGTAAACCTATACAAAAAGCAGCAAATAATTCATCTACATGAAGTACTGATATTTCAGAAAATAACAAAGAATATATAAATAAATTGTACGCTGAATCAGAAAAATACATAGATAAATGACTAGAATTAAACTCAAAAAGTCCTATGTTAAATATGGTTAAATGAAAATTAGAAATAAGTAAATGAGATTATAAAAAAGCATTTTTATATTTAACAAAGACAGTTTCTCTTGACCTAGATTGAGAATTTTGAACTATGGCAAAATCAGACCTAGAAAACATAAAAATAAATAATTAATTATGAGTATAGAAAAAAATAAGATAAATCCGAATATATTAGATAAAGATAAATTACTAAAACAGTTGGCTATAGATATAGCCAACAAATTTTGAATAGAGAAAAACAAAGCTGAAGAACTCATAAAAAATGATACTTTCAAATGACTTGAATGATTAAAAACAGAGCTATTAAATCAAACAAAAAGTTTAAATAACTCTGATTTAGAAAAACTATTTTTTACTATAAAATGAGCTCAAGAATTGATAGAAAACTCTTCAAAAATAGAAATACAATTATTGAAACAAGACATAGAGAAATCTATAAATATAGAAGAATTTAAAAGCAAAATAGAAGACTATCTACCAGCAAAACTTATAGAAAAAGCAAAAAATCCAAGTGCAGTACATGAACACATACTAGGTTTTGCTTTATGAAGTGCCAATTCTATTTTCACTACAGTAGAATACTTATACCAGATATGAAAATGAATATTATTAGCACCATATCACATATACCTAATAGTATCATGAAAATGAGAAAGTGATAGTTTCAAAGACATATAAAAAAGCACACTATTCCTATCCTGAATCCTTTCCTTTATATAAAGGAAAGGGGCTACAATATTTAAAAAAATATTTGATGAGCCTCCTTCCTTTTTGTTAAAAGGAAGGAATTCAAGGATGGAATAGTGTGCTTTTTTAATACTTCTCATCCAAAAACACTATTTCAAGTCAAAACTTGTCTCTCAAATGATAAGCCAAAAGTTTTGGTCAGATTTTTTCTGTTTCATAGTGTCATCATAAAAATATAGATTGTAACATTTCTTTTGCTCCTGATATTTGTCCATGATTTGCCTCACCAGTAACATATACATCATATCATTCTTCAAATGCTTGTTTATAATCTGATCATGCTCCACCACTTACAAATGCTATACTATTTATATAATCTTTGTTTCAAAAATTGTAAAGTCTTTTCAACAATTGCATTTGTTCAGCATATGAAGTAACCAGGTTTGAAATATGAACAGGTCTATCAAACCTAAGTCAAAATCATATAATATTTCACTTATATTCACAAAAAGGTTCCAATTTATATTCTCATTCTCTAAATCAAAATATGTTTATAAATGCTTTTGCAAGTCATATATTATTCCCTACATCCTCGTGAGCATCTAGTGGTAAATGTGCAGCATAACTACTTATATCATTTTCAATCATGATTTTTGCTCTCTTGTAAGGTACTCAAACAAGTACATCTTCATGTCACCAAAAAATACCATGATGTGATATCACCATATCTACTCACTCATTCACTCACCTTTCAAATATATAACTATTTGCATCTACAGCATATCCTATTTTTTTTATTTCATCCTTGCTATTATCTATCTGTAAACCATTTTTTGAAGAGTCTACAAAATCATTTATTTTCAAATATTCATCTAAATATTTTATTAATTCTTTTTTGTTCATAGTATATTTTATTATTGACAGCAATAAATTTTAAAATTATTTGCTGATAGAGAATTCGCAGTGTTCAGTCAAAATCATGCCATATAATATCATGCTCAACAAAAATTTTCATAATAAGTACCATTTCAACAAGACAATCAACAAGATGTAATAGTTTTCCATGTACAATTAGTTTGAGAATAACTTGAAGATGATGAAGAAATAGTAGTATCTACATAATTTTTAGTTGCTAAATCAGTAGAAATCAAAGGATCAGAAGCTTTTATATTTCAGTTTACTTCCAATTTTCTAGTAGGATTAGTTGTTCATATTCATATATTACCTCAACTATTAGTTAATGGCTCTATTTTATTACCATTTTCATTTATTTTTCACACCATTTCATTCCAAATAGTATCTGTCAAAGAATCTCCAGGACCTACTGTAGACAAATTCACCCACGCATTTGCAATTCAAAAAACAAACAAAGCTCAGATTCAAAATAATACCCCATCTTTTAATTTATTTATTGTTTTATTCATAAATATTTTTTTATATGTTAATTACCTATTCTAGCACAAACTACTCTAGTTATTATTCATGAAGCAAGTTGACTAGGAAATTGATTAGTATCAGCAAATATAGTAACAGATGTTGAATTAATTTCTTTTGCTACTTCCATCCATCATCCAGAAGTTCTAGCACTTGCAGATAGTACATATTTTCATGCAGGACAAGATACAGTATAAGAACTTACTGAATTTGCACTACGAGTATCTGATACTATTTCATATCACATATTTACATTACCAGCAACACTAATTGTAGTTGGAAAATACCAAATTCAATTTGGTGCATAACGAGTTCTATTTGACTCAGTACCATTTCAACTAACTATTTCAAAATCTCACAAATTTCAACTATCTGGAGAAGTCCTTATAATATTACGCCAACTTCAAGAATTATCAGTTAGATATATTGATGATCATATATTTTGTAGTTTAATATTTCATCAAACCATATGTAGTTTATCAGATGGTGTATTTGTTCAAATTCAAACATTACTACTTCAATCAGTAAATATTCCACTAGCTCTTTGTCATGTATCATTCAATTTTGTAACCATTTCATTCCAAATAGTATCTGTCAAAGAATCACCAGGACCTACAGTAGACAAATTCACCCACGCATTTGCAATTCAAAAAACAAACAAAGCTCAGATTCAAAATAATACCCCATCTTTTAATTTATTTATTGTTTTATTCATAGATTTACAAAATTATATATTAAATAATTCACTACCTATTCTAACTATATCCACTCATTTTTCAAGTGCTATTTCATAATCAACAGAAGTACCTGCTGAAACAAATCAGTTTGGTAAATATTTGTTTCTAAGTGATATTAATAAATCAAATTCTGCTTCTTTTTCTTGTCTAGTAAACTCAGATTTTCAGATAGCTGAAAATCAAACCAAAGACACATTTTCCATATCTCAAATCAATTCCAAATACTCTGGTATTTTTTCTACAGTTATCCCTCCAGGCTTAGATTTATCTACATTTATTTGTAAAAATATTTGTATCCAGTTTCCAGATTTAGCACAAATATCTTCAAATTTTCTGATATGTTTTATATCATCCAAACTATGTACAACAGATGCATATTTTATTATATCTTTTATCTGCTTTGACTGTATATTTCATATAAAATGTACTTTTTCTCTATCTATATTTTTTTCTATCAATGACTCTACCCTATTTTCTCATATACCTTCCAATATATCTAAATACTCAGACTCAAGAATATCTAAAACCTCCAAAGTATCATCTACATCTGCATATTTTGTAACTGCTACCAATCTAGAATCACTATTTCTAATTTTTTCTAATAAATCTGTATTTAATTTCATAATTATTTTATGTAAATAAAACCTCAAAATCTTCACTTATAAAATCAATCTCTCCTAGCTGAAAAATATGTTTCATCACTAAAAGTATCCTTGTCTATAATCTCAATATTATCTTTTTTCACACCCATTTCAAGTAAATCTAAATAATTCTGTTTAAACAAGTCCAAATATTGTTTTTTATCCTTTAGCTGACTTTTCACTTCATCTCTAAAATTACATCATACATCTTCTCATACTTCATAATTATTTTTTGATATACCAGGTCATATAATTATTTTTATATCATCTATTTTTGATCACAAAATCTGCATATTTTTAATAGTATTTTCCACTATTTTTCCACATGTTCATCTCCATCAAGCATGTGCTACTCAAACTACTCATCAAACTTCATCATAAAACAAAACAGGTAAACAGTCAGCAACAAGTACAGATAAAACTACTCATTTTTCACTAGTAACCATGGAATCACAATTGAAATTATCATCTATTTTGTACACTCATATTCACATATCATCTTTTCAAACTATTACAGATTTATTTCAATGAACCTGATTCATAAATAAGAAATTGTCCATATCCATCTCTAGTTTATTGGCAAGTTTTTGTCTATTTTGAAGCACTATTTTTTCATCATCCAAAATATGAAGTGCCATATTTCAATCACTTACACTAGAAAAGTATTTAACAATATTGTTCATAATTTTTAATAAAAATGTTAAAAACTCAAAAATTTGTGAAATAAATGTTAAAAATAAATAACACTTTTTAACAATTAAAATAATAAAAATACATAAAATTTTATCGTTAATTATAACTTAATGCAAAATCTAATTATAACTAAGTATAAAATTAATTATTCCAAAACTGTATAAATTTTTTAACATTTCACTTCACAAATAAAATCTAAAAATTTACAAAAACTAAGCTTCGCTAGACCAATTTGTAAATTTTTGATTTTAAATTGCTTGTTACATTAAAATTTATAAGGTTTTTCCATAATTAATTTTACACTTAGTTATTTAATTATTCATTATTCATTATTCATTATTCATTATTATTTAAAATATCATCTTATTCCCATGCTCTTTCAACCAATTCATATGTACTTTATAATCCCCAGGATACAATCATCTCATCATATATTCTACCAAATCCCAAAACTTCTTTGAATGATTCATTTCTTTTAGATGTGCCAATTCATGTACTATTACATAATCAACAGTCTTAACAGGAGCCATTATAAGTCTATATGAAAAACTAATATTTTTAGTACTACTACAACTACCCCATCTAGTTTTTGCGCTTGTAATTCATAGCTTATTAAACTTTAAATCATATTTATTTGCTATAAATTTGATTCTATTTTCTATATAAAACCTAGCTTCTCTTTTATAAAATTCTACAAACAATTTTGAAGCATCTTTTTTATTGGCTCTAGACAATACGAAGTTCATACCATCAAATTCTACTTTATCTGAATCTCAAGAAAATATAAGTTCATATTCCTCTCAAAAATACATAAATCTTTCTCATTCTGTGTATTTTCTAACTCTATCTAAAACTATCTGTTTTTTTTCTTCTACCCAATTTTTATTTTTTTCTATAAATTCATCTATTCTTTTTTTTGACACAAACACTGGAGCTTTGACAATCAATTCTCAAGCTTCGTTTATTTTCATAGATAAAGTTTTTCTTAGTGATTTTATTATTTTCATAAAATTATTTAGTATTAATATGTATCATTATATATATTCTCAAGAATTTTTAAAATAGAAAATCAAAAAAACACTTTACTTAAAAGTAAAATTTTTTTTAAAGTATCATTTTCGTTGCATTTATTATATGTTTATATCTATCACTTTGTAAATGCACTCATCAAAAATGTCTACTAACGACAACTATACTGTCTACATAATTTTCTCTCTGTAACTCTCTAAGTATACAATTTCCAGCTCCAGTTTCTCCATCATCATTTTTTCACTCTAGGATACTACCATTTTCTAGTTTTATTCTATATGCATAACTATTATGAGTGGCATTTTTAAATGGTTTATCCTTAACTAATTCATTTAAAAATACATGAATATCTTCCTTTGATTTCACTATTCATCATGCTGGAGTAAATATAGATCACCTATCTTTTATTGCATCCAAAACAACCTTTTTTTCCAAAAAGGTTTTATTATCTCAAAAATCTAGTGATAAATTAATTGCCATTTTATATTTTTTTATAAATCATCTAAATCATCGTCTCAAGCACCTAGCTCAAGCATTTCAGCTCCAGGTAAAGCTTGTCACATAAGTCATTCAAGTTCTCAATACATCATAGTAGTAGATAAACTAGCTCTTTCTAATTCTTTTTCTCTTCTTTTCCATATCTTTTCCATAGCTCTTCTCTCTATATCTATATCTGCCTTTAATTTAGAAAATACTTCTACTATGGTAACAACTTTAGAGCCAAACTCTTCACTTCTCAGATATTTATATAACATCTCCATTTTTATATCTTTTCATTCCATAGATTTTTCTACTTTTGAAATAGATATAAGTTTATCTCTAAGCATAGTAGCAACTCAAACTGCGTATTTAGGTAAACAAACCATTACATCATCTACAAAACCAAACTCTTTCATATCTTTTGGTAAAACTGTTGTAACCAAAATAGCTATTTGAGCATTGATTTTCAGTTTATCATCTTTTAGTTTTGGAATCCATCAATCTGTCCAAGATTTAGTATTTTTTGATTCCCAAATAATCACTCATGCATCTTGCCCAATATTATTTTTTACTTTTTGAATCAAATCTGCTCATTTTACACCTGTTGGCACATCTTCTATACTATCTATAGGAAATGCTTGAGAAATAGCATTTTTCAAATCATCTTCTTGTATATCTCATTGTATTTGTTGACTTCATTGTTCAGCTTTTCTCTTGAGTTCATCAATTGTTTTTTTCATTTGTTCTTGTTGTTTCATCATTTCCATTTCTTTTTTTCTATTTTCTTCTTGGATTTTTTCCATTTTTTCATC
Organism: Candidatus Altimarinota bacterium; assembly: GCA_028688895.1. Classification (GTDB taxonomy): domain Bacteria; phylum Patescibacteriota; class Gracilibacteria; order BD1-5; family UBA6164; genus UBA6164. The sequence continues at coordinate 38,377 of JAQTXG010000009.1, read as the reverse complement.
CATCTCTTTTTTAGAATTTTCTTTCAATTTTTCTTCTACACTTGCTTCTATTTTTTTTCTTTCTTCAAACATTTTTTTCTCCATTTCTAGCTCAAAATTTTTCTCCTTATCTTCTAACTCTCTCTGTTTTCTCATAAATTCTAGCTCTTTTTTCTTTGCTTCCATTTGTTCTTTTTCTGATTTTTCAAGTCTTTCTTTCATATCTCTCATCTCTAACTCTACTTTTTTTCTCTCCTCATCAGCCTTTTTTTCTGCATATTCTTGAGCTTTTTTTCTCATTTCGTTTGTTTTATCCTCCATTTCTTTTTCAAATTTCAATCTCTGTCTTTCTTGCTCATCTCTCAGTTTTGTCTCTTGCTCTCTCAATTTTTCACTATATTTTTGGTCAGCCAATTTATCTAAATCTATCTGTGTACTACAATTTGGACATATTATTGTTTGCGACATATTTTTATCATTAAATATTATTTATAAACATAATAATTGAAACTCATTTTAAAGCAAAAAATAATCAAGCTTTGCTTGATTATTTTTAATTAACAGTATATAAAACTTTCTCTTTTGTAATTATATAATCAAATACATTTTCTCACTCAGCATATTCTCATTCCAATTTTACTAATCAATTTTTTTTAGAATAATAAAATCATTTTTTTACATCATCTTCACTAAGCAATGCATCAGCAGTCTGTTTATAAAATACTATAGATTTATTTATCATACTTTTATTATCATATGTTTGCCATGATGTATCAACAAAAACAGATCTTTCATTTACAAAACTATTTAATCTAGTAGCTACATCTTGATTCAACATAAAAATTATTTAGTATATAAAGTTATCATATATTATATTAGTCAAGTTAATAATTGCAAATAAATTTATATTTATCCTACTACTCTCTTCACATCATCATACTTAAATCATTTTCTACACAATTTTTCTATTATTTTTTGTTTTACAATTTTATAATCATTGCTTCAGACTCATACATTTGGTGAAATCTTTTTTTTCAACTTATTATATTCCATTTCCAACTGTTCTCATTCTCATTCCATAAAAGCTTCTAGCAAATACTTTTCTATCAATTCCCTATTCTCTCATCTCTCAAAAAGCTTTTGTTTTATATACAATTTACTCTTTCATTTATTTTTAAATAATCTGATTTTTGATTGTATTACTTCTTCTTCTTGTATGATATTTCTAAGTTTTTCAGTCAATATATATTCTATTTCTTCATTTCAAATTCATCCAAATTTTTTCCCATTTTCAGATTTTTCACCAAATTTTTCTAACAATTTTTGTGTCAATTTTCTAGGACTAGGATAATATTTCAGATAATACCAAATAGCATAATCAACTATTTTTTGTGAGATTTCCATATTTTATGTAAGTTAAAAGACTATACTTTTGCAAGTATAGCCTTTTTTTCATTTTTTCAAAAAAATGTTTTATTCATTCAGAAAACCAATCAATTTTTCTCTCATTTCTAGAGAGTCAATAATCTCTGAATGACAAACCGGCATATCCTGCAAATTTTTAATCTGCAGAGGTAATCCAACATCAAGTTTTTTCGTTATTTCAGAAAAACTACTACCACATTCAAATATTTCAGCAATTGTTTCTGGAAATTTCGTCCATTCAGCAGTTGATAAGATTACATGTTTATCAGACAAACCCAATTTCTGACGAACAACAAATGCAGTTGCAGTATGTGGATCTATCAAATAATTATGTTCATTAAACACATTCCTTATAGATGATTTTATTTCATCTTTAGTAGAGAAATCTGCCGAAAAAATATGCTGAATAACTTTCATTTGACTAAAATCTAGTTGAAAAAATCTTTTTTCTTCTAGATTTTTCATTAATTCAAAAGTTTTTTCAGAACCAAACAAATGAAATAACAACCTCTCAACATTAGAAGAAATAAGTATATCCATTGCAGGAGAAATAGTCTTTTCTAGTTTCCTATCTCTCAAGTCATACATACCTCTGTTTACAAAATCAGAAAGTACATTGTTTTCATTAGAAGCCAAGACGATTTTACCAATTGGCAAACCCATCATTTTTGCATAAAATGCCCCCAAAGCATTTCCGAAATTTCCACTAGGAATAATAAAATCAACTTTTTCACCTGTTCTAAGTTCGCCATTTTTGTACATCTGTAAATAAGTCCAAAAATGATACACAACCTGGAAAACAATTCGACCAAAATTGACCGAATTTGCAACAGATAAATCATACCCAATTGCACTCAAATCATCATTGAATGCTTGTGAATTCAACATATCCTTCAACAATCTTTGCAAACCATCAAAATCTGTTTCTACAGCAAATGCTTTGCAATTGAGTCCTTGAGATTTTTGCATCTGTTCAGCTTGAACCCTAGAAGTGCCTTCAAGAGGATAATAACAAACAATTTTAGTATTAGCTAAACAACTAAAACCTTCAAGCGCCGCAGGTCCAGTATCACCACTAGTAGCCACAGCTATTACATACTTTTTGTTAAATTTTTGAGCCAAATGACTCAACAAATACGGAAAAGGTTGCAATGCGATATCTTTAAATGCTCTAGTTGGTCCATGCCATAATTCAGATACAAAAGTATTAGTATCCAATTTTAAAACAGGCACTGGATTTTTTGGATTATCAAATTTCTCATAACAAAGCAAAGATTTTTGAATTACATCATCAGGTATATCTACTCCAAAAAGTTTTAAAATTACTGTGGCCAATTGTTCATAAGAATAAGTAGCCATAGAATAAATATCTCTTTCTCCAATTAATGGGATTTCATTAGGAGCAAAAAGACCTCCTAAACCAGCTCTTGGATACAAAATCGTTTGTGAAAAAGTAACCAAGTTTGGAACTTGTTTTTCTTTACCTCTTGTACCTACATATTCTAAAGTCATAACATTCACCTATTTGTTTTGGTTTTTAAAAATTTTGTTTTTGTTACTATTGTAAATCTACAATAGCTTCTCCTTTTTGTACTACAAATCATAGTACTGTATTTATAATCAAATAAACAAAAAAGTCAATATTTAAAAGGGTAATCGCTCACAGTAGTTGTTTTTTTACCTCTCACTTGAATTCTCGGCATAATCTAAATTTTGGTGGACTATTTTTCTAATCCCTCCCCCTGCGGGTACTCCCTTTTAAAAAGGGAGAAATTTTATAAGTGAGATTTTATTGTTTTTAAAACATAATTAATATTATTTTTTATATCCTCATTTTTTATTCTTATAACTTTATATCACTTATTATTTAGTAATTCTTTTTTATATTTATCTAATAAATAAATTTCTTTTAAATTATGTACACTTCAGTCTATTTCTAATATTATCTTCTTTTCATGACAATAAAAATCAGGAATTATAAACCTATCTTGTCAGTTATATTCTGTATAAACATATATAGTTTTTTGTCTTAAAAAATTTATTCATAATTTTCATCATTTTATAAAACTCCATAAAATAATTTCTGATTCAGTCATATTATTTCTTAATTTTTTTGAAGTTTCTTTTATTATATTAGGTATTTTCATTTTTGTTTATTTTATATTTCTCCCTTTTTAAAAGGGAGTACCCGCAGGGGGAGGGATTAGTTAATTAAAACTTAGTATATTTATTTTATTTTTTTAATCCACCAAAATTTAGATTATGCCGAATTCTCTCCCCTTATCAGGGAAAGAGGCTACAGTTTGATAAAAAAACATTCAATTTAGTTATATTTTCTTTAAAATATATATTGAAAAATTATCAATTTTATAGTTAATTAAACTGTAATTTAAGCCATTTAACTACAAGGAAATATAATATATAAAAAACTTGATTTTATAATTTTGTAGCCCTTTTCTCCTGATAAGGAGAGAAGATTCAGATGAGAGGTTTGGTCTAATTTAAGACAAAATATATTCTTTTTTGCAACTACTGTGAGCGATTACGAAATATTTACTTGTAGAAATAATTAATTTTAATTTTTTAAATTTGCCATATAGATTTTACTCCACTATTATATCCACTACCTTCAACATCAAATTCTTCTTCCCCATCCAACTATCCTCAGATATATCAAAAATCAAACTAACTCTTCATCATTTTCTCTTGATAGCTTCATAATAATCTCACATATAAAATGCAAATATCTTGAATCAATGTTTAGTAGTAAATCTCAAATGATCTCTTCATTGTCATAAAAACTCCATTTTATCATATTCTAGATTTTCTATCATAAAAATTGGTTTTGGATTTCCTAATCAAAAAGGTTTATATTTATTTACTTTGTTCAAAAAACTAAATCACAACTCTTCAAATCTAATAACCTTGTCCACAACCAATTCTTTTTTATAATATGAAAAATTTAGCTTATTTATTTCTGTGACTATTTTTGTTCTAAATTCTACGAATACTTCTTTTTTGATACTAAATCAAGCTGCTTGTTTATGTCATCCATAACCTATGAAATAATCGCTAAACTTGTCCAACAATTCTATTATACTATAATATTCTGGACTCCTGCAACTAGCTACCAACTTGTCTCACTCGTCTTTTAAACAAATACAAGGCCTATTAAATTGTTCTGTTATTCTACCAGCTACTATTCATATGATTCAGTGTTCTATCGCTGGAGATACATAAAAAATCAGATTATCATTCCTATTTATCTTGTTCATTGCATCATTTACAAACTCTTTTGTCAGATATTTTCTCTGTTCATTCAGTTGTTCTATTTCAGCAATAGTCTTGTTCAAAGTATCACCATTGTTAAGTATCAGATTTACAGCTTTGTAAGGACTATCCATCCTACCAGCAGCGTTCAATCTCGGTCAAATAGTAAAACCAAATACATCAGCATCCAGATCTTCATGCAACTTGTCTTCTATCAATTTTTTTATTCATTTACTTCTAGAATTTTTGATTTGCTTCAATCATTCTGTTACTATTATTCTATTCTCTCATGTAAGTCTCATACAATCTGCAACAGTTCATATAGCAGCTATATCTATTGACTCTTTTATATATTCTTTAGCTTCCCTTTCAGGAAAATATTCAAAAGCCAAAGCAGACATAAGCTTAAAAGCCACTCATGCTCCAGCTAGATTTTTATACACATATTCACAATCAGGTCTTTTGGGATTTATTACTGCTATAGCTTCTTCTGGTATGATTTCAGGAACTGCATGATGATCAGTAATAATAATATCTACTCACAATTTTTTGGCATGTTTTATGACATCTATATCACGAGTACCACAATCAACAGTAATAATCAAACTCACTCAAAGCTCTTTTGCTTCATCTACAAAATATGTTTTCAAACCATATCCATCCTTTACTCTATGAGGTAATCTATAACTTATCTGCATTCAAATCTTTTTGAAAAAATGCATCAAAATAGATGTAGATGTAACTCCATCCACATCATAATCACCAAATATAAACACTCTTTCATTTTTTTCTTTTGCTATTTTTATCCTAGCAACTGCCTTGTCCATATCTTTTAATAAATATGGATCATGTAAATCATCTATACTAGTTTCTATATCAAATTCTCAGTTTTCAAATCTAGCATTTATTACTTCTTCTATAGATTTTGTAAGTGTGCTCCTATCGTATTTCACAATATTTTCTTTTACCGATATCTTTTGTTCCATTTTGTTTTTTAATTCAATATAATTAATAATCCCTCATTAAAATAGTAAGTGGTCTATTTTTTCTAAACCTCGTTGTATTTATGAAAGTACTGAAACTTATAATTATTATAAATATATAAACAAAAAAGTATAGAAAAAATAAAATTATTTGTAAAAAAACAAAAATAATTAAAATAAAGGTGTACTTATTTTATAATTATAATTATATGAAAAATATGCTTAAAGATTTTAAAAATTTCTTGATAAAAGGTAATGCTATTGATTTAGCAGTATGATTCATGTTTGGTGCTGCATTTGCAAATGTAGTGAAATCATTCATAGAAAATATTGTGATGCCTCCAATATGACTTTTACTATGAAAAGTAGATTTTTCCAACTTATATATAGCTCTTGATTGAAATACTTATGATTCAATCGATGCACTAAACAAAGCATGAGCTCCAGCTATAAAATATGGTTCATTCATTACCGATTCTGTATCTTTTATAATACTTGGTTTCATCATATTTATGATGATAAATGCATTAAATAAACTAAAAAAAGAAGAAGCAGCAGCACCACATGAAGATCCAGCTGACATAAAATTATTAACTGAAATCAGAGATGCATTAGTGCAAAAAAAATAGAAGAGCCAAAAACTCTTCTATTTTATTCACTTCATAAAAGCATTTGTTTTGCAAAATCTCTGATTGAAGCTGTAGACACTTGTCTACCACTTGAAGTATAAATGTAATCATTCCCATTACCCAAACGATAACCCGAATTATTACCATTTACATAAATAGTTCGATCAGAACCACCTCGATGACTTGGAACTCTAATTCTCTTTTTAGATTTATCAGAAGTTTCCATATTTTCATCTATAAAAGCCATAATTCACCTCCTATTAAAATTGATATTATAGCAATATTATTTTAACATAATAAATATTACAATACAAATATTAATTCTGTATTTCTTGATCTTCTAGCGACTTCATCCTAGAATAATCAAACCAAAGTAAAATAGCAGTAACCATATGAAGTGTTCTTCAAGCTATTCATGCAAGAGGCATCCACCAAATAATATTTATAAATACTCACATGATACTTCACATCTTTGGTGCATCTATTTTAAGTGAAAAAAACAAAGTAATAGCATGCATAATAAAAAATAACATCATAAATGAAGACCAAACACCAGTCAAAGCCAATATAGTTTCTATTATAGCTGTAGCCAATTTCAACTTTTTAGTTATATCACTATTAATGAATTTCATAATTTTTAGTTAATAATTATTTAAACTATTTTAACTAAATAATACAATAAATCAAAATAATCTTGATAATTATTATTTATGTGTACAATACTGATACATTACAAGCTCCCGTAGCTCAGTTGGAAGAGCACTAGGCCGCGAACCTAGGTTAGCCGTGGGTTCGAATCCTGCCGGGAGCACCATAAGTAATATACAATACCCTTTATGGGTATTTTTTGTTACTTATTTGTTCGCAGGATTCGAATTGGAGAAATGGAAGCCTTAAAATCAGAAATAAAATGCAACGAACCTGCCGTCACGAAGCCGTTATGGCGAAGGCGCGGTAGGAGCAATTTTTTCTAGATTTTAAGAGCTTAGCTTTCGGATGCCCGACCGAAGGCGGTGAATCCTGCCCACTAGTACCATTTAAAATACAAAATAAAAAGGCAGTTAAAAACTACCTTTTTTAATTATCTACTTCCATTATGTAATTACCTAAAATCAGCATTAAACAAAAGTGTATCTATATTCAAACCACCTATAATAGTATTACTCCCAACTTTTACCACATATGAATTGCCATCAGAAGTCTTAACCAAAACTTGCGTAGCACTATAAGGCAGTATTTGAAGAATAGTTATAGTAGGGTTTACACTTGAAATAGACGCATTTTCAGTAGAATATTCTTCCACGTAAGGACTACCGAAATAGATATTTGTAGTACCAGCATAAACATTTGCAATTGCAAAAAATAATACTGTTGAAAAAATAATTTTCATTATTTTCATTTATTTCCCCCCTTTTCAATTGATTTTATAGTTCTAGTATGTTATGTATAACAAAGCATTTGTCAAAAATAATACTATAAAAAACAAAAAATCCAAATCATCCCGATTGGCATAATCTAAATTTTGGTGGATTAAAAAAATAAAATAAATATACTAAGTTTTAATTAACTAATCCCTCCCCCTGCGGGTACTCCCTTTTAAAAAGGGAGAAATATAAAATAAACAAAAATGAAAATACCTAATATAATAAAAGAAACTTCAAAAAAATTAAGAAATAATATGACTGAATCAGAAATTATTTTATGGAGTTTTATAAAATGATGAAAATTATGAATAAATTTTTTGAGACAAAAACCTATGTAAGTTTATACAGAATATAACTGACAAGATAGGTTTATAATTCCTGATTTTTATTGTCATGAAAAGAAGATAATATTAGAAATAGACTGAAGTGTACATAATTTAAAAGAAATTTATTTACTAGATAAATATAAAAAAGAATTACTAAATAATAAGTGATATAAAGTTATAAGAATAAAAAATGAGGATATTAAAAATAATATTAATGACGTTTTAAAAACTATAAAATTGCACCTATAAAAATTTCTCCCTTTTTAAAAGGGAGTACCCGCAGGGGGAGGGATTAGAAAAATGCTCCACCAAAATTTAGATTATGCCTCCCGATTTAGATTTTTTATATTCCTCCCCTTTTTTTAATTATCATCACTTTTAATCATAGAACTAAGTATTTTCTGAAAATTACCAATAGCTAAATTAAATTCATAAAACTGTTCCCAGAAAAGTTCAACCATACGATTATATCTTGCTGTAGGATTTTTGAATTTTCGAAGTTCACCTTCCAATGACCATTGTAATTTTAATGCTTTTTGCTTATATTTTTCAGGAAATTTACTAATTTCCTCATTTAAAATCTTTTGTTTTTCCATTTCAAAAGCATCAGGATCATCTCTTAAAGAAACTAATCTGTCATATATATCAAGTTCAGTCATTAAACTACCTCCAAATATATTTTTAAAAAGCAATAATTATTTTAATTTATAAAATTATATTGTCAAAAAATAAATAATTGATATTTATAAATTTATAATATAATACATAAATATATCAATAATAAAACAAAACATGCAAAAAAACAAAAAAATAGATTACCTTCACTGAGTTACACTAGCTATGATTCTAGAATATTTAGTAGCTGAATACTGATTTGAAGAATTGAGTGAACTAGTGAGAATCAATTGTTTCAAAACAAATCCTAGTATACAATCAAGTCTGAAATTTCTGAGAAAAACTCCATGGGCTCGTGAACAAGTAGAGTGACTATATATCAGGACAAAAATAGAAAACAAAGACTAAAAAAAAGTGAAAATAATAAATTATTTTCACTTTTTTTAGTCTAATTTCTCCCCATTTATTTTCGGCACATTCTGACCTGCTTCAATAGTATATTTTATAGCCAAATCTACTAGTAGTTTATTATCATATTTTCAATAATTTTCGCTCAACCAATTTGATATATTTTTTGATATCAACTCAGAAAAACTAAGCTTATCTTTTGAATCAATTGCAAATTTAGTTCTTCACAGATTACGATTTTCTTCAATCAACATATTACTACTTATCCATTCATTTAATATTTTTTCTATTTCAAATCTATTATTTTTATTCTTAAAATGAATAACCAATGAATCACTATGTGTCAAAAATCACAATAAGTTTTTAGGTATTTTTATAGAAATAAAATCATTATTAGTCCTACTTAATTCATCTAATTTAAGAGATAAATCTATCAATTTAGATATAAATGAGTATTGTTTTACTGGAAATGTAGTATAAAGTTTATAATTTACTCAATCAATTTTTTCTTTTTTCTGTTTTATAGAAAACCATCCAGGATTTGAATCAGTGTAAAATCATGACTCATTATCAAAATATTTCTCCAAAGATATTATTACTGATTTATACCATTCTACTAGTATATCAAATCTTTTTTGTAAATCAGCTAATACATTTTCATTAGATGAATTTAATATCAATTTAGAATACTCAGGTCTTTTAGTCAAAAAATTATATATAATACTCAGAGCGTTTATTCTGAATTGTTCTCATTTTTTTCATGATAAAAATAAATCAATTAATTGTTTATTACACAAAATTACATTGTAATTTTTTTCATTATTTTGTAATCACAAAATAGTGTCAACTTCTTCTCAAATAGAGTAAGAAATTAACTGATTTTTATCATTAACAACTGACGATTTTTTATCTATTTTTTCCATTATTTTTTAATTATCACATCCTCAAAGTATTTGTTATATTATAACATATTTATTCACAAAAAACAAAAAAACTAGCTCTTACACTAGTTTTTAGAAAACACTGAAAAAGTCATTATAAATGATAAAAATAAATTTTAACAAAAAAGAACATTTTTTTCTAGAAGTAATTTTTTCAATGTTTTCTTAATTATTTGAAAGTATTTGTTTTACTAGATTTCTTATTTGAGACATATCAGGTAATATATCTCACATCTTTTCATCTCTATTTATTGCATGTCACATAGCTTCGAGCATTCAAGCATTTTCTCATGGATTTTTGAAAGAAAATCTAAATCTGATATGAGTTATTCATTTTATTTCATGAAATCATATACTAAATCAAATCTTATTCAAATCATCTCATAACACATCATATATTTCAGGAAATACATAATTCTTATCCATTGAATGTATAGCTTCCAAAAACGCCCTTCAATCTCAGTGAATTTTTTCAAATATTTCTATAGATTTTTTATCTGATATTTTACCAGGTAATGGTATATCTATAGCATAATATTCATCATCAGCTATAATCAAAGACTGAGAATATTTCAATAAATCCATATCCAAAAAAGATTGCTCAAAATTTTTAATCAAAGCAAGATTTTGTCTATTTAGTGCCAATTTTGCTCTATTACATTTTTCTCAATCTGAAATAGGCAATTTTTCTATTATGTGAAATTCTTCTTGTTTTTCCTGATTTTCAATAAAAACAATATGAGTATGTGGTCTGAAAACAGATTGTGATTTTCCTCCCCCAGGAAATAAAGAATGATTTAATCAATAATACAAGTTCAATTCCCCATTTTCGATACTAGATTTATATGCATTTTCCAATCCTTCCAAAAGTTGACTCAATATCTCATAATACTCTCACATCTGATTATCAGGTACTTGTCACAAATGACATATTTCTTGGGACAAACCTGTATATATAAGCATTATATGATGATTTCAGTATGGTCAAATAGTAGTACTTACTGCCCAATCTTTTCATTCATAAAGCAAATTGTCCTTATCTTTTAAATCATGTAATAACCCAGACCTAGTTCTCAAATTATCCAAATTGAAAGGTAAATTTTTTCTAAAATCTGTAGCCAAAGTATGATGCATCAAAGTTTCTATTACTCCTGTTTTTATTTCTGATACTATATCATTTTTTCATACTAAATTATCAAAATAATTATTAGTTTTGTATCAATTATATATTTCTCCAGATCAATCTAATAACATAAAATTAAATAAATTTTTAAAATGAAAAATATAATAGACTTAATGTAAAAATTGTCAATCAAATTATTAGAATTATAATGCAAAATATTATTTTTCAGAAATACTTGACTTTTATATTTTATTGGTTATTATATATTATATTTTATATATTAATTTATAATATGTTAGAAAATTTATACAAATGAGCAAATAAATCTGGATTTGAAACTGTTAATCCTGAACCATATATAATTCAAGATACTAAAGCAAAAATTATAAAAGCAATACAAAAAAGATGATTAATAAATCAAGAAGAATTTGAAAAAATTAAAAATGAAAAAGAAGCAAAAATGTTCATGGCAAATTTAGTACATACTGGTAAAATCACAAAAGATGAATATATAAATATCTGAATAGAAACATGAGAAATGCATATTTGAAATTACCTAGTTTTAAAATGATACATTTCAAAAGAAGTATTTAATAAAGCAATAGAAAAACAGAAAAAAGAATGAAAAACTAGATTATTATGACAAATATTAATTGAAGATAAAGATTTATATGAAAATGAAAATAGTAAACTAACACCAAATCAGTTAACAATAGCATTAAAAGAACTATGAATTATTAGACTATGAGAATATCTAATATACAAATGAAAATTATCAAAAGAAAAATTGGATGATTATCTAAAAATACAAAAAATATATAATAAACCGATTTGATCAATTCTAGTAAATCATAATGTAATAACTCAAGCAGAATTAAATCAAATATATATAGACCTTTGAATACAACTAAAAGTAAATGATTTTTGAATATTGCTGATTGATGATAATAAAAACTTTTGAAATAATTCTGACCCTTGGTCAAAAACATATTCTATATAAAATAAAAAATAAGATAATTTAAAAATTATCTTATTTTTTATTTTATCAATTTTTCTTTTTGTGTCTTACTTAGTTGTTTTATCCTATATTCTTCTTTACAAGCTTCAATTCTAGTATCAAATTCTAAAGAATATACTATTTCTACAGGTCTCCTCATCCTAGTATATTTAGCTGCTTTTTCGGACGTATTATGTTCTAATACCCTTCTATGTAAGTCAGTTGTTACTCATGTATACAGAGAATTATCAGAGCATCTGAGAATATATACAAACCACATAATTATTCTGTTATTAAATCCTTGGCAGGACAGTAAAAATCCAATTTATTTGTACCAATTTTTCAAATAATGTAATCAATCAATTCCTCTTTTTTTACTTCTTCTTGTGTACCTGATTCAGTATTTCTTACTTGAAAAACTCCATTTCTAGCCTCCATTATTCAAACCATTACTACATATTTAGCTCATGATCTATTTGCTTTCAACATTTGTTCTTTCATAGAAGGAGTTCAAAGTGATACAACCGTATTTATTCAAGCATCTCTGGCTTTCAATGACAAAGGTATTACTACTGTTTTTGCTTCATCTCATAATTGTACAAAAAATAAATCTATCTCATCTTTATTCCTGATTTTTATATTTCTAGACTTCAACATATCTATTACAATCATAGCATCAGTATAAAATCAAGTAGCTGATATTTCTTTTGTGTTACCTAATTCCTTGGCTAAACCATTATGTCTAAATCATTTTCATATAATTATTCAAGTATCACTCACAAATTCCCATAGATTATTTGTAGCATATTCTACTCCAGATGAAAGTCTATGGTCTTCATTGAATGGTACTCATAAAAGCTCTAAATATTCTTTAAATTTAGCATAATGAGTTTTTGAATCTTTCTTTAAATATTTTATTATATTAGGTGCCTGACTAGCCAAAATCATCTCGTCTTCCAACTCACTTGTTAACAATTTAATAGGATCTTTATTTAATAATTCCAAAGATTCAGTACTTAATAAGTGCTTTTTATTTTCATAAAAATTTTGTAATTCTTCTTTATATTTAAGCATTTCCTTTTCTACTCAATTAGAATTAATTTTTATAGAAAAAGTTCATTCCAATCAGATTTTATTTAAAACAGTATAAACTACATATATACAAATAGCATCCAAAACTGGGTCATTTTCTCAAATAATTTCAGCTCATATAAACTCTACTTGTTTATCGTTATTGAAATAATGATCCATAAAATAATAATATACAGGTTGGATTTCTTCTATTATATTATTATTTAAATATGCTTTCATTATTCAAGTTTCTGGATTGGTTCTAAAAACTCAATTTTCAATTATATCAGTAGAAATTCTCCTAAATCAGTTTTTACGAAATTCGTGACGAAAAACCTTTTTCAAAAATGTTAAGTATTTATGATCCTCAGGAAATATATCACTAGTAATTTCTTTCACTTTCTCTACTTTTAAATTGTTAGAAAACATCTTTTGTTTTTATTAAATATTATTGTGTTGACTTACATTATAAAACATTTTTGCAAAAAATAAAAATTTTTTTACATTTTTTATTAAACTATTAAAATAATAAAAAATAATTATACTTTTTAACGATAAATAAAATGATATTACAAAACATAAATAAAGAATTATTAGTTTATCTAAATTCTCTTACACAATTTGATTTTATAAAATCTATCACTATTATTTTTTCAGATTTTCCTATATTTTTCTTACCTATTTTTCTAATATTTTATTGGATACATTATACTTACAAAAAAACTCCAGTAGTAGTATCTGACATACATATAACTAAAAATTTATTAGAAAAAGAAAATTTATTGTACATAGTATATTCAGTTATTATTTGAATAATTATAAGTCTTACTATTCAACAATTTATACATATAGACAGACCTGAAACTGCTTTAGAAGCAGCTTGAAACTTGATTTTAAATCATCTACCAAGTGCATCATTTCCATCAGACCATGCTACTGTATCTGTTGCATTTTTAAGCAGTTTATTTTTTGCATGATACAAAAAAACATGATTATATTTCTCACCTTTTGTAATTTTGATGTTATTATCTAGAATTATGTGATGAGTACATTGGCCATTTGATATATTAGCTTGATCTATTGTATGATATTTTTCTAGTTACATTACATTTAAATATATCACAAATATAAAACTAATAAACAAACTGAACCAATTGATAATAAAAACTATGTCATATATAAAATTGTAAAATGTCTATCTTTACTTTTTAGATAAAAATATATAATAAAATAAAGAATATTAATAATATTTAATTTAATAATAATGACTCACTTAAAAGAAAAAACAAAGATAAATATTGCATTAACATGAGGATCTACATGATGACATGTATTCCCTTTATTGTCTATTTATAATTATCTTAAAAAAGAACAAAATTACAATTTTATTTGGGTCTGAGAAGAATGATCACTAGAAGATGAAATTTCATATACACACAATATTGATTTTTTCGACATTCCAGCATGAAAAATCAGGAGATATTATGACAAGAAAAATTTCTATGAACCCCTTAAAAATATTACTTGAATATTTTTCTGAATTTACTATATATTGAGATACAAAATAGATATAGTTTTTTCTAAATGATGATATGTAGCATTGCCTCTATGTATAGCAGCTTTTATTCTCAGAAAAAAAATATATATTCATGAATCAGATTCAGTATCAGGAGTAGCAAACAAAATAATATGAAAAGTAGCGACTAAAGTATTTTATACATTTCCAAATCATGAAATAGATAATAAAAAACACTTTCTTTCATGACAAATACTTAATCCAGAATTACTTGAAAAAATTCATAATGTATCAGTTTGAATAAATACAAATTTAAATGTACTAGTTATAGCTTGAAGTCAATGATCTACAAAAATATTTGAAACACTTTTAAAGTTATTACCAGATCTACCAGATATAGATTTTCAAATAGTATTATGAGAAAAAAATCTACGTTTTAGAGATGATTTCAAAGAATATCCAAACGTAATTGTACATGATTTTTTAACTCAGCAAAAATTGTGACTAATAATGAAAAAAACAGACATAGCTATTACTAGAGCATGAGCAACTACTCTTTGGGAATTAAATATGTTTGGTATACATTCTATGATTATACCACTACCAGGAAGTGCGTGAGACCACCAAGAAAAAAATGCTCAGTATTTCAAAGAAAATTATTGAAGTGACGTTTTTAATGAAAATAACAATTTAGAAATAGAACTTTTCAGAAAATTACAAAAATATAAATGACTTAGAAAATCATGACTAAACCTAGACTGATTTTATAAATCACTACAAATAATAGAAGCAGAAATAAAAGAACTATAAAAAATAGATAAATCAAATGATTTATCTATTTTTTAATAATTAATATGATCTCAATATTCATCTACTAAATCATATAATTGTTCAGCATTAATTTTTTTATTTTTAAACAAAATATTTAATATATCGTTATCTGTTAATTCTATATTATCTCATAATATTTCACTTAATTCTTGAATTGTTAATATATTATATTTCAAAATATAATCTTTCAATTCTACTTTATTTGACTCATTTTCTATAAATCATTCTAAAACATTTTTATCTATATACTTCAAAAAAACCAACATATTTGCCAAAGACACATTTTTATTTTTAATTTTTAATTGTGCTTTTTGAAAAATAGCATTATCCAATTGCTCTTCAGTAATATATCATTTCAAAAACAATCTTTCTCATATATTTAATTTTATTCAATTCTTTTTCAAAGCCATAAGCATATATTTTCTTTCAGGAGCAAAATTTTTTTTCATTAACAAATCTCAAAAAGAAATATTTATTCATTTCTTGATAAATAATTCCTGTTCATTTATCAATTCTTTTCTTTGAGTTTCATCTATAATATGCTCTAGAACCAATATATCTCATATCTTTTTTACATTTGATTCTACAAAAGAATTCACACCATAACAAAATCCCGAATCATTATTCAATGGATTATTACTTTGTTCAGAAACATTTAAATTATCTAATACCATAAAAAATAAGTATAAATTTATATTATACTTATTTTATCATATTTAAACATCATTTGTCAATTTTATAACCAACTATACTCTACTCCATAATATTTAAACAATTTTCTAGATCACCATTTTTCTTTTTTATAGTTTTCCAATCAAAGTTTTTTTATCCAATTATGTATTTCTTTTGTAGTATGTGCTTCGATTTCTAGCAAAGGTGGTATAGTATTTTTATCATCTCACAAATAATAGTCATCTATATCAAATTCGCATCAATCCAATGCATAACTAACCCTATATTTCTTTTTTTCTCTAGTTTCTTTCATACCATACTTTTCAAGCACTTTTTTGAAGCTATCTACATCTGTTATCTCTCTTTCTCATTCATCAGCTATTTTTACTCATTTTTCTCATCATTCTATTTTTTTATTCCTCTTTCTTTTAATTGTATACATATGTATGTCTCATTTTTGTCTTACCCTAAATAGTCTTTTATTTGCTTCCATTTTTAATTCACTCGTCAACTCATCATGAAAATCATAATATATATCATGAATGTATCATTCAAAAGTCTTAATAGCTCAAAGTGTTTCCAATTTACTTTGTATATCCAAAACATTTATTTCCAGTATTTTAATTTCTTTTTCAAGCATAATTTATTTATTTTTTTAATATATATCATTCTCATCTAATATTATGTATCCATGAATCTAATCAATACTTAGATAATCATTTTTTTAACCTACTTATAGCTACTCTTATATTTCTATCTACATATCAATAATTATCTCACCAAACCTTTTCAATAATACAAATCTCAGAAATAAGTGACTCTTTTCTAGATAAAAGTAACAAAAGAATAGATTTACTCAATTTCGTCAATTCGATTACATTTCAATCAAATGTAAACTTATTTGTACCAAAAAAATAAATCAGTCAATTATATTCTAGTTTATCATCTTTTCACAAATTTTCTATCTTGAAATAATCTTTCATCAATTTAAGTACTCTTATTTCTAGTTCAGCCAATCTAAATGGCTTACAAATATAATCATTTGCTCAATTATCAAATCACAATCGAAGCCATCCTATATCATTTAATCAACTTATGACAATGATAGGAACCAATTTATTTTTATTTCGTATCAACTTAATTATTTCTATTCACGTATCCCTTTTTGAATTATTAGAAAGATAAATATCCACCAATATAATATCAAAATTATTAACATTATGATAACAATTTACAAAATCCTCAAAATTTGAAATAATTTTTACTAAATTTACTCAATCTTTCTTTAAAAAAAGTCATTTTATCTTATTTGATAAAAATTCATCATCCTCAATTATTAAAATATTCATTTTAACTTATAATTATTTAGCTTAGAACCGCTTGCATTTTTGGTATAAGTATTTTAAACTTTGCTCATCATAAGTCAACAGATTTTTTTGCAACTATTTTTCATCAATGTAATTCTACAATTTTTTTACACAAATAAAGTCACATTCCTATTCAAACTGATTTTCATTTTCAAGTTACATACTTTTCAAAAATAATTTTTTCAGCTCAATTATGAAATCCAGGTCAATTATCCTCTATAGTTAATTCAATATTTTTTAATAATGATTTCGATTTAATCCTAATTATTGGATTATCATTGTCTAAAAATTTAATTGCATTGTTCAACAAATTTGAAATAACTTGTATAAACTGTATTTTATCCAATTCTATAAATCCTATACTTTCAGGTATTTCAATCTGAAAATCAATCAATGGATAAATTCTCTGCAATATATCATATTCTCAGATTACTATATTTTTCAGTTTAACTTTTTCTATATACAATCATATATCTTTTATATCATATTGCTGAGCTGTAAATATATTTTTTACCAAATCAGCAACTTTTGATATTTGTTCCTGCAATATATTTAGTTCATCTTTCAAATACAATTCTGTATATTCTCAACTATTCACATCATCTATAATACTTTCTATTTGCATATAAGACGCTGTTACAGGAGTTTTTATTTCATGAGAAGCCATAGATATAAACTCTTTTTGTCTATTTATCAAATTATTATATTCCATAGTTTTTCTATCCACTTCTTTATCCAAATTTAGATTCAAATAATTTATTTCAGAATATATTTCCATATACTTTACATGTCACACCAAAAACTTAACAAATTCCTTAATTATTTTAATTTCTTCTGTATAAAAATTTTCATTAAAAGGTTTTTTTCAAATTTCCAAAATTCAACGAAGATTTTTTTTATTATCAAATATAGGAAAAACAATATATATATTTTTATCTATACTATTTTTTATATTTTCTATATCTATATTTTTTTTATTCTCTTCTATAAAAACTATGTCATTAATAAAAACATCATTTTTTAAATTACTAGTAAAATACTTATATATAGAATTATCAAGATTATCACCACTAAATAAAAATAATTTAAAATGCTTAACAGCAAATTTTTTGTTTGCTTCTTTAGTTAAATATATATTCAAATCATCTAAATTTGAAATAAATGGTATATTTTCTTTCCAACTATTCAATACACTTATAAATCTGATATATTCAGAATTTCAAGGTAAAATAAAATATACAATTTTATAAAATATATTAAAAATAATTATTCCTACAACTAAATCTACATAAGTAAAACGTTTCTTTATTCACCAATAATCTATAAAATTATCCGGCAAAGATATAGAAAATTCTTTAATCAGGTAAAATACTGACAATGTTAATCCTATCGATATTAAAAATGTATAAATTTGTTTATATCTATATGATATATCTATAAAATGATACCTAGTTATAGAATACCACGTCATAAACAAAAAAGGTAATATAAAAAGTACAGGTTCTTTTTCTAGAATATATATTCAATAAACTGGTAATACTAACTGAAAAATTATTCATAATACAACAAAAAATAAAACTCAAAACAATATGTATTTTAATCTTATTTTATTGATGTAATATAGTGACTTATATTTTTTTACAATCAAAAATATAAACAATGGAACAAAAAAAGTTTCTAAGTATAAATATAAATCAAAAAATAATCATGTTTTTTCATAATAATCATTTTTATCTACATTAAAATACATTCACTCAATTACTAATGGGGTAAAAATAATAAGTAATGAAAATAAAAATATAAATCATATAAGAAACTTTATAATATAATTAACTCTATATTTTTTATTATTACTATTAAAATATAAAATAAATAATATTAAACTATAAAAAGCTAACAATGATGATGCATAAGTCAATCTAGATATATTTATCATTATACTAATATCTGTTGATCAAAAATATGACAAAAAATAAAACAAAAACCAACAAGAAATAAAGAAAGCAAATCAAAAAAGTCACAATCATCACAGATTTTTATATTTACTATAAAAAATAGATCAAACATAAAGTAACAATACAATTACAAACAAATATAGTAATATATAAAAACTCATAAACTTAAATGATTTAAAAATACAAATAATAATAAATATATTATATTCTATTATATAAAATTATGCAATTAAAACTTCTCTCATCTTATCTGAATATGTTTTGATAAATTGTTTCAATGGTTGAGAAAAATTTGTTCTACTATTTTTAACCATATTATTACAATAATACAAATCACTTCTATAACTATCTGAAGTATTATTAATAAGTGATTTTTTTTCATTTTCAATCGGTAGTTTATTAAATCAAACAGCATGAAATATAGAGTGTACAATACTTCAAGTATCAAATTCTACAACCAAAGTTTTATCATCATATAAATCCGGAATAGAAAAAATAAATTCTTTAAACAAATTTAATATATTTACCAAACTTTTTGAATCTTCCAAAGTTCACAAAGAAGAAATAGTAAAAAAATCATTTGAATTTGAATTACAGTTTCATATTGATTGCTCAAAAATATTTTTAAAATAATCATATCAAACAAATCAATAATGAGGTGAAAATTCTCTTTCAAAAATATTTTCTAGATTATCTATGTATCAATCAACAAATCACTTTGTATCTCAATTATCTGCATCAACCAATTTAGAAATAAATGAATCCTTACTTCAAAATAACCTTTTTTTTATTTCTAAAACATTAGTTTCAATATCATAAACAAATTCTGTATCTCAATCACATCTTTTACACTTTATACTATCATACATTAAAATCTCTTCTAAATCAGATACACACTTCATTTTAATATCTTCAGACAAATGTCAAAAAATATCATTCTTTGAATGTATCAATCAACAACAATTACATTTAACATATTCACCTATTCAATAAGCCCACAAATCTTTTTCCACTTTTGCTATATCTATTAACTCTTTTTCTCACAAATTTTTAGGATTAACTGATTCTATAATCAACTTTCATTTTGACATAATATTTTATTATTAAATAAAGTAATAATAATTATGTCAATACATAGTTACATTTGTGTAACATTATGGAAATTACAAATATAAAAAAACTAAAAAAGTCCTTTATAAAAAAAAATAAAAATTTATTTTTTTTACAAAAAACTTACTTTTCGTCTATTTTAAAGTAAAAACAACGATTTACTTTTTATTTTTTTATGTTATAATATTAATGTTATATTAATGTCATATGTATATAATACTCTCATATTATATTATAAACAAAAAAAATATGGCAGCACAATTGTTAACACAAGATACATTTGGAAATATGAATTTTCTAAATAATGGTACTAATAAATTATTAAATCCATTAATAGATAAAGCAATAGAAAACACTAAATCAATAACAGAAAAAGTAGTTGAACTAAATGAGATAAAAAACCCATTAATAAAAAGTAACATATTAATGATTATAAAATACGCAAACAAACACTCTGAATTATTTAGTGAATTCAAAACAAATTATAAAGAATTATTCAATATTGAATGAAATATTATCAGATTGAAATATAGTTATAATAAATATATCAATGATTTTTTTGACATAATCTATAAAAATTCTGAATTAGCTGTAAATTATCAAAAAATATTAAACGATAAATGAAATACTGATTTTTCAGAAGCTCTACTAAGAATCTGATGAATTAATGGTTTTAACCATATAGATTATTTAAATATACATAATGACTTATGAAAATGAATATATGTATTTTACAATATTCTAAATAAAGTATTTAAAGATATAAGTGAATGAAATACAAGTGGTACAATATCAATAAATGTAGAAGTAAAAGACATAGAAAATGAAAATTTCTTTAAAATAATTAAAACACTAAAAGAAAAATATAATATTGATTTATCAAAACAAAAGATTATATTTGAAATACTTGAAAATGAAAAATTACCTAATACTCAAGAATTTAAAGAAAAAATTGTAAAATTAAAAAATCACTGATTTGATATAGCATTGGATGATATATTATCAGAAAAAGTTACTCTAGAAGACGTAATAAAAAATCTAAATTACGCATGAAATAATCTAGATATGATAAAAATAGACTGAAAAATGTTACAATCATTTTATAGCATATATAAAACAGCATATTCTATATTTGGAAAATGATTTTTAGAATTAAAACAAATATTCTCAAAAATATCTAATAGATGAGTAAAAATAGTAGCAGAATGGATAGAAGACATGGATATGTTACATTTTGCAAAAAATATATTATGAATAAAATATTTTCAATGATTTTTTAGTAACAAAGAAGAAAATATAAAAATATTACAAGCTAACTCTCAAATTTAAATATGTATATAACAATTATAGAAGACGAAAAAGTATTATCTAATAATATATCAAAAAAATTACTAAAAAACTGATTTAATACAAAAATTATAAACAGTTATAATGATTTTATAAACCAAAGTTCTATAGAATCAGATTTATATGTAATAGATATATCTCTGAGAGACTGAAATGGTTTTGACATAATTAAATACTTGAGAGAGGATAAAGACATAAATTCTCCAATAATAATTACGTCTTGATATACAGATGCTGAAAGAAAAATATACTGATTAGATTTATGAGCAGATGATTACCTAGCAAAACCATTTACAGCAGAAGAATTAATAGCTAGAATAAGAGCATTACTGAGAAGAAGCTACAAAGTATCATGAAATTCAAAAGCATCATACAATGGTTTCATTTATGATATAAAAAATAAAAAAATAAAAAAAGATTGAATAGAAATAGATTTAACACCTGCAGAGCTTAAATTGGCAGAATTTTTACTATTCAATGTATGAAAACTTATATCTAAAGAACAATTAATCAATTCAGTTTGGTGAGAATATGACTTAACTAAAATAACTGATAATAATATCAATGTAACAGTATCAAAATTGAGAAAAAAGCTTTGAGATGATTTCAAATTAAAAACACTAGTAAACAAAGGTTATATTTTACAAAAATAAAAAAATAACCTCTCTCTTAAATAAACACAAAATAACCCATCCTTGAATTCCCCAGCTTAAGCTGGGGAGGCTACAGTTAATTTATTTGTAGCCCCTTGCCTTAGTATTAAGGGAAAGGATTCGAGCTTAGGGTTATTTAATGTTTATTTTATTTTTATTAAAAAACTCTATCAAAATAATCTCTGACTATTATATAAAACCATTTTGTATAATTGTCAGGATTTTTTTGTATATCAGATTTCAAATCACTTATAGATATCCATTTCCAATCCATAGCTTCTTCCCTATTCAAACTTGGTTCATCGTTATATAATCAAGTAAACACATGTAAATATTCATGTTCAGTTAATTCATTATCCAATTTCACATTGTATACAAACTCAGTTTTTTTTGATAAATATGTATCAAATCACATCTCTTCTACTAGTCTCCTATGAATTGCATTATTAATAGACTCTCATACTCTAGGATGACTACAACAAGTATTTGTCCATTTTCATCAAGAATGATATTTTCATAAATCTCTTTGTTGAAGCATAAGTTCTCATTTTGAATTGAAAATCAAGATAGAAAAAGCTCTATGCAATAGAGCTTTTTTATGAACATCCATTTTTTCTCATTCTCAAATCTGATTATCAAACTCATCTACAACTATAATATTTTCAGACATATTATATATTAAATCACTTAAAAATTAAAGAATTCCCTGCACAGCCATTCAAATTTCTTCTAATTCAGCCTTTAAAACTTTATTATTATGAAGTTTATACATTATTATATTCAAATCTTTTAACAATTTTACCTTCATTTTATCGTTTATATTGCTATTTGATATTTCTATAGACAAATAAACCATTTGCAAATCATCATTAGACTCTTCTACTTTATCTAAAAATCATTTTATTAATTTATTTAATTCCAAAATATTTCTTTCAGAATTAAACTTCAATGATGGTTTCAAATTTTTAAATAATACTAATAAATCTACTTTTCTAAATTGTTCTAAATTATTCTCCATATTATAAATTATCAATAATATTTTCCTCAGTTTTTAAATCAGATTTTTTTTCTACATTATTAGTTGAATCTTCTTTTTTAACTACTTCTACTTTTTTTACTATTTCATCAAATTTCTTTTTCAAACTTATTTTTCATTTCGCAGTATCTACTTGAATTATCTCAAACTCAACCATATCTCACAAATTTACTACATCTTCTACTTTTACTACTCTAGTAGCTGCTAGTTTAGATATATGTATCATCCCTGTTTGTCATCTAAATTCTACTATTGCTCATGTACCATCTATTATTTTTACTATTTTTCATACTCATTTGTATCATACATCTGGTATCCAAAGCATTTCCTTTATTTCAGAGATTGCTTTTTGTCATCATTCTTGATTTCTAGCAGTTATAGTAGTTATACCATCATCTGCTATTGATATTCTTACATCATATTCAGCTTCTAGTCTTTGTACATTTTCTCATCATTTACCTATAATAGCTCTGATTTTGTCTACAGGTATTTCCATAGTCATTATTAATGGAGCGTATTTTGACAACTCAGTATTTACACTAGGTTGCACTTCAAGCATTTTAGATAATATATAATCTGTAGCTTCTTTTCATTGGCTAAATGCATCTCTAAATACTTGCATTTTTAATCATTTGATTTTTACATCTAATTGCATAGCTGTTATACCATTTCAAGTTCTAGCCAATTTGAAATCCATATCTCATAGGAAATCTTCTTGTGCTTGTATATCAGATAATATCTTGTAATCACCTGTATTGTCATCATAAATCATTCACATAGCTACTCAAGCAACTGGAGCTTTTATAGGTACTCCTGCATGCATCAAACTCATAGTAGAACCACAAACAGAAGCCATAGATGAAGATCCATTACAAGTAGTTATTTCTGAAACCACTCTCATAGTATATGGAAAATCTTTCACATCAGGTAATACTGGAACCAATGCTCTCTCAGCCAATGCTCAATGTCCTATTTCTCTTCTACCTACTCATCTCATCATCCTCACTTCTCCTACTGAATATGGTGGAAAATTGTATTGATGAAAATATCTCTTACTAGATTCTGGCATCATTCATTCCAATGTAAGAGCATCATCAGGTCCTCACAAAGTCACAATTGACAATGCTTGAGTCATACCTCTTTGAAACAATGCAGAACCATGAGTTCTAGGTAATAATCCTGTTTCTCAAATAACTTCTCTCACTTCGTCCAATTTTCTACCGTCTAATCTCTTACTATTTACAAGTACATTTTTTCTCATCACTTCTTTTACTCTCTTGTAAACCAAAGCTCAAATAGAACCTTCATCTACACAAGATTGTCATTCTTCCAAACTACAAACATCTCTTATTGTATCTACTTTTTCTACAAATAATCATTTTTCTCTAAAATATTCTTTTGTAATCAAATCCAAGTTATTCAATTCATACTGAAATTCTTTTTTTCATTTTTCATACAAAGTTTCCAATTTTTCTTCAGTTAAAAATTCTCTAACCAATTCATACATAGAAACATCAGGATTATTGTATGTAGCTACTATTTCTGGAATACCAAATTGTTTTTTATAATCCTCTATATAGTCGATTTGAGCATTACAAAAGTCTTTTATTATTTTATGTGCATATTCAAGTCATGTCATCATTTCTTCATCACTCACTTCATGACCACCTGCTTCTACCATAGTAATAGCATCCAATGTACCAGCAACTACTAAACTCAATCTAGCATTATCTTCTTCTTCCACAGATGGATCAAATATAAATTTACCATCAGTAGTAGTAATCACTTTTACTCATGCAACAGGCCCCTCAAAAGGTGCTCAAGTCATCATAAGTGCTAGAGAACTACTAGTTATTCACCAAGTACCTAAGTCTTTTTCTCCAGTAGCAGACAAGACATTTACAAGTATCTGAGTATCATTTATAATACCCTTTGGAAACATAGGTCTGATCGGTCTATCTATTAGTCTAGCTATAAGTGTAGCACTATCAGTAGGTCTACCTTCTCTTCTTTGAAATCTATTTCATCCTATCAATCATGTAGCATAAAATTTTTCTACATAATCTACTACCAGTGGAAAAAAATCTGCTTGAGTATTCAATCACTCAGTCTTAAATCATGCAGTAGTAAACATTACATTGTCCAAATCATCACTCATCATCACAGCACCATTTGTAAGCAAACCTAGCTTACCAGTTTCAAAAATATAATTTTTCCCTTCTATACTATAACTCTTTTTCAGTGGAGTTATTTTAGTAGCATTTTTATCTGATAATCCTATCATAAATAAAATCTGTTTAAAATATAAAAATAAATAATATATGGAATAAATAATGAAATAATACAAAAAACAAATCAAGCTTATTTCCTAAAACATTTCATCATTTATTTAATCCTTAAAAATTATCACAAGTATTATATAAAATAAGTTTAAAAAGGCAAAAAAAAGTGCCAAAGGCACTTTTTTAATCCTCAAAAAATCTCAAATAATCACTCATATTTTCATATGTTTGCCATAAAAAGTATTTATAAAAATCATTTTGAGTTTTATTTTTTCATAAACTTTGTATGTATTCTAGTCTAGTTACAACTGGAAAGATAATTGGTAAAATAGAATATTTTATTAAATATAGATTCATTAGTAACCTAGCAATTCTACCATTTCAATCAACAAATGGATGAATTTTCACGAAATCAAAATGTATTTTTGATATTTTTAATATTGGATTTTTTGTGTCAGTATTACAAAAAGTAATAAATTCTTTCATTAATTTTTTTACTTCTTTTGAGCTAGGTAGTTTATCTTCTGAACCAGATATAAATACTTGAATATCTCTATATTTTCATAGATTTTCTTTTTCTATTCAAGTTAATAATTTTTTATGTAAATCTAAAAGAAATTTTTCTGTTAAAATGAAATCTGTTTCAAAAAATTCCCAAATAGAATCAGTTAATTCTGCTAAATTTTGAGTTTCCTTTACTTCTTTTAGTGTTTTTCATCATACAGTAATTCAATCCTCTACTAATATTTTCACTTCTTCATTTGTAAAACTATTTCATTCAATTGCATTTGATTGAGCTGTAAATCATATTTTGAACCATGATTTTAAGTTATTTAATTGAATACTAGAAAAAGGTCTAAATTTATCTATTTTAGACTTCAAATCATAAATTTCTTTTTCATATTTTACGATGTCAATATTTAACATATTTGTTTATTTATAACTATAATTAAATAATATTATATAAAATAAGTCAAAAAAGGCAAAAAAAAGTGCCAAAGGCACTTTTTAAAATACTAATGTCTACAACATCCTCATTCTTCTTTTCAATGTTCATGATGATGACCATGGTCATGTCATTCTCCTCCACCACAACATCCACCTTCATGATCATGTGCATGATGAGCAGCTTGTTCTTGAATAAAAGCCATAAAACTATCTATAAGTATTTCTACGATTTGTGAATCACTTTCAACCAATTCTCATTTTTCATCTGGAATTACTTGTTTCAATACATCCAATGCTTCCCTATATTTTTTATCTATTTCTACTTTTATATGTGTCATAATTTTTAATTATTTTTAAATTACTCAAACTGAGTAAAATAAATTATATGATAATTAGTAATAAAATCAAATAAAAAGCATTTACAAATTACCAAGTAAATGCTATTATTTTTTTCTTCTAAATTTATTTGCTATATGTGTTAATACTCTTTTTCTAGTTTTTTCAATTTTTTCTACTCAATCTACATCTAGCTCTCATCTCTCAGAAAGTAATATAGCTATACTTCTAGTAGCTGGTATTTTAGACAATATGATATTTACTATTACCATGATTGGAACTGATAAAAGCATACCAACAATTCACCAAATAGCTCACCAAAATCAAAGTGATAATATGATTACAAGTGGACTCAAATTCAATTTATTTCACATATATTTAGGTTCAATTATATTTCACATAAGTACTTGAACCGAAGTCAATCATATGATAATCAAAAAGAAAGTATAATAAGAATCAAACTGTATAAGTGAAAATAAAGATGCCAAAAATACAGCTATAATAGAACCGATATTTGGTATAAAATTTAATATAAAAACTAAAAGTGACCAAAAAATTGCGAAATCCAATCAAAATAATTTCATAACTATATAACTCAAAACAGCAGTTATCAAACTAACAATTGTTTTGATAACAAAATATGACTTCACATCTCTCTTTATTTTATCAATAGTTTCAAAAATATGTTTTTTACTCACTTCATTAGTAATCATCAAATTCAATTTTTCTTTGAAATATCTATACTCCAAAAGTATAAATAAAACATAAAACAATATAATTCAAGCACTACTAAATATAGAAGTAAATCCACTTAAAACAATCGTGAAAATATATTGTAAATCAAATCAACTAAGTACATCAGATAAACTAGCAGGTTCTGGAATATGTAAATAATTGAAAAATTCTGAAATCAAAATAAGGATTTTTTCTTGATAATCTGGTAATAACCTAATCAAATCATTTACATTTGATCATAGCATTTTCCAAAATCACCAAAATATAAATGTGTAAGTCGATAAAGAAAGTATAAAAGAAAAAAATGCAGGGATTTTAAAACTTTTAAAAAAATTTGATAATCAAATAATAGCAAATGAAAATAAGAGTGCTATAATAAATGGGATTATAAGACTAGCTCAAATATAAAGCACATAAAAAACTATAAAAAATACTATTATAGACATATATATATTTTGTAGATTGCCAGTTTCTTTTTTAAACATGATAATGTATTATTTGTTAATTTATTACATTTTATCATCTTTCATACAAAAAGTAAAGTTTTTATACAAAAACAAAAAAAATGAGCTATTTGTAACAGCTCACTTTTAAATATTATCTCAATTGATACCAAGTCATAGTTTCAGGTTTCAAAGCTATTTTACAACTTTTTAAAGCCTCATCATTTTTTAATAGCATCAGTATACTACCACCATAAACATTAACCTCAATAATCAAACCTCTTATAAATTCCTTTGGTTCAGAAATAACTGAAATATGTTTCTGAGACAAAAGAAACTCTTTTACATCACCCCGAGGTATGATTATAGGAAAACCAGGAATATTAGTTGCTGGCTTCAATTCAAATAAATTAGAACTCATATTTTCCCCCTTTTAATTTTTTTATGAGAACTAGAATATAGTTGAAATTTATTATTTGTCAAGCAATGAGTTTTTTATAATTGTTGATAATTGTTTTACTCATATATTTTTTGTACTAGAAACTCATATCACTTCTTGTCAAAAGAAATGATGTTTTGTATGTTCTAAACTTTTACCATATTCAGACTTCCCTATTTTATCTATTTTTGAGAGTACGATAGTAACAGGCAATCACAATTCCAATATATATTTATACATATCTATATCTACTTCTTGAGCTCACAATTTTGAATCAATCAAAATAATTACATTTTTTATATATTGTCATTTTTCTTCCAAATACCAACTTATCAATCAATCGAGTTGATCTTTAAGTGATTTTCACAACTTTGCAAATCAATACCCAGGTAAATCAGTCAAATAATATTTATTTTCTACCAAAAACATATTTGCCATTTGAGTCTTTCCTGGTCTAGAACTGGTTTTAACCAAATCTTTCTTTTCAAATAATGCATTCATTATACTAGATTTACCTACATTTGACCTCCCCACAAAGACTATTTCACTTTTTTCATCCAAATGTAATTCCTTACTTCACAATCACACAGATTTATGGAAAACTACTTCTGATAATTTCATCGTTTTTTTGTTAATTAATTAAATTTATGTTACAATATAAGAAATAATTGAAAAATAAAAAATAAAAATAAAAAAATGGAACAAATAAACACAAATATTACTTCAAATATAGCATGAAATAATTCTTCAAATAATCAAAATTATACAGACTATATTGAAACAAATAAAAAAATAATATGAAATGCTATTTCATCTTACCTAATGATATTTTTTTGATGGCTATTATTATTCAATAAAACAAATCCAAATATAAACAATGATTTTGTAAAATGACACACCAAATCTGCAACAATGATTCATCTATGATTTTTCATCACTTATTTTATATTTATATCAAATTCATTATTTGCATGAACTATTATATTTTGAATATGATTAAATAATATTATAGCAAATGTAATTTTCTTGTGATTATTATCAATGATTATTTTATGAGTATATAAAGCAAAAAATGGTTTAGAATTCAAAATAAGTAAAACTATTACAATAACAAAAAAGACAAACATATTGGACTTGGATTGAGATTGAGATATCAGTGAAAGAGAAAAAATGACTATATTATTATCTTTTATTCCATTTATTGGGTACCATAATTACCCAAATTATAGTGAAAACAAAACTATTCAAGACTCAAATAAACTAAATATAACTATTACATTATTTATTTGTCTACTATATATATCAGATTATTCAAATTTAGCAAACTTGTTAACTCTCTTCTATACAATTCTAGTTACATTTATATGAATAAATCTATTTACTAGAAATGAATTACTACAAATCAAATTACCAGAAATATTTTCACCAAATAAATTACATTTATTGTTAAAAATAACATTTAAATATACTATAAACTATTTCAATGACAACAAATTCAAAGAATTCTCAGTTTTAGAAAAAGAAATATCTGAAAATGAAAAAATATTACAAGAAAAAGATTTAGAATATTTAAATACTAAAAAAGATTTAAGACCAGCTAAATTTCTAATATATGTTCCATTTATAAACTTGATTTACATATTTTTCAAAAATACAAAATACAATTATCATATAAAAAATGGTTTAATCATTACATTAATCACTTCTACAATAATTATTTTGTCATATTATATATATATAAGTAACTACGTATACATATTATTACTAATGCCTATTTCATTTTGAATCTGATATACAAAAAATAAACTAGAATATAAAATGCCATATGTATATGATTTATACATATTGATAGCAAATATATTTGGATTATTGAAATTTGGATCAAAAAAAGTAAGTGAAAAAAGAAAGGAAATAAATGAAATAAGTTTAAAAGTATGAGAAGATTAAGAAAGTCTAAAAATTATTCAAAAAAAAAATAGTAAATTGTACAATTTACTATTTTTTGATTTTCACTTTACATACTTCCAATGATTTCAAAGTATCATAAACCACATATAACAATAAAGCCAAAGACAAAACCTTTAATTCCATTCAATAAAATGGAAAAACAGATATAATAGAAGCCAATCATAGATAAGATGCCAGAGTTATACTACAAGCAGGACAACCAGTAATAAGCACTCAGAAAAATCCACCTATTCATCATAAAATAGTATTTTTTTTATCAGTTTTAGAAAAATAATTCATTTTATAAACAGTAGATCATACAAACAATCAAAATAATATAGCAATCAGTATATCAAAAGACAATTCAGTCAAATAAAAATTGTATCACAAATTTCATATAACTAATTCCCTGCTAGCAAAATAATTAAACAAATATATCATAGCTAAAAAAGATAAAACACTAGCCAAAAAAGATATTTTATTTAAGAATACTTTTTTTAAATTACCTCAAATCAATTTCATAATTTTATTTATTTTTAAATTATAGAGATTTCTGCAAAATACCATCGTAAGAACAAAAATATCAAAAGATATATTAACATATAAAATATGAATTGCAAAATAAAAATGAGCAAAATTGCTCATTTTTATTTTCAGATAATTTCTTCATAAGTATGAGAATCAGACAAATCTAATATCGATAAGAATGATTCTTTATATTTTTCTATAGTTGCTTGTTCTTTTCATCTAGGTACTCATGTAATGATTGTAGGAGATTGTAGATCATCTATTATAAGCTTAACTGTATTTTCTCAGTCTTTTTCTACAGTTATTTTTTCTCATAAAATACGTTTTTCATATTTTACTACAGCATCATTATCATCAGTATTATAATCATCATTATCTTTTGTTAAATCAACAGTTTTTACATTATTATAATTATCTTTTGCTAAAGTTATTTCTTCTAGTTCACTATTACTTTTTACTTTATTTCCTTTTCATAATTTTTCAGAATTATTCTTAGAATTTTGAACTTTATCTACATTTTTATAAAAATCTCTACTTGATTGATTTTCTTTTATCAATCATAGTTTTTTCAAAGTATCAGTTCATACTTTTCAATCAACTGCTAATCAATTTTTTGCTTGAAAAGATTTAATTGCATCAAAAGTTTCTGATCAAAATTTAGAATCTTTTCAAAACTTAGCTAATTTTTCACCATTTTCAATTAATTTAGTCTGAATCTGATTTATATTTTCAGGACTAGCTAACATTTTTCTATAAAAAGCATATGCCTCGTTTAATCATTTACTATCTACAAGTTCTTTTTCCTTACTAGTATCTATTAATCATTTAATATCTTCATTACTTGATTCATCTATTTTTTTATTCTCTAAATTATCGATAATAGATTGCTCTTCTCTTACTAAATCATTAGCTGTTTTTACATTTTCTGTAGATCATTTTTCTTGTTGCTCATTTTCTCAATAAATCATTACATCATTTCTAGCTTCATTTCTGATATTTCTTTCTAGATGACCAGCTAGTAAAGTAGCAGTAATTAATCAATACTTAATAGGTCTATCTATAAAATTTTCAGGAGCTCTTATTGCCTTTTTAGTATCTCTAATTCATGAGCTTAATTCATCTATAGTTTTAGATAAGTCATTTATTTTTGTTTTTGCTTGATCTATTAGAGATTTATCACCTCATTTTTTTACTACTTTCAATTCATTTTTTGCTTCTTTCAGTGCTTGTTTTGCCTTAGATAATTGTTCTGTTAAATCTTTTAAAGTATTTCTCAAAGCATCTCTCAAAGTAACTATTTTTTCTCATCATTTTAATTGAGTCAATATTGATTTAATTCTATCACTAGAAGATTTTATTGTTTCTTTAACTCAAGTTTCAACTACTTCGTCTACTTGATGAGTTAATTGTTTTACTGTATTGTTAACTCACTCTTTTACTACTTGAGACACAACTTTATCTTGTCACAATTTTATACCCATTTCACTAGGTGTTTTTCATCATTTTCAAATCCATGTGTTTTGCTTAACTGACCATCTAAATTCTCAATGATTAGGAATAGATATTCTATCTCATGGCATTCATGGTTTATCCAAACTCATTGTTCTAGAATTTTCTAGTTTTGGTAATTTTAACTGTTCATCACTTTGCTTAGACAATTTATTCTTTCATTTATTTGGTGATCCTTTTAATCAATGGTCTCATTTTTCTATTCATAATACATCTTCCATTTTATCAGAACCTCATTTAGATCAATTTCATAAAACATCATCAGCCTGTTTTGCTCATTCTTTAACTACATTTTGTATTTTAGGCATTTTTAACACCTCATTTTTTATTCTTTCCTCAAAGTTTTTTAATAATAAATTAGATTTAGGAATTCATCAATTTTCAACAGTAGCTAATACAAATTTACCATCTACTTTTACAAGTACATTTGTAGTTCAGTCAGCATATCTTTGAATTTTATATGAATTAACAATACCATTTTCAAATGCTTGAGAAAATTCATGAACTTGTGATTCAACTTTTGTTAACAATTTTAAATTATCATTAGTTATTTTTTTTACACTTCATTCAACTACTTCATCAGCTTGTTTCGCTGACTCTTTTACTCACTTCTTCAATGACTCTTTAGCTGTATCAAATGCCTTTTTTCATCATTCTTTAGCTATATGAATAGATTTAGATTTAGCAATTTTTAATGCCAATTTACTACCTGTTTTTAATAATGCTCATACACCTAACAATAATAATATACTAAAAACTGTAGCCCTTCATCATTCATATGCATTATCAGCACTTATCTTCAAACTTTCATACACATCTTTGAAACTCATATTTTTAATTCATTCCCAGATTTGTGTTCTAGCTTGTGGATTTGTTGTAATCAATTCAATTACTTCAGGTAAAGCAAGCAACTCATCAATAACTCACTTACCAAAATTTTGATATTCATTATTTTGTGCAGTATTTTCCTCTATTCATAATGGAAAATACAACCCACTTTTCAATGCTGAAATCATTACAGATTCAGTTCCACCATCTTTTCTCTCTTGTGCAGATTTCAATAATATCTTATTCTTTTCTCTTTCAAATTCTTCATTTAAATTATTTAAATCTGAATCCTGTTTTTCCATCAATAACTTTACATCATTAAAATAGTCCTCATAATCCTCAGTACTTATTTTTCATGCTTTCATTTTTGATTCCATTTCTGAAAGTTTTATATTAGCCAAAATTCTAGCTGTTTTATCCATTTCATTCTCTTCTCAATCCGATAAATAATCAACAGCATCTATTTGATTTTTATATTGGTTTTCCATAAAATAATATTATTAATTAAATATATAACCATAATATCACATAATTAAGTATAAACATAAAAAAATAACTTGACATTTATTATTATTTATTGTATTAGTACATAATTTAGACATTTTTTATTATTTTTTCTTTAATAATTACTACTTTTATGTATAATCAAAAATAATTATCACATAACCAAACAAAAAATGGATATTTTCTTTTATATATGCCTTTTTATATATTGAGCATTGATGTGAAGTTTTTGATCAGTAATTATATATAGACTCAAAAGTGGAGAATGATGAATCACAAATGGTAGAAGTCATTGTCCAAAATGCAATACTATGTTAAACGCTCTTGATTTAGTACCTATCTTTTCATGGATATTAAACAAAGCAAAATGCTGACATTGCAAAGAAAAAGTAAGTGCAGTATACCCTATTTTGGAAATGAGTACAGGATTTTTATTTGCATTTATATGATATTTTTTGATAGACCCAAACTTGATATTTGGACTAGATTGAATAGAAATTTATAAACTAATTTTCTGGCTAAGTATTTGATTTATTACTATACTATACACTTTTTATGACATACTTTTTCTAGAAATACATGAATGAATAATGCTCACATGAATAATTATTATACTCATCACTATAGCTTTACAAACTATATTTCCTGGATTTGATATAATAAATATATTACCAGAATGATTAAATAGAATAGATTGAATAAGTATTTCGATATCAGCAATAATAATCAGTATAATCATCATATGAATGCTATATACGATTATGTTAAAAGAATTACATGAATTTATAGATATCACTTTAATAATTGCTTCTATATGATTACTGTATTTATTTAAATACTTATTTGATATAAATTTATGACAAATAGCTATATTAAATTGAGTTGTTTGAGCTTTGGCTATATATATATTCTTTTATTTACAAATACTTGTTTCTAGATGAGCATGGATGTGATGATGAGATTTGAGAATTGCTATAATGATTTGATTGATACTTTGAATATCATTTAGTTTCGCTTGATTGATGCTTACATATTTTGTATGAAGTCTGATTTGAGTATGATTTATAGTAATTAATAGAATAAAAAACAAAGGTAAAAAATTTAACACCCAAATACCTTTCTGACCATTTTTAGCTATATGATTTTTTCTGACTGTATTCTATAGTAACTATATCTCAGATTTTATAAGCATATATTTTTGATAAATGTAAAGTCAATTTTATTTACAAATAATAAAAAATTTGATACAATATATATATTAAAAAGAAATAGAAAATTTAAAACATAAAAACAAAAAAATGGAAAATAAAAAAACACTTGCTGCAATTAGAGATTTTATCATAAATGCAGAAAAATCTATAAAGAGTGCAAAAAAATTGTTAAAAGATGTACTAGAAGACAACAATCTAAGTTTAGAAACAGAAGTAAACTTGAGTACTATGTGATTAAATAGCTACACTAGTGATGATTCAAAAATAATTGAATGAGTATTTACATGAGAAGAAATGCTAGGATCTGACTGAAACAAATATCCAGTTCCTGCAAACTATTCATCTAAATCAAAACTAGTTCAATGAGATAAATTAAAACTTACCATTGCTTGAAATGGTAAAATGATGTACAAACAAATTGCACCGATTGAAAGATCATATATTACTTGATTGGTAGTAAAAGAAAAAGACAAATACCAAGTAGTATCTCAATGACAAACTTATGACCTATTAACTGCTGCAGTTACTCATTTCAAAGCAAATATCTGAGACTCTATAACAGTAATAATTCCAAACTGAAAACAAGCTACTTTCGCTGCAATAGATGCAGTAATACCAAAAGAAGCATAATTAAAAACAAAAAAATAACCCTTCCTTGAAAACTACTTTTTGTAGTGTCTCCAGCTTTAGCTGGAAAATTCAAGGATGGGTTATTTTTTTATTCTTCAAATCTGTAGCCTCCTTCCATTAGACTTAAGGGAAGGAATTTATGCCCGAAGGGAGGTATACTGTGGACAAGGATGGGTTATTTTTTTACTTCAAATTTACAAATTCTGTTGAATCCAAAGAAAATTCTCATTTTACTTTATAAGAATCTACTTCTTCAGTATGCTGTCATAAAGTATTCAAAAATATACTTTTACCTTCTCAAAAAGGTACTACTAGTCTAGCTTCTATATTTTCAAATATCTTAGCTGATTCTTTTGATCAAACTATTACCAATATATCTACATCTCAGAAAAAAGATAAAATTTCTTCTTTCATTTCAAATTTATCATTTGTAATTATTACCAAATGATTTGATTCTATAGTAAAACTATAGAACAATATATTATTATATTCTTTCACTTCCAACAATATTCCAGATTTTTCATATTCTCATGGATGCACTACATTTAAATCATCTATTTTTACTTCAAAAGTATTAGTATCAAGTGTAATACCACTTTTTGCTTTAGTTTCAATTGAAATAACTCAATTATCATTATAAATTTCTATCATTTAAAATTTGTATTAAGTAATAAAAAACATACTACATTTAAAATTTCCTCAAGGTTTTTTTAAAAAACTATATAAAGTAAGTCTTATTTCTTCAAATAATAGTCTGGAGATCAAACATTACTTTTATCTTTTTTATATCTTCTAGTGTAAACCATTCATATCAAACAAATCTTTCAGCTTTTTGTACAACTGGAGCTTCTGTTCAATTATATTTCACTAGAAATAGATAAACATCCTTATCTATAACTGGATTATTTTCCAAATATCACGCTGTAAATGTATAATTTAATTTAGTAATAAATTTAATAACTTCTAAGTCTTTAGTTAAAAATCAAGCTTCTTCACTTATTTCCCTAACAGCAGTATCCTTTGCTACTTCTCAATCTTCTATATGTCATTTTGGAATCACATATACGACTTGGTTTTTCGCATTTAGCCATTTCAAGAGAAGAACCTCTATTTTATTACCATTTTTACGGTATACAATTCAGCCAGAACTCTTTTCATATTTTTTTGCCATAATTTTTTAAGTGGGGCTAAATTATCTAAACTGCATATAATATAAATAAAAAATCAAATATTTCAAGTTCTTTTGAAAAAGTAAGCATTTTTTTGCATTATATTTTTTTATATGTTAAAATAATATATATAAAAACTCTAAATAAAAGAGTAAAAATAAAAAATAAAAACAAAAACAAATGAAAGAAAATAACATAGAAAACATAGATATTTTAGAAAATATTGATTTATCTGCATTATATAGTGAAAATACAGATAACACAAACACTATAATTGAAAACATAAATGAAAATGACTCTTATATAAAAGAATTAGAAATGAGTCTAGAACAAGAAATATCTCAAATAGACATTAGTACTATATCAAATAATAATGCAGTTGAAAATTCAACATCTGATATTGATACAACTAAAAATGAAATCGCCTGAGAAGATATTTTAAAAAATGTTATTACCAAAAATAATAATACAAAAATTAAAAGAAACAATTTTGTATCAGGAATAGTTTTTTTATCAAAATATATTTTAACTTCGAGTTTGATTTTTTGAGTATTACTAGTTTCTACAAACTATAGCGCTTACTTGAGTGTAGCAAAAAGTTATATTTTTAAATGAGAATTAGAAAACAAACAACAAGCGTTAATTTCTTCAGTAGAAGCATCAAGTATAAAAGACAAATATGCTGAAGAAAAATTAAAACAAATAGAAACAGAAACATGAGAAATAGATTCTGAACTTTCTATAAATAAGATGAAAAAATCTCAAGATAAAGAAAATATAAATCTAGACATAGAAATAACACCATATGAAAACAGAATAGTAATACCAAAAATATGAAAAAATGTACCACTAGTTGATATAAAAAATAGAAATATAGATGGACAAAAAGAGTTGAACAATATATTTATGCAAGAACTAGAAAATGGTGTAATCAGATATCCAGGTAGTGCTAAACCATGACAAGAATGAACTAGTTTTATATTCTGACATTCTTCAAATTTCCCATGGATAAAATGAGATTACAATGATGTTTTTGCCTTACTTGATAAAGTAGTTTACAACGATGAAATAGTAGTTTACTACTGACAAGAAAAATACACATACAAAATAAGAGAAAAAAAAGTAATTACACCAGGTGATGTATCAGTACTTGAAAGAAACAAGAAAAAATCTGAAATAACACTTATGAC
>JAQTXG010000040.1 GCA_028688895.1 Candidatus Altimarinota bacterium | reverse complement strand
CCCAAACCCCAAACCCCAAACCCCAAACCCCAAACCCCAAACCCCAAACCCCAAACCCCAAACCAAATTAGTTACACCGAAATGGGGAAAACTTATAGCATAGTATATGTTTTATATGAGTGATATGTGTGTCTTTTATGTTTTCCCATGCTATGGCAAATGTGGGTATTTTAAGGAAAAAAGAATGTTTATAATATAAATACAATGAATAAAGATTTAAAAAATATATTAAACAAAACTAGATTAAAAACAAAATCAAATGGCGTAAATAAAAAGTCACCATGTATTATAAAAATATAAAAACCATTTCCGACATTATAAAAAATTAAAGTTTATAATTGCTTCCATTATTTTATAAAATTATATATATATATAATTTTATAAAGTAAATTATAATTTTTTATGCATCCAAAAACGATATAAACCAGCGTTTCTGTGATTTTAGCATTTTATTTTTAATAACAAACATAAAAGCGAGAGAGATATGAAAAATTGAATTTTTGGGGTTTAAATATAATTTATAATTTTTAAAAATATCAAGATCATTATAATTTTAATTTTTTTTTAATTTTTATTACAATATATTGCAGTGAAACATAATATTATCAATATTTTCTCTTATGGACGAGTAATCACAAATATTAAGAAGAAAAATTTCCACAAATCATTCAAAACTAACAAAGGAGTTCCCATCATTAAATACACAAAATTCAATTTCTTTAAATTCCCAAGGTGGGTTGTATATGGCAAACAACAAACAAGACCAATTTCGATTAAAAATACAACTAAATCTAAATCTTCAATCTCCAACGGTTTCGAGATAATCAAACAAACAAGAAATTTCTCAAATAACAATTTGTGTTTATATGCTATTATGATTTTCTCGAGTAATAAGAATACATTAAACCAACTCCAAAATGGCCTTTTAAATAAAGAGCTATTTTGGCCTTTTACATTTAATAAAAGAAAACGCATCTATATAATAAATATATGATCATACATGACCTTTGTATTGTGTTGAGAATATAAAATTGCCCTTATTTTCAATGTCCTAAACTCATTTCATGATAGATCAAAAAGAGTAATATGTATTCTCCATTTATTAATAAAACTTATTATAATTTTCTAATTGGAAGTCAATCATTAGGAGACTAAATACCGCTTTGGTTTAATAAAAATCTTAATGTTAATTATAATAAAATATTAATTACAATTTAGATGATAAAAAGAAAAAAAAAGAATAATTAGTTTCAATATATCAACAACAACTAAGTTTATGACAATAAAGGAAAATATCGCTAAAATTTTAACGAATATTCAATTTGATATTCATGAGAAAGCATTGACGCGAGATTTATTAACAATGTGTAATAGTATAAACAACTTTTTAATTTTGAGGATTGATGTAGTTTGTAACACTTTGTGTTTTAAATATAAATGATGCTAATATAACACCAGCGGTGATAGAAAGAACTTGTTGCGTAACGAAGTTACATGTTTTTGTTTGATTGTTGATATTTTCGTGTTTTTTGTCGATTTATTGTTCATTTATATAGGGATGTGTTTCATCAGACTGTGCACCTTGTTTCAATAAGTTTTAATTTTTTGAACTCTCTATTTTAGTTGTTTTAGACTATTATTAACTAGTTTTTTCACACACGACACATCTTGTCTATTAATGTGAAGCTAAAGAGGCGTTTTCGCATTTACAACCACCAAATTAAATCTATAAGATGTGCTTACATCCAGATTTTTCTAAATCACAGACCCGTGCATTTGTTTGAGCGAGCATTGGTCTTTAATATTTTAGAGAATTTATCAAATTTGGGGTTTTGCTTCTATATGGTTGATTTTTTTATGATTTAATAGCAGGTGATTTTGAAAATCTGGTTGATTCCCTGTTATTTAATCAATAGCCAAAAGATGGGTTGTTTTGTGGTTTTATTAAACAGTTAATTTACTATGAACTATATGTACTTATCTATGATTACTATTTGCTTTCTTTTTAAAAAAACTATGTTTGATTATTATTGATTTCATTTATTTATTTATTTGAGATGCTTGAGTTCTCATTTGAGATTTAATCAATGCTGTTTTCTTTCAATGGTTCCTAATTTTTGATATCGCTCGTATCCTCATTATCACATTTTTATTTCAAATTATCAATTCGCTTTTAGTACTCGCTTAACACCGGTGCTTGTAATGATTCATGCCTAGCGCGCTCATAACATGTCACCATTTAATTATAAGCTTTTTAGTAGTCTTTCACCAATTCATTATATTTTGAAGAAAAAAAATACCAAATAGATGAGGAATCGATATATTGTGCTTAATCAAGCAAATAGTCAATTATTTCCAAATTATCGGTTTTTGTTTATTCGTCAAAAAAAAATCTGGTCATGTTCAACAATATCTTATATTTCATTTGTTTAAGATTGAGTTGATTAGTTTTTTCTAACCATTAAATTATTGCGTATGCGACAAGGTAATCATTAAAAAACAATAATCTTATTTCTCTTTAATTTTCAGCTAATTCCATCAGTTACTAAGCTTCTTAAACAATATGATCTATTTAATATCCATCGAACCAATCTTATATATCGTCGTCTATATTATCATTTATTATTAGATTTGTTTGGAATCCTCATTCATAAATTTTCTTTAGCTAAGTTTGTTCTGACGTTGTAAGCACATATACACTTAACTCGGCTGCCTGTATCATTATATATAAATTCAACTCATTAATTTGTAATCATATATGCCAAAATTTGAAGTCCGAATAAAGTTATAAACACAATTTTCCTAAAATATAAGTCGTGTGAACGCGTCAAACACATATTAAACATAATATATATGGTTAATCGTGTTGTTTAAAGCTTATAAAGCATTTTGACCCCTGGTTTTAAAAACCGAATCGTTTGGCTGATAATTTATCTTATTGCAATGAAACAACCATAAAAGAGACCAAAAACAAGCAAAAAACCAGCCCACAAAACAAGGGGGTAGCATAATAAATTGACAAATAAATAATGATAGAAAATATATTTTTAATCTTAATTATGTTGGGGTTGATAACGAATGAAAATATTGCCATAATTAAGCAATGTTTTGATCCTCTTAAACATTTTAAACCAAATCGTGGCCCATTTATTTTAAATATTCATTTATAGCTTCAATTTCATCGTTAAGTGCACGCCATTCTTATCAATATAATACCAAATCAGCTCTAATTCTATATGCTAAAGCCTCACAAGACTGAGGATTTTGTTGATTACTCGCTTGTATATATTAATCGCGCAACTATTATAAACCTTTTACTTGATTAAAAACAAATGCTTTTTTCTGTTCGATATTCCTTCGATGATTATCAATCATTAACATTACATCACTTGATTTGTATCCAATTGTAGATATTTGTGTGTTTTGCTAAATATTAAAATTATTGTGTGAGAATTGATCACTAATTTCCATTTATTATTACTCATTAATTTCCTTTAAAACATGATTCTCACACGGATCATTATTCTATATTGCTTATTATTATTCGGGAGTGAATAGTTCTATCATTTTTTGATAAGAATCAGGATTCATACAATCTTTTACTTTAAAACTTACTCATAAAACCCAATCGTCAGTTGCGATTCGAGTTTTAATCAAAAAAATAAAAAGACTAATATCATTTTAATGCATTCCACTTATTTTATCTTTTATATTATCGAATGATAGAATATCGCCTGATTATATAATCTCTCTCGTTTCTCTTTCCCGGTTGTTATGAAAACGACTAGTATATTGCTAGCTCCAACCACTTGATACAATTTTCCTTAAAAAGTTTTCTAAAATAACATGCTTGTATTTTGGATTTCACATCGATTAAATAAATAAATAAGTTGGTTAAAACTCGCTAAATTCTTACCATCAATGTGAATTACAAAACAAGGTAAGCACAAGCCTCATATAGTCTATCGAAACTGTATCTTCGCCAAGATCAAAAAAAATAATGTTTAGCTCTCATAACAGCCTTGTGTATTCATTTTGAAGCGATTATCTTCCAAAATATTTTACAGTTGATTTTGATGGTGCAAATAACAAATCGTTAAAACTTATGTTTGCTCCGAGCGATTTTAAAGCGCAATATGATCTAGACTCTCAATTGCATTAAATGTAAAGATTTTAAATATATTTTCTATAATCACCGGTTGAATATTTAATTATTATCGCTTCTAAAAAAGATGAAAGTTAAACACATGATATCTAGTTTCTTATTTATAAATATGCCATTTCATTTGTATTTTTCTCAAAAACATCTTCTGCTCGAGTAATAATAATATTTTCGATTGATTTATTATTATTTTTCTCACAAATAAATTTCTCAATAAATAATAAAGTTTGAGTGTTCTTATTATTTTAAAACAATGTCTATATGCTTTTTTATACTGATAGATATATCCAAAAATACCTGTTTGAGTATTCTTTCATATCTTCATTTTTATTTTTAACGTCTAAAACATATTAGTGAATACATCTTAATATATCCTCACAAGTCATTTACTCAATTATGGCATCCTCAAGTTCGATCTAATTTACGCCTATTAATATTTATTCGTAATATAAACGCGAAAGAGTGTTTAAAGCATTTTGTGCGCATAGAGTTGGTTATTAATCAATGTTCATTAAAAAATAATGCAATATACATGAATTCCATTTAAAATGATCAATAAATGCTCATAAAAAACCAAATGTATATTATTCTGATCGAACGTCTGCAAGTTTTTAAATAAGTTTATCGTATCGCAGTTCTTCATTTAATCCATATTCATAAATTGCGTTTTGTTTCTCGATTGTATCGATCCATTAGCTACTATCTACATTTTGGCTATGTTTATAATATATATCTTTAAGGCTCATTGAAAATTTGTTTTATAAAAACAATGTATCAAGGTCATTAAGTTTTTTATTAGATGCTAATACGCTTATGTTTGTTTTGTTTTATATTTCTTATATGTATTTCTGACAGAGCTAGATTAAATCAGAATCTTTTTAAATCGACTTTTAGTGATTTAAGTATGTAAGCACTTTGATGGAATGTTTAACAAGACTTTTTTGTGAATATATTACTTCATACTCTAACTTTAGTGCTTTTAAAAACCAAGCATTTGCGCTTGAAAGCCAACGAGATATTTGCTTATCACTCTCGCTAATAGTTTCTAGTGGGAAATTGTATTATTCGTTATTTAAACGTCTTATTAATCGCTCTTTCTCAACATTATTTTCTTAATATTGAATAAGATTTTTTATTCATGGGTCCTGTATAATTGGCAAAAGAGATCAAAAAATCTTTTCTTTAGTTTGATTGTCTTCTTGAAACATAAGTTTTTTATACTCTATTGGAAAAAGATGTTATAAAAGATTTTATGTGTATTTTTCCTTTGGGTATTTTGTAAAAGGTAAAAATTTCTGATGATTTAAAAACGTTAGCATTTCTAGATGCCAATATAACTCTATGTTTGTGTATTGAATAGACCTTTTTTTTGGAATTTTGAAAACAAGTGCTTTTTCTACGAGGCAAAAGAGAGGTGATTCTGTCAGCAATATGTTATAAAAGTCATTATTGCACGCACCGTCTTTGTTTTCTGGTATATAATA
This sequence comes from Candidatus Altimarinota bacterium, assembly GCA_028688895.1. GTDB lineage: Bacteria > Patescibacteriota > Gracilibacteria > BD1-5 > UBA6164 > UBA6164. The sequence continues at coordinate 6,230 of JAQTXG010000040.1, read as the reverse complement.
TCTTCTTCTGTAAGCAATAAACAAAGGATTGTATTTTTTGCTCTTCTCATACGCCGTAATTTATCCTTAATATTGTTATTAAGCTTCTTACATATTTGCTTAATCAGCCATTATAAATTTATACTATTGCAAGACTATAGTGCAAGAAACCCTCGAAATACTGAACGTCTTGAAAGCACCAAATATTTTTTAATAAAAAAGATTAAGTTGGCACATGATGAGATTTTTTTTTTTATTTTTGTATAATCAGTTACACGCATTATTGGATAATGAAGACACACAATCTTATTAAGCTGACTAAATTTAGTTAAATCAACTACAATTTTGTATAATTATTTCTTTGTTGTGCGTATTTAAGAAATTAAAATTATCGGTCGATAATTTTAAAACTTGGCACACTACGATTTAGATGTTTTATTAACTAAATTTACTAAACATAAAAACAAAACTATTTTTTTTATAAGGTATTAAAGGGGTTATTATATTGTTAACTAAATAGAGTAAGAATACAAAATAATTATAAAATCAAATTTCTCATTTGAAATGTACCAAAGGGTAAATATACTATATAAAATTATTTTATAATGGAAAAATTAAGTGAAAGTGAGTAAGAAAAGCTATGATAACAAAAAGTTAATTTATACGCTGAATTGGAATAGAATGATATTGTATTGCCTTAAAATGTTTAATATATAAAAATATAAAGTCTTATGGGCATCAAATCAGGTAAATATTATTATTTTTGAAACAATGATATAAATAATAATCTTGTGGATTAAATATGCCTTTGCTATTCAAAAAAAAAGACGTATTTACTTATTTAGAATATATTAGCAAAAAACAAGGGGAAAATCTTTGCTTTCGAACAAGATCCTGATGAGCTTTTTGTCAAAAAATCGATTCTGCATGTAGACTCATCCAATTAGTGGTAAATGTGGCGCTTTTGAATATCGGACGATTAAATATCCACTAAAGATGTGAAAGCTCAAATTAACTAGTATTTTTAAGGATTTTAAAACAGAATTAATCGTTGCAATGAAAAAAAAGGACAATTACTCGATTATAAGTTATAAATAAAGGCTGTTATGAGCGAATATGAGAATTTTGTAAAAAATATACCCGAGTTTTAAAAGGTTTCTAGATTATCGGGAAATGAAAGATTCATTATTGAAAAATTGTAATATTTTATGAGTAATGATATAACCCAATATTGAAAATGGTTTTTAAGTCATGATTATCCACAATTTAGTGTTGAATTGTAATAAGATCTTAAAAATCAGGCAATTTTTGGAGTTTAAATGGATATACTCTCAAAACGAGCAACATAAAATTTTGGTAAATTCAATGCATCTTTCGGGAATATATCGATCAAAAAACTTTATGAAGAAGGTGGAATTTATTCTGTAATCAGTTCTCTAAACAAAATGAGTGATTTTTCTTTAACAGACTAGCAAAAAATAGATATTCTAAATATACGTGGTTAGCAATAATAAGAGATTTTGACAAAATCCAATAAACTTTCTATGTTTATTGAAACCTTAAAAAACAAAAAAACTCCACAATCTGTTTCATAAAGCGAATATCAAAAACGACTTGTATAGTATACAAAATCTATCAGTAACAATAAAAGTTTTGATGTTTACTGCCAAGTTGCGATGTAGCTTTCACAAATGTTATATTAAATTGACAGTCTTGTAGATAAAAAGCAAGTAAATAATGAAATATAAGACGAGTTTATAATTAAACAACTTAATAGTTTTTAAAATGATGGCCTTTTTATTGATCCTGTAGACAGTTAAATATCAAAAAATACATTGGTAGCAACAAACGCACAAAAAGATATCAAACCCGACATAAAAGTGGCAAAAGTATAATAAAAACCTATTTCTAAAAAAGAAAAACCAAAGAATATTTTACCAACACTAAACGTTCCCTAGTTCTAAGTTTAAAAGCCGTTTAAAATTGAAGATTAAGGCATAAAATTAGAAGAATTAAATTTCAAAATTTGGAACAAAGATACACTCGATTTATCATATGTGTAAAACGCTTTTAATTTGTAAAATGATAATAGTGGGATTATATAAGTAGTCAATAAAGATACCAATTTTGTATAAGAAATCACAGATAATCTTTTAAAAAACAATGATAATAAAGTGACTGAATAAGTGTAGAAAAATACCAATTAATTCTTGATGTAAACACCATCTTGGAAAAATATTGATAATTAATAAACTGGTGTTAATAAACTAAACGATGTGTTTGAAAATTTGGGTGATTAGTTGCAAAAAAAAGTTGATCGCTTCTTATCAGTAACACCAGAATAAAAAGATATCAATAACTAATAACAAAATGCTAATAAAGAATAAATTCCAAATTTTGAAGACCACCCCTTGTAATTATAACCTAATATGTAATAATCATAAAACAAAATTGATAAAAATATTGTATCGAATATAGGTGATATCGTTTCTGAAAATGAAAAAGTTATAGTTTAAGATTAAATTTTATCTAGTGCCAATAAACCAAAAAACAAAGATTTGCAATAAAATAACATTGAACAAAATATCCTTACGTAAAAGGACGCTTAAATGGAAATTGAGTCTTTTAGTTTAGATCGTGGCATTAATTCGACTTTTTTGTAATAAAAAGATCATGTTTTATAGAAGGATGGGTAAACCTTTTCTGGATTACAAGAAGAAACTAAGGCTATATAAAAAAACTTAGAGAATTCAAGCAAAAAAATATAAAAAGAAAAAGAAATTACAAATACACATGAAGCTATTTAAATAAATGACAAAAACCCACAAAAAATAATAATATAAAATACAGAACAATCAGCACCAAATAAGGAAATATAAAAAAAGAACAATGAAAATATTGAAAACAAAAAAAAGAATTAACCAAAAAAACAAAGTAAGAGAAAAACTCCACCAAAGAAAAAGAAATAATATGTTGCATAAGTTATTCCTAGTTTATGTTTGTCGAATTATTATTTTAAGCTTCTCTTGTTTCACGCATTTCAACTTATCTTTTTCTTTTTGTCTTCACGGTTTCTTCAAGTTTATACGTTCAGTTACATTTTTGTTTATTCATTTTCTAATTTTGTATTCGCTATTTATAGACATTGTTGTAGCATTTTTTTTTCGTCTTAAGAAAAGTTCGTGTATTCACAACCAAAACTCTGGTCAGCTCCGTGGCTATTGATGGATTGGTCTGTTTGTTTCTCTATTAGTATGTTATATATTTCGTGGTTTGTTTTTGCTTATTTTAACTTTTATACAATGGCTTTTATGTTTGATATGTTTGTTTATCTATAGTCTTAAAAAGTCGATAAGAACTCACTGTACCTCGTTTGAGACTCTTATTGTTTGTAAAAATTGGATAAATACGATACAAGACCACACGTACTATACATATAGCTCATTTGTTATTTGATAAGAGACATCATTTATTCGGATATATTGTTTGTAAAATGGAGGGAATCGATGTCTTGGTTACAAAAATCTCTATACTTATTAACTATTTTTTCTTTCACATAGTTTTTTATCATTTTTTATTACGCCTGTTTTCATTTATATTTAGCTTTATTTTTAAAAATATAAAATATTTTTATTAAATTAAAATTAGTTTTCGATATTGATAACAATAATGCAAATCAACCCATATAGAATTTAGAACCAGTAATGTCTAAACAATATTATAACAGTTTAATAATTATATAATGATGACGTAAGAAATCGATGAAGAATGAAGAGCACAAAGGTAAAAAATTTGTGATGAATGAAGCTAATGTTTTAAAGAAAACAATATAAAACACCCACACATAACCAAAAAAACAAACAACATTTGTGTTGTATCTTCGCCTTGACGCAGAGCATTTAATGAATAAATTAGTTAGATCTTGCCAACAGTTCGAGTCTTTTTCTTTCTTCGTTTATTTTTTCTATTTTATTCCATTTTCTTTCATATTTATTAAGTTTATGGGTGTTTTGTATGTCAACAACTTATGTATTGGCATAGTACGTGTATAGTTTTTCTCTTTTTGTAAACAAATGACTTTGAAAAATTTCTTTGAACTTGGATTCATTATCAATTGGTTTTAACAAATCAACGATTTTAATTAAATTTTAATTTTAGGGCTAAGTTTCTATTTTGGATACATGTTGATATTTACAAAAATCTCTAGTTTATATTTTTATGATAATATTAATATATTTATATAACGGTATTTTTTGTTGCTTTGTCGCCTATCTAACTTTTAACATAAATCTTTCTGATATATTATTGGTCAGGTTTAGAACATGTGTATTGTTTAAGTATATCGAGTATCTTTTATTAATATTTGTTTACATATAATTAATAAGATCAATATCTATCTATTAAGTATTTTTGTGATCTTTTAAGCAATCATATAACCACTCTCTTTATTATTCGTTTAAAAAATAACAAAGTCACAAATACACGGACACAGCCGTGTTTTGAGTTGGATCCATCTTGTTAATAGCATATAGCCTATTTAACAAGGCTTTCTTTGATTCAATTGTTTTTGCATAATGGAAAAGACATGGTTGCGTGATTGCGTGTTTAGCGACCGCTTTTAGCAAAGACAACTCCAAATCACAGTGCAAGACTTTATTTTTTAGAGAACCGACTAGATCTTCAAAATGCTTTATTATTCGTGTATATGATCATTCAGAGCTATCATTTGTAATTACAAAAAATACCATTTATGTTTAACACTATTTGTTTTATATTATTCCAAAAATTGCTTGTGTTGTACCAATACCGCATATATTGTGCATTCCATCAAAGAAAACCTCATAATCTTAATTTCAAATAAAATCAATTATCTGTTATGAATAGAAAATTAACCAAAAATATATTTTTAAGTCTTTATCTTGAATAATTTTTTCTTCTTTTGTTTTTTTTTATTTTGTTTCTCTTTTTTTAGATTTTGCATATTAATTTTTTCCATATATAAAATTTCTACTTTATTTCTTTCTTCAAAGGTGTCTGTATTTATCATACTTTTCGCGATTATGTTGACACGCTTCTATTGGGTAATCTATATAGAGATCTTTTAAATAGCATTCGCGCGTGTGACCATAAACATATGTAAGTAAATAGTTTTATGGGTTTTTTAAAACCTCATAAATTTCTAAATTAACAAATGTGTCACACTAATAGCTTTTATAATATTTCTCTAGTTTGTCAATTTCGACTGATATTTTATTCATTACTTCAGTATTGAGATATTGTTATATATTTGACTCTTTTTCTTTTTTTAACAATGTTTTTTATAAAGATGCTGCTACATCATAACAAACTGAAAAATTATAAAAGTTTGGGGTGTCTTAAAGAAAGTTTTGTAGCATATCCATTCCTTTTATAATTATGTCTGTGGGGCTTATTAGATTTTATTCTATTAAAATTTGGAAAAAAAATTTTATATATTTTTTCAAATCATGTATTGGTAGTTATACTTATAAGTTTAATTTTAATTATTATAAATTACATGTTTTTTTTAACACACGTTTTTCTTAAATTTTTTTTTCGTTTCACTTTTCTATCTTAATAATTTTTTTCTTTTTTATTTATTCGAGTTAAAGAAACTAATATATTTATATAACTCTTTATTTGTTTTTTTTGTACAAATATTCAACAATTGGTATTTTTGAAGCTTCGCAACTTTAATCAATCTATGAACAACCAAAAACACTTTTTGTCTACTCTCTCTTCCTCGATATATTATATAGTTGCAAACAATAAATATTGTTTATTAAGCGAGCATTTATTATATCAAAGCCCATGTCTTTAATATCGCTAGCTTTGTAGCTTATTAAAGTTTCAGCTGCTAAAGTAAATTTGTTATATTTTTTAGAGGGTTTTGTTTTCTTCAATAACACGTCCATTTATAAATTATTTTTATATCGTTTTTTGGATGCATAAAAAATTCTAATTTACTTTATAAATTATATATATATAATTTTATAAAATAATGGAAGCAATTATAAACTTTAATTTTTTATAATGTCGGAAATGGTTTTTATATTTTTATAATACATGGTCACTTTTTATTTACGCCATTTGATTTTGTTTTTAATCTAGTTTTGTTTAATATATTTTTTAAATCTTTATTCATTGTATTTATATTATAAACATTCTTTTTTCTTTAAAATACCCACATTTGCCATAGCATGGGAAAACATAAAAGACACACATATCACTCA
>JAQTXG010000008.1 GCA_028688895.1 Candidatus Altimarinota bacterium | reverse complement strand
AAAAATAATATTAATGACGTTTTAAAAACTATAAAATTGCACTTATAAAATTTCTCCCTTTTTAAAAGGGAGCGCCCCGAAGGAAGTACTCTTGGGGTATACCCGCAGGGGGAGGGATTAGAAAAATACTCCACCAAAATTTAGATTATGCCCAACACAAGCAAATAAAGAGTCTATAGACTCTTTTATATTGACGAAAAATCAAAACTATATACACTAATGAAACAGTAAAACATAATATTTTTTCTAGAAGTGAGTTTTTTACTTTTCCTTAACCAAATTAACAAATATTTATAAAAATGAAAAACAAAACAATTATATTACATGATACTTTTTTATACAAATGATGATGAGAGAGACTGATTCTAATGATGGCAAAATCACTAGATGCAGATTTAGCATCTGGATTTTTTAGTAAATGAAGTTTTGATTTGAGAAAAGAATGATTCAAATGAAAGATGATTTCTGTATCAAGTGAGATATTTAAAAAATGATTCAGGCATATAAAACTCAAATGGTGATTTTTATTCAATACTAGTTTTTTGAAACAATATGATACCGTAATATTTTCTGGAGACTCTATTAGTGCAGTAAGAAATTGTAGACAAGATACTAAAAAAATCTATTATTGTCATACTCCACCTAGATATTTATATGATTTAAAAGATGTCTACTATAAAAAAGTACCTCTAGTATTAAAGCCATTTTTTAATATACTCACATATATTTTTAAAAAAATGTATGAGTACGATATATCAAAAATGGATTTAATTTTAACCAACTCTATTAATACAAAAAATAGAATTAAAAAGTTTTTAGGAATAGATTCAGTTGTATTGTATCCTCCAGTTGATTTATCACAATTCAAGTATATAAATCAGTGAGATTATTATTTATCATTTGCTAGACTGAGTCATGCAAAGAGAGTAGATAAAATAGTAGAAGCATTTAAGCAGATGCCAGATAAAAAGCTGATTGTTATATATTGAGAAAATGATCCACAAAAAAATGAGATATTTGATATAGCTGAGTGATACAAAAACATACAATTTATCACTTTACCATGAAATGTATGATTTACAGATTATATAGGTAAATGTATAGCTAGTATCTATATACCTGTAGATGAAGATTTTTGAATGAGTCCAGTAGAAAGTATGTCTGCATGAAAACCAGTTTTGTGAGTAAATGAATGATGATTAAAAGAAACAATCATAGATAAAAAAACTTGAATATTGATTCAAGACTGAACCGATATAGATGAAATAATCAAAGCAGTGAATTATTTATCACCAGATATATGTTTATCTATGAGAGATGATTGTGAAAAAAGAGCCGCAGATTTTTCACTAAGCAATTTTGAGATTAAATTAAATGGATTGGTATATAATGACAAAAAATAAATGCTAAAATATAAAAAGATAACTATGTTATAATTGTAATAGTATAGTTATCTATTTTTTTATATCAGATTTATATAAATTTATATAATATTATTTATGCATAAGTAAAGATATACAAAAATAATAATTAAGAATAAATAGTATATAAAGTATTGTTTTATATATTTATAGTATTACAAAAGTGTAAATATATAGTTAAGTAATTATATTTTGTATAATTAAAGTTATATAATTATAGATAATAGACAATTTAAAAAAAATAATTCTATAAATAATTATGTTGCATAAATTTTATTTTATATAAGTACGGTTATATAAAAATACAAAGTAAAATTGTTATTTTATTATTGTATAAATAAAGTTGCACAAAAAAAAGATAATCTCACGATTATCAATATTTTTGAGTCAAGGCTAATTAACCCATTGCACTTACAGCTTCTTTTTCAGTATCTACAGTTGGTATAATAGTTGTAATACCTACAAGTTCCAATATGTCTTTTACTCAGTCAGAACAATTAGATATATACATCTTACCATCAGCATCTTCTATATTAGAAAATACATCTGCTATATAACCGATAGATTTAGAATTTATATATTTTAACCCACTTAGATTAAAAAGAATTTTTTTACCTTCAAATTGACCTATATCATCATATATAGTTTTGAAAGTTTTATCTGCATTGGTTTCATCCAATTCACCAGTGAATTCGAAAATACTTACACCATTTTCTTCTTTTTTATTTACTTCTATTAAAGTTTGCATAATATTATTTAAATTAATTTATAAATCTATGAATTAATTATATACCAAAAAATCTTATTTAGCAAATTTTTACCTACTTTTTTACTTGTTATGATTAAAAAATATTCTATAAATAATATATGATCTCTTAAAATAGATATATCAAAGCCTTGTTTAGTGTTCTTAAAAGGGGATTTATGAGCATGAAAAACTACTATTACAAAACACATAATAAACAATATTCTAAATATTCCCAACCATATTACATCTCCTACATACACATATTATAACAAATACGATGATGTATATCACTTCGACCTATACAGACTCAAATCATATGATGAATTTTTTGCTATCTGATGAGAGGATATACTAGATAACAACAACTGAGTCATAATAATAGAATGGCCAGAAATACTAGAAAACTACTACAAACCAGACATAACTATATCTCTCAAAAAAACACAAAAAGAAGACGAAAGAGAAATCGAGATAATAATGAATAATGAATAATGAATAATGAATAATGAATAATAACTAATAACTAAACACTAAACAATTAACCAAAAAATACATATTAAAAAGACGGGGGTCTTAGGTTAATACCATTAAGTTAAGGAAATAATGTGGTATATTTTTCTAATCCCTCCCCCTTCGGGTACTCCCTTTGGAAAAGGGAGAAAGAATAAAAAATGATAGTATGTATAATTCTGAATTTGTATCACACGGTTATGATAATTCAGAATATTTACAAAACTAAAAATAAAAAAATACATTAAGTATAAAAAACTAAACTAAACTAAATTAAACTAAACTAAACTAAACTAAACTAAACTAAACTAAACTAAACTAAACTAAACTAAACTAAACTAAACTAAACACAAAACAACTAACCAAAAAATACATATTAAAAAGACGGGGGTCTTAGGGGGGAGGACTGCGATGAGCCGCGTGTAGAAACAACAGAATACAGCCAGTTGGAATTTCTCCCCCCTAAGGCTTTTGCCATACTTTTGGCCTCAAAAGTATGAAAGACAAGTAACACACTAAAAACGAAAAACAATAAAACACTAAAACAATCAAAAACTCTATCCTGAATCCTTTCTCTAATTTAAGAGAACGGTGCTATAACACAAAAAAAAGAAAAATAATTCAAAAAACAACTAACCAAAAAATCCATATTAAAAAGACGGGGGTCTTAGGGGGGATGACTGCGATGAGCCGCGTGTAGAAACAATAGAATACAGCCAGTTGGAATTTCTCCACCCTAAGGCTTTTGCCATACTTTTGGCCTCAAAAGTATGAAAGACAAGTAACACACTAAAAACAATAAAACAACAAAACAATAAAACAATAAAACAATAAAACAACAAAACAACAAAACAACAAAACAATAAAACAACAAAACAATAAAACAACAAAACAACAAATATCTATATTAGACATTATATATTTATATAATCATACTACTACAAAAACTAATAATAAAATAAAAATGTCTTATTTTAATAAGACATTTTTATTTTCTATTAATAATCACACTAAATGTTTTAAGTATTATCTTCAAATCCAGCAACACACTCCAATTCTCTATATAAAATATATCCAATCAAGTTTCTTTTTTGAAGTCATTAGTTTCTCTACCATTCACCTGAGCCATTCATGTAATCCCAGGTTTTATAGTGAGTAATCTTTTTTCTTCCAAAGAATATTTGTTTACTTCTCTAGGTTGATGAGGTCTCGGTCATACCAAGCTCATATTTCCAAGTATTAGGTTTATAAACTGTGGTAACTCATCTATAGAATATTTTTCTATAAAAGTTCATATTTTTGTTTTTCTAGGATCATCTTTTATCTTATATAATGGACCATGTCTCGTACTACTTTGTTTTATCAGTTTTTCTTCAAATTCCAAAGCTTTGTCATACTTTAGTTCTACATTGTATGCATCTTTTATACAGTATTTCCATTTCATATACCTAAACTTATACAAATTGAACTCTTTTCCATTTTGTCAGATTCTTCTGTTTTTATAAATCACAGGTCAGTCTGGATCTTCCATTTTTATCATTATTGCAATTACTACAAATACTGGAAAAAGTATAATAACTCAAAATATTCATACACTTGTATCAAATAATCTCTTTATCACTTTTCACCAATTATCAAGCGGAGTGTTTTTTATTTCTATTACTGGTATACTATTTATGAGAGATAATGTTGTATTGGTCTTTGTTATATCAAAATTGTTTGTTATATATCTATATCTTATACCAAATATCCTAGTGAGTTCCCATAGTTTAAATAAATCTTTTTTACCAAAGTCACTATCTATGTACAATACTTCATCACATTTTTTATCTTCAAACATTTTTTGAATCTTTTCTATATCTCATATAAATCTTATTCATTCTATTTTTTTATCTATATGATTAGCGTATCAGACTATTTTGTAAATGTTTGATTTTTTTATATCTTCAAGTATTTCTACAATCTTTTCTTTTTCTTTATTATTTATTATCAAAAGTCTTTTTTTTGCTAGTATTCATTTATCTAGTAAATTTTGCTCTATTTTATTTAGTATAATTCTTTCCAAAATCACTCCTAGAGTTCAAATTATAAAAGCATACAAAACAATCAATCTAGGAATCTCTATTTCATAAACTATTCACTTTCACAAAAATATCGCTACCAAGAAAAACATAAGCCAATAAAAAGAATACCTAATTATTTCCAGTAATTCTTTTATCTTTGAAGATGTTATTTTTATAGAATAAAGTGAATGAATAGAAAATACCAATAAATACAACATGCTTCAAAACAAAGCAAACAATAATAATGAATTGTTATCTATAGTCTGTATTGGTAAGTTTAATCTAGGAGCTAAATCTATCAAGAGCCTGATTTCTTTTGCAACAAAAAAAGCTGATAGAATTATGATAAAATCTAGTGGTACTCTAATCACTCAAAATATAATCTCGTGTCTTTTCATCTATTTTAAAACTATTTATTTATAATATATTTGATGTATTTTATATTTTTCAAAATATATTGCAAATTTTGTGTTTTTTTATATTATTTTAGTATTATATTTTTAACATTTAAATTATGGTTGAATCTACAAAAAATAAAAAAACTGTAAAAAAAGTGTCTGCAGAAGTAGTAAAGGAAAATAAAACTACAAAAAAAGTAACTACTGATAAATCAGAAACTAAAAAGCTTGATACAAAAGATACTACTAAAGTTTTGAAAACAAAACCAATAAAAGAATCTGAATCATCAAAAAAAACTACTAAAAAATCTGATTCAAAAACCAAGTCAGCAAAAGTATCAAAAAACAATGAAATAGATACAAAAATAGAAAAATTGGTTGAAGAATTACCAAAAACTACAAAAAAGAAACCTACAGTAGATAAACTAGCAGATGTAAAAACTGAAAAAGTTACAAAAAAGTCTGAAAAAAATGATAAAATTGAGATAAAAGAAGAAAAGTTAGCTCATAAATCATCTGATAATCATACTCACAAAAAATCTACTAGTACTAGTATGTGAACTAAGTGCACATTTTTAAAATATACATTTTTAGATGTAGCTCAGTTATATAAAAATTTCTTTCACTGGAATTTTTCCAAAATCACTATTATGCTTTGGTCTATAGTATTGTGATTTTTATCAATAATTCCTATTATTATACTATTTTTTGTATATTCATTTTTTTCTGACGTAAGTATGATGGAGTTGTTAAAATGAATGATTACAGGTTCACTTTTAAATGATTTTGTTTGAAACACTATTATGATGTTAATAGTAGCAATATTTTATGTAGTTTATTCTTACTCAAATATATTGTTAATAAATGTAAACAATTCATATTTAGATAAATCAAGTTTACCAGTAAAACAAAATGAATACTTCAAATTCAAAAAAATAGTTAAATATTTCAATTTATCGATAATCAACTTTTTGATATTATTGATACCATTTCTATCATTCGCTATATTGATTTGATTATTGTTCTTGTTTTCTGGTAGTTTAAATGAAGTTTATGAAATGGTTAGTAACAATCCATTCAATTATTTTTCTATATTGAGTCTGATTTTTTTAGCATTGAGTTGAGCTTTACTAGTATATTTATTTTATAGAGTGATATTTTCATTTTTTGTATTTTCAGACAATACTTATGATCATACCAATGCAAAAATAATCACATATATAAAAGAATCATTCAATAAAACTAGAAAAATATCTAAATTTTTCAAGTTTTTACTGATTTTGGTTATTTTTATAGCTATTACAGTACCATTCAAATTTGTATGAATGGCAATAAAACAAAATGTACAAATGTTTACAGATTATTCTATATACAAAAACTTAAATGAAGATCAAAAAGAATATGTAGATTCTACAAATCCATATTATTATGAAAAATTGGTTTTAGAGCTACAATCATTTGATGATAAAACAATAGCAAACAAATTAAAAATAAATGAAGTTTACCTGATACTGTTTACGATTTTAAATTTCTTGTTTCTAAATGGATTGTTTTTGATGATATACACATCTTTTTACAAAAGAGAACTACAATAAAAAAAGAAAAACATCCCCTACTAAAAAAGTAGGGGAATAATAATTTATAAATAAATAGATATGAAGATTTTAGTATTTTGAGATGTATATGGGAGGATATGAAGAGCTGCACTCAAAAAAGAATTACCAGCTTTGAAAGAAAAATACAATCCTGATTTTGTGGTTGTAAATATAGAAAATGCCACTTCAGGTAGATGACCGATAGAAAAACATGCTTTGGAAATGGAAGCACTATGAATAGATGTGATGACTTCATGAGATCATATATTTGATAATATGATAAAAATAAAGGATTATTTAGATAAGCCAGACTCAAAACTCATCAGGTGTGCCAATTTTATAGAATACTGAGAATATACTATTCCAGGTAAATGATATACTATAGTAGAAAAAAATGGAAAAAAATTATTAGTTATTCATATTATGTGAGAAGCATTTATGAAGTTCAAGGTGACAAGTCCATTTATAAAAATACAAGAAATACTAGAGGAAACAAAGTGAGAAAAACTAGATGCTATACTAGTAGATTTTCATAAAGAAGCCACAGCAGAATGATACTGACTATGATTTTTTTTAGATTGAAAAGTGAGTTTTGTATTTTGAACTCATACTCATGTACAAACAAATGACGAACTAATTCTTCCAAATGGTACTTGAATAATTACAGATGTAGGGATGAATTGACCACTTTTTTCAGTTATCTGAGCTGAATATTCAAGCGTAGAAAAAAGGTTTCTTACATGAATAGGTAAATGAAAAATAGAGCAATGTTTAGACAAAAACTATGTAGTAAACTGAGTTTGTGTAGAAATAGGGGATGCTATGAAGTGTACTAATATAGAAAAAATCAGGATAAGAGGGAAGTTGTAAAAACTGGCAATAAATTGCCAGTTTTTTTGTACTAAAAAAAATATTTGACATTTAAAATATTTGAATATTATATATTAACATATTATAATATATTAATATAAACCATATGAAAGAATTTACAACAAAAATAAACACAATTTCTGAACTAATGAAGAGTTTTTCAAACAAAGACAAGCTCTCTATACTATGTTTTTTATGAGATTCCACAAAAAATGTTTCTGAAATAATTACTTGCTCAAATATTTCTCAATCTCAGATTTCTCAATACTTATGAAAAATGAAACTAGAATGAATTTTGGATTCAGAAAAAGTTTGAAAAGAAGTTTTTTATAGAATAAGTGATGAAAAAGTTTTGGAAGTTATATCATCGCTCAAAGAGATATTCGGGGAAGAAAAAAGCTGTTAAGTATTTACAATTTATATAACCCATCCCCTCGTTCCTCGGGACTTCCCTTGAAAAGGGAAGAAAATCTTTCTCCCCTTTTCAAGGGGAGTCCTGCGTAGCAGGGAGGGGTTAAAACCAAAGTACAAAATTTATATTATCTGTATCCATTTATATAACCATTTACAATTTTTATGAAAAAAATATTATTATCTATATTTATTTTAAGTTTATTTGCTACGACATCTTGTACTAAACAAGAAGTCAAACAAGTACAAAAATTTTACTCTACATGAACAGTACAAACAGGTTCAGTAGATTCAAAAGAAAGCTATATCTGATATGCACATGGTATCACAGAAGTAACTCTTGCTACACAATCAAACTGAAAAGTTACATATCTAAAATCAAAAGTATGAGACAAAGTAAATGCTGGTGATTTATTAGCTAGCTTGGATTCTTTGGATGCAAAAGTATGATACAATACTGCATCAAACATTATGTGAAGTCTAGATTTACTTAAAAATTTCACATGACTTTCATATGATGAACAAATCAAAGTATTAGAAAAAAAGATAGAAGAAATTGAGCAAACAAGTAAATCAGTAGATAACAACACAAACAATCTAGAAAATCTAAAAAATACAGAACTAGTAAGTGGTGAGTTAAATGTAAAACAAGCACAGACTCAGCTAGAAACAGCCAAAAACGAACTAGAACAAACTACAAATATATACAATTGAAAAAAACAAGATCTATATAAGTCATGAAAAAATGTAATCACAAATTATTTCATACTATCTACAAACATAATCAATTTTTCAGACGAAATACTTTGAGTTACAGAAAAAAACAAGGATAAAAATAATAGTTATCAAGATTATCTTTGAGCAAAAAATAGTCAGACTTTAAATCAATCAAAAGAAAATTTTAGACAAGCAAATAACTTGTTCCTAGAATACAAAACTTTCTACGAAACAAAAATAGAAAACAAATCCCCTACTGATGAAGATATAAAAGCATGACTTGATAATGGATTAAAATTGGCTGAAATCACAAAAGCTTTGTTAAATTCTCTATACAAAACTATCGATAATTCAATAGAAAATACTTACTTAAATTCAGATACATTAAACAATTTTAGAGAAAAAGTTTCATCATATTGAACTCAATTGGAATCAAGTATCATGTCAGTAAATTGAAGTTTCATGGTATGACTTAGAGCTACTCCAGAAAGTCTAGCATCTCTAGACAGAGAATATAATATGCAAAAAGTTTTACTAGAAAAAAAGATTGATTTGCAACTAGATAATCTAGAAACTGCAAAACAAAATCTGATTAGAATAAAAGCAAGTTCAAATGTAACTACAAGCCAAGAATTATCAAAAAAAGATATCTATCAAAAACAAATAGAGTGAATACAAGCTCAAATAGAAAGTATCAAATCAGATAAAAATGCCAAGATAAAAGAGTTGGACTCTAGTATCATAGAAGTACAATGACAAAAAAGTTTGGCCTGAGTACAAATACAAAATGGTAATATAACATCACCTATATCTGGTATAGTACTAGAAAAATTTTCTGAAGTATGACAAATTACATCTGCTTGAAATCCAGTTTATATAGTTTGAGATGATTCAAAAATAAAAGTAAACATAGATGTAATAACTGAAAAATTAAACAATTTTCAAGTGTGAAAAAGTGTAAATATACAGTTTGAATGAGTAGATAAAATAATGAATTGAATAGTTACAAATATACCAGTATTTAGAGATGAATTAACCAAAAAAACTACTATAGAGATAATTGTGGATAACTCAGAAAAACTTATCAAAATCTGATCAATAGCTAGAGTAAATATTCCAAATTTACTAGACAATAAAACAGCATTGATTATACCAAACATAGCTATTTTACAAAAGTTTTCAGTTCCATGAGTTTATGTTTTAGTACAATGAAAAGCCATATTTACCAAAATAGAAATACTTAAACAATCACCAGATTTTTCTGAAATATCATGACTAAAAGTATGAGATACTATCATCACAGACTGAAAAGAAAATGTATATGATTGAGAAATTTTGCAATAAAAAAGGTCTGCATAGCAGACCAATTTATTCATATTTCCTCAATTTTATTTCTAGAAGAATACCAGATAATACAAAATACCCACAAAGCAAATATGCAAGCAATATATAGTAGTACTTGTAGACCAAAATAACTATACAATTTGTTGTAGTACATATAAAACATTATTGCAAAATTTGGTACAGAAAATATTCCAAACTGCTTAAAGGCGCTGAAGTAATTCATCTTAAATGCATGATAATAAATTATCATAACATACAAAAGATTAAACAACATGCTTACTATAATCAGAGCTTCCACAAACACCTCCCCTTTTTTAAAAACTAAATTATAAATATGTTTACTAAATTAGCAAGTTTTTTCATAAAAAATTGAAAACTTACACTAGTAATGGTGATAATCATGATGCTTACTTGAATCGCAAGTTACATAATGTTACCAAAACAATACAATCCACAAATAATCCTACCAGCTTTTGAAATCTCTGTTCAAGCACCAAACCTTTCAAATACTGAAGTATCTAGATTTGTCGTAAGTCCTATGGAAAACAAAATCATGGAACTAGAATGAATCGATAAAGTATATGGTACAGCTTGAGATTGATATGCAGGATTAATGGTACAATTCAAAGTATGAGTAGATAGCGAAAAAGCAAAAATCAGACTTATACAAAAATTGAATGAAAATATGGATTTGAAACCACTTTGAGTATTAGATCCAGTGATAAAAACTATAGATCCAGATGAGCTATCTCAAATCACTTTTGCTATTAGTTTAAAAGAATTAAACAAAAATTCAGAACAAAATTACATATATCTTCGTCAAATATCAAACATAATAAAAGAAAAACTAAAAACAGTTGAAAATGTTACAAGTCTAGAAGTAGTATGATGAGTAAATAAAGATATAGTTATTACTTTGGATAACGAAAAACTAAAATCTAGAAATATAAGCTCTCTTGAAGTATTTGATAAACTAAAAAATAACAATGTATTCTCAAAATTATGAAATCTAAACTCAGATTGAGGAGAGAATATTTTGATAGAAATAGACTCAAGAGAAAATACTTTGACTGATTTGAATAAATTTATCGTTTACAGTTCTTGAGATAATATAGTATATCTGGAAGATGTAGCCAATATCAAGTATGGAAACAAAAGACTTGACAAAATAAGTACTTACAATGGAAAAGAAGCTGTACTACTATGAGTATGAAAAAAAATATGATCAAACTCAATCAATGTAACCACTGATGTTTTGGCTAAATTGGAAGAGATAAAACAAGAATTACCAAAAGATATAGAAATCACAGTTATACAAAACGAATGACAAACAGCAAAAAATGCTACAAATATGTTGATGACAAATTTATTTCAAAGTATAGTGATTGTTTTTGTAGTATTATCACTTAGCTTGTGAGTAAAAAACGCATTAAATACAGCTATAAGTATCCCATTAACACTATTTTCAGTATTTACATTTGCCCTTTTATTTTGAGAAAATATAAATAGAATCACACTTTTTGCTTTGATTTTGGTACTTTGAATGCTAGTTGATGACTCTACAGTAGTAGTTGAAAATGTAAACAGACATTTAGAAAACAGAGAAAAAAACAATAAATCAAAACTAGACGCTATACTAGATGCTATAAAAGAAGTAGAGCTTTGAGTTATACTTTCAACAGTGACTAGACTACTAGCTTTTTGAGCTATGTTTGCAGTATGAGATATGATGTGAGAATATATGTGACCAATTCCTAAATTTGCACTTATGGCTTCTATTATATCTACATTTTTGGCTCTTACAATAAATCCTTGGATCAGTTATTATACTGTAAAAAATATTAATCCAAAGAATACAGAAAAACTAAAACAAGAAAAAAAGAAAAACTCTATCCTAAATCCTTTCTCTTATTTAAGAGAAAGGGGCTACATAAAAAAAATAAGTATCAGAGTTATCTATGTACACATACTAGAAAAATTTCTATGAGAAGAAAAAAGAGAAAAAAGAAATAGAAAAATATTCAAAACTGTATTTTGGATAACACTATTTGTAGTGATTATCTGACCTATATATGCGTGAGTATTCAAAGCCAGAATGCTACCAAAATCAAACCAAAATCAAATCTATGTATGGATAGATGCACCTAGATGACAAACAGTTGAAAAGATGCAAGATATTTGAAATGATTTATACAGTTTTTTTAAATGACAAACAGAAATAAAACAAGCAAACTCAACTATAAAAACAGATGAATTAAATCAAAACAATATAGTAAAAGATGTATCATATACCATTTGACAAGAATATGTATGAGATTTCTGAAATATGTTTAGATGATGAAGTACAAGGATTTGAGAAAACCAATTATCAGCAAGAATCAATTTGTATTCTCCTGAAGTTTACAAGCAAATGACAGGACAAGACAGAGTTTCATCTGAAAAATATGTCATACAAACTAGAGATTATCTAAAAAAATACTTATTAGAAAAATACCCAGATTTGAAAATAATGCTTCTAGAAGATCCACCAGGACCACCAGTGAAATCTACTTTTCAAGCCAAAATCAAATCAGAATCTAGTGATGAAAATAATGATATATTTTTATCAAAAGCACAAACTCTAATAGAAAAATATTGAACTCAATTGGATTTGGTAGATATTTACAATTCTAAATCCACTACATATAGAAAAACTATTTTTGATATAGATAATATCGCATTATCAAAAGTATGACTTACTACTGAGCAAGTAAAAAATGCTATATTGATAGCAAATTATTGAGTAGAATTGAATATAATCAATGACGAAAACATACTAGAAGTATCAAATGTGATATTGACTAGCGAAAATGATGATTTATCAAAACTAAAAAATATTACATTAAAAACTCCAACTTGATCAATGATTTCTCTTGACTCAGTCCTGACTGAAAAATATAGTTTTGTATGAAATGATATAAACTCAGATAAGAGAGAAAAAGTAGATTATATATATGGTGAGATGTGAAATAATAGTCTGATATACCCAGTTATCAAATTGTTTTGAGTACTCATGAGTGATGAATTTTTGTGAGATGATTACCGTGTAACTGATTGGAATCTATACGAGATAAACTATATATGATTAAAAGATGCCAAAAATTACAAGATAGAATGGGGTTGAGAATGGGAAGTAACTATGGATACATTTAGAGATTTATGAATCGCGATGTGAATCAGTCTGCTTTTGATTTATTTACTATTAGTATGACAATTCTCTTCTTTTGGAATTGCGTGAATAATCATGATTACATTTTTGCTTGGATTTATGTGAGTATTTCCATGATTTAGTATATTGTATTTATTGAAATGAGAATATTTTTCTGCAACAAGTATGATATGAATAATAGCTCTTTGATGAATAGTTGTTTGAAACGCAATAATATTATTAGAATACATAAATATTCTGAAAAACAACTGAGTTTTACTAAAAGATGCACTGTTAAAAGCATGATACACTAGATTTAAACCTATTATCCTTACATCACTTACTACTGTTTTGTGAGCTATGACTATCATATGAGACCCAGTTTGGTCATGACTAGCATGGTCTATAATTAGCTGATTACTAGTAAGTAGTATCTTAACTCTAATTGTTATACCAGTATTTTACTACGATAGCCAAAAATCAGATTGGGAAAAAATTCAATAAAAAAGCAAAAAGTCACTTTTTGCTTTTTTATTGCAAAAATAGCCATACTAGTTATAATAAAAAAAATTATAAATTAACAAACTATTTTATGAAAACTCAAATAATTGTAGAAAAAGATGGTGACTGATATATAGCTAGAGTTATATGAAGAGATGATTTATATGCATTTGACTATACTCCAGAAAAAGCAAAGATAGAATTGTATAATGTTATAGATATGATGATGGATTTACATTTGGAAGAATTAGAGAAAGAGAGAAAAATAAAATCAGAAATTTTATCTCTTTTACCAAAAGATTATGCCATATAGTTTTATAGATATAGAAGCTAAATTAAAAAAAAATTGATTCATTGTAGCTAGACAAAAATGATCTCATGTAATCTTTGTAAAAGATAAAATTAGAATAGTTGTTCCAAAGCATTGAAATAAGGACATAAGTATATGAGTTGAAAAAAGTATTTTAAAGTTGTTATGAATTTCAAAAGAACTATTTAAAGAAATGTAAAAAGCAAAAAGTCACTTTTTGCTTTTTTTATGAAAAAACTTTATATTTCAGAAAAAATCATTATATTTTACAGAGAATTAATTATATAAAATACAGCCATTTTTTATGAAAAAAAGATTTCTATTATTACTTATATTTATCATTTTTGTAATTTCACTTATTACATTTTTTTTGATACTCAATTATCTAGATCCCTACGAATACAAAGTAGTAGCAATCTCATCTATTTCATTTACTTTTGTATTATGAGTATCTACATTTTTGACTTTACTACTATATTTTATAAAAAAAATATACTATAGATGAAGAGTTTATGTATATCATGTACTTACTAGTTTTAGGCAGTGATTTTTTGTATCGTTGTTTTTTGTGTGAATGATATTTTTTAATATACTTTGAGCCACTCCTATACTTACATGATTTTTACTATTTATTTTATTTATATTTTTGGAATTATTTATACAAAACCTAGAAAAATAATTATTTAACTTTTATATGAGAAAAAATTTATTACATAGATGACACAATGAATTGTCATACGAAATCAGAGAAATAGTTGCTGTAGCTCAAAAAATACAAAGTTTTTGAAGAAATATATACTGGGAAAATATTTGAGATCCAGTAGCCAAATGAGAAGCAGTTCCAGATTGGATAAAACAAATAGTATGACAAGCAATTAAACTAGATGAAGTATACGGTTATTGCCCTACTAGATGACTAGAAAAAACTAGAGAATACATAGCCTCAAAAAATCCAAAAATCACAAAAGAAAATATTTTATTTTTCAATTGATTATGAGACGCTATAAACAAAATATATAGAAGTTTGGCTTTTGATTCTAGAGTGATTTGACCAAATCCGGCATATTCTACACATAGTTCAGCCGAAGCAGCACATGCTGGAACTAGCCATATTACATATTCTCTAGATCCAAAAAACAACTGGAATCCAGACCTAGAAGAGCTAGAAAACAAAGTAAAATACAATCCAAATATAGTTTGAATATTGGTAGTAAATCCTGATAATCCTACTTGAGCAGTTTTTTCTAAACAAGTTTTGCTAGATATAGTAGATATAGCTAGGAGATACAATTTATTTTTGGTATTTGATGAGATATATGAAAAACTGACGTATTCTGAAGATGATAGAGTGCTTTTAAGTGATATTATAGACGAAATACCTGGTATTTCTATGAAATGAATCTCAAAAGATCTACCTTGGCCAGGTTCTAGATGTGGATGGATTGAAGTATACAATGAAGATTCAGATGAAAATTTTAAACAATACATAAAATCTATTCTTTCATCTAAAATGCTAGAAGTATGTTCAACAACACTTCCACAATATGTTTTACCACAGATATATGAAAGTGAAAATTATAAATCATCTCTAAAAGAAAGAATATCAAAATACAAATCTAGAGCTGATACAGCAGAAAAAATACTTTGAGCTATACCAGAAATCACACTAGTAAAACCAAAATGAGCATTTTATTTATCTATTACTTTCAATATGGAATATATAAATAAAAATCATGTTCCAGATATAAAAGAAAAAGAGATAAAAGAATATATTTGATGATTTTTGGAGTGAATTTCTAGATTTGATAAAATATTTTGTTATTATCTTTTAGCTCAGACTTGAATTTGTACTGTTCCACTAAGTGGTTTCAATTCTACATTTGAATGATTTAGAATGACTCTACTTGAACAAGATGATGCCAAATTTGAATACATACTAGAACATATCAGAGATTTTGTGATAGATTTTAGAAAATAAAAATCATTTGATTTATTCCTAAAAATGTATTAAAATATAGTATGGTATAAAAACTCCTTCGTGAGAAAAAAATATTATTTATTATTAAAAATAAAATTTTGTTTAAAAAAACATATAAATTAGCATTTTTAGCATTTGCTATATTATTGCCATATTCTTTAACCTATGCCCTTTCGAGTGATGAAAAAGGGGCTATTTTGGATGATTTTAAACAAAGACAATATGATTTAATATTTGAATCAAACTTGTGAGATATATCGTCTGAGTTTTCAGATATCTTCAATATATCATGAAAAATGAATATTTATAACAATATATGAGATAAAGCTAAAAATGATAGGGAAGAAATACAAGCCAAAAATGAAGAAGTAATTAAAAAAATATCATCTCTTCAAGAATCTATTGATCAATTGGATTCTGATATAAGTGTAGCACTAATAAGAGTAAAAAGAATAAACGAAAGCATAATAGAAACCAAATCTGAAATAGATATCAATACAAAAACAGTAGAAATACTAAAAAAGAAGATTTCAGAAAATATGGAATTATTATTGGAATATATGTCTTATATTTACAAAAAATGAAATACAGTTTATTCAGATAGGCAAGTAGATAACTTGAAAAGTATATTGTTGAACGAAGAAAATATATGAGATGTAATAAATGATTTGTACTACAATTCTATAGTTCAAATCACATGAAAAGACTTGATAGATAAACATAGAAAATACATATCAGAATTGTATTTGAAAAAAGTAGAACTAGAAAACAAAGAAACAAATCTAAAAGAGCTTAGAAAGATGTCAATAATAGAAAAAAAGACACTAGATGATAAAAGAGATTTCAAAGCTAGGATATTGGAAGCATCCAAATGACAACAAGCACTTTATGAAAAATTTGTAGCTGATAAATTAAAAATAGAAAAAAAACTAGAAATAAAATCATTTCAAGAAAAAGTAAAATTCAATTCTATCAGAGATGGTATTTTGAAAAAATACAATTGTGAATTTGTAGATATATCTAAAAATACGTCAGAATCTAGAAACTTGACTTGAAAATGTTTAGATATAAACAAGATGATTTACTCAGAATCCAAATTGGGTGAAGCAAAAACAGTAGATTACAATTACTTTGAGTGGCCAGTAAATCCAATAAAATGAATAAGTACTACATTTCATGATGCAGAATACACTAGAGATTTTGGTTCAGAACATGATGCAATAGATATAAAAACAAATCAATGAACATCTATAAAAGCACCAGCTGATTGATATGTGATATATGTAGAAAAACCTGTAAGTGCTGATTACGCATATGTAGTTTTGAAACATCCGAACTGATATATAACAGTATATTGACATGTAAGTAATGTATTTGTAGAAGAATTTGAATTTGTACAAAAATGACAAGTATTTGCTGAAACATGAGGTGCATATGGTACAAATGGTGCTGGATATTTGAGTACTTGACCACATTTACATTTTGAAGTATTCAAAGATAAAGAATATATAGACCCATTTACGGTAGTAGATTTATCATATATAAGATTTGCAGAAATACCCGAAAAATACAAATTTAAATATTACAATGATTTCAAATTGAGAAGATGATATGAATTCAAAGATCAAAGTAAAAATAGTTCAACATTTAAGTTGGAATGAAAAGATGAAATAGAGAGACAACAATACTTGATTAGTAAATATGCAGTATGAGCATTTAATAATTGGCAAATGTGGATAGATGAATCCCTAGACTCAAATATAGATCCTTCGTTTGTAATGTGTGTATGATTAGCTGAAACATGATTATGAAAACATCTAAAAACTGCTTATAATATATGAAATGTCTGAAATACAGATTCTTGAGCAACAAGAGAGTTTCCAAATGCTAGAAGTTGAATATATGCTATGATAAGAACATTTAATAACAAATACTTATCACAATACGATGAAGTAAGTCAATTGAGTAGATATTGAAACAAAAATTTGAAAAAACCAATATATGCATCTAGTGATTTCAATTGGCATAACAACATAATAAAATGTTTAAGTCATTTGAAATGAACATATGTACCAGATGATTACAATTTTAGAATAGTTGATTAAAAAAATCCCATTTGGGATTTTTTTATTGCTTTTTCCTTGACATACAAATTGTTAAAAACTATTTTGTTTTGTATTAACGCATACAAGGATATTTTGAAAAATAAGTATAGAAAACTATTTTATTTTTATAGTAAAAAAGATTTGATTTTTATAGTAAAAACTATATAATAATTATAGTGAAATAATAGCTATTTAAAAACAATTAATACATATGATTGATTTTAACAAAATTGTTCAAAGATTGTGAACAAAGTGTTGAAAAGTAATATTCAAAGATGATATTTTTGAGATCATAGATCCAGAAAAAAAGGAAATATATGCCGATAAATTAGATAAATACATATACAAATTGAAAGCATTATGAGTGATAATAAATCTAAAAGCATGAGTATATATAGTACCAGATATAGATGATAAAAAACTAAACAAAATAGATTTGATAGATAAGTATTATCTAAAATTGTTAAAGAAATACATCACACATTATGTATGAGCATCTTATTATATATCTGGTAGAAAATCATTAGAATTTCATATGAAAAACTTTGAAATACCAGAAAAGATTTTTATAGTAAATAGAACTATAAGTAAAAAAATCATGATATGAAATCTAGAAATCATTTTCAAGACTATTTCATGAAATGATAATGCTTGAAAAAAGATAAATCTGTTTTCCAAGTTTTCAGCTTATACAGTCATAAAAACAATTGATTCTCTAGAATTCAAGATTTCATGACTAGAATTGGCTTTAGTAGAAGCAGCACTAGTAAATGACACGGAGCTTTGAGTGCCTGTTGAGTTACTATCAAAAACGATTAAAAAATACTCAAAAGTGATGAATAATGATATATTTTATGATATATGAAAATACAAGTTTATTATGTCATTTAATAGACTGAAAGAAATAGCAAAACCTATAGATACAAAATTGTATGAAGTATTTCTAGATATTATCAAAAAAAATGGTGGATTATTCATAGGTGAATGAGTCAGGGGAATATAAAAAAAGATAAATCTTAATGATTTATCTTTTTTTATATTATGCATTATTTCTGATTGATTTATATACAAATCATCAAATGAATAGAGAAAGTAATAACAATATAATTAATTCTGGACCAGTTTTTACCTTTGTAGCATCTGATAAATTTCATTCATACACTTGTCAACAATTATTTTGAGCAACAGCTTTTATAGAAAAATAATCGTATTTTATTTCTTCTCAAGTTATTTCTACTTCAAATTTTGCATCAGATACATTTTGAATCAATTCTAAATCACCATTTTCAAGTTTCTTATATACATTGTAGCTTTCTACTCAGTCTATTTTATCCCAAGTCAAAATTGATTTTGTTTTTAATTCTACTAGTTTCAATCAAGTTATAGGATATTCTTTGTTTGGGTCACATACTTTTCCAGTATTAGTTTCTACTACTCAAGTATTTGTTTCTATTGCTTCAGTTGCAGCATTTAGTTTCAACTCATTTACAGTTAAACTTGCAGCTCACAATTCTGTTTTTTCATGCCCTAGTTCGTCTTTTATTTTTGCGTCTATCTTATATATTCCAGGTTCTTTAGGTGATAATATTTTTGTAGTATAAACTCAAGCCTTAGTTTGAGTCAATTTTGCAATTGTATCATTTATTATAATACTAGCTTCAACCAAGTCTGGATTAGCAAGCATTTCAATCTCATAACTACTTTCAGGATCCACACTCTCAGGATTTACTTTTACACTTTTTATGCTTAATGCTCCAAGTGATATTTTGATTTTTACCTCTTTTGATTCTCAAATTACTTTGTCATTTGCATCTAGTACTTGCGCTTTGATTTTATTTTCTCAATCTTGTAGTTTATCTATAGTTTTTTCATATATTCAGTCATTGTTACTAGCAGTAGAAAATTCATCTTTTCCATTAACAATAATCTTTACTTTGTAATTTTTCTGAGTCAATCCAGATACATTTATGCTGTTTTCACCAATAGTTAATCCATCCTCAGGAGAGATAATTGATATATCTAGACTTTTAACAGTTGTATCTTCAGATATATCAGCTTCTGCTACTCACAAAACTGTATCGTCATTTAAATCATATATATGTATATCTTGAGTACCAGGTGACTTAAAAATTACAGAATTTTCAAATTTGATTTTTCACTGATCAGCAGCTTTGAATGTATAAGTATTTTCTTCGAGCTGACTAGGAAGTTCAGCTTCAGGATCGCTTTCTGAAAAGATAAGTATAGTTCAGTTATAATCAGTAACTACTTCATTATTTTTATCTACAGCCTCTATTTCTAAGTCCAAAGATTCTCATACTTTTGCTGTGTCTGGAGTAAATTTAACTTCAAAATGATCAATTCATGCAGCAAAAACTCATGAAAAAGAACATATACTAGAAGCTATAAATGAAAGGATTAATTTTTTAGTAAATTTCATATTAAATAAATACATATTAAAATACAATTTTTATTTTACTTATATTTTAAAA
This sequence comes from Candidatus Altimarinota bacterium, assembly GCA_028688895.1. Classification (GTDB taxonomy): domain Bacteria; phylum Patescibacteriota; class Gracilibacteria; order BD1-5; family UBA6164; genus UBA6164. The sequence goes on along the minus strand of JAQTXG010000008.1, from coordinate 32,918 downwards.
AAGTAGAAACTATTTTTTATAATTCGCTTTACAGAATAGTAGTTTTATATCATAATTATGTTTTTATCTTCTGTAAGGCTGATTGAAGAGATAAAAGTTTGATAATATTCTATCTTTTTTAAAAGCATATTTTTGTGACTATCATCTAGTTCACTGAGTAAATCATCTATCAAAAGTATAGGTCTTTTTTCTGTCATTTTTTCTATAAATATTCATTCCAAAAGTTTCAACCAAAGTATCATACTTTTTGTCTCTCATCTAGATGCAAAATGCGATAATTGATTTCAGTCTACCAATATATCAAAATCATCCACATGAGGTCAAATTGCTGTCCTTCACAAAATGATATCTCTATCCATATTTTTGATTAAATAATCCTTTATATCTTGTCATGCATTTTCCTCAGATACCTTTGTTTTGTATACAAATTCTATATTTTCTATTTTTCCTGAAAAAAATTCTTTAGTATTTTCTATGGATGATTTCAAAAAATTGACTATTTTGAACCTATATTTATACATCAATACTGCTACTTCTACAAATTTTTCATTCCAAAAATTTATTTCATCCTTGCTACATTTTCAGTCAGCTATGCTTTTTAGAGTTTTGTTTCTATGTTTGATTATTTTTTTGTAATCAATCATTATTTTTTCATATTTTTCAAAAGAACTCTTGAGTAAATCATCCAAAAAATCTCTCCTCAGACTAGGTGATAAATACATCATATTCATTATAATAGGGGAAAATATTACACACTTATTTGTGACTTGATTAAACTTCTTTTTTGTTATTTTTTTGTTGTTTAACATATACTGTTTTTTCTTTTTTTCTTTTGTATATGAAAAAGAAACTTTGTTTCAATTATCTGATAAATATTCCACAAAAAAATAATCCTCTCACTTTTTGACTAGTTCGTCAAAACTAAGTCATGTGATAGAATTATTTGAAAGTAAACTGATACTTTCCAATATATTAGTTTTTCATCTACCATTTTCTCAAACTATAAAATTTTCTTTTTCCAAAGAATTCAATTTTAATTGTTCAAAATTTCTGAAATTTACTAATCTAAGTTCTGTTATCATTTTTATGAATTATTTCATTATATTTGATATAGCTATTTGATCTGCTATGATTTTTTGTTTAGAACATTCTAGTAATTCTTTTCTAGAAATGATTTTTTTTGTTTCGCTATCATCTCTCAAAATATTCTCAGTTTCGATTACAGAAACAGTCGAAATTACTCAAGTAGTATCTATTTCATTTAATAGGTCTATATATTCTAGTATTTCATTGATATTTTCACCTATTTTTTTGCTATCTACATTTATTTTACTCAGATTTTTTGATAATTTTTCAATTTGTTCTTGTGTTAAACTCATTTATTAATATTATTATATAAATTAACTGACACTAAATATATTTTTAAATTTTAAAAAATCAAGTATGAGTTTCAAAGAAATGTTAAAACAAAGTTTTTCTGACCCAAAGACATTAACACTAGAGAGATACAAAGCAGCAAAATTTGCATTTATAGTTACTGCATTTTTGTTTTTTCTAAATTTTTATTTTGTTTGAGCAAATTATTATTCTGATATATTTTCAAACACTCTCTGAACTATTTATATACTTCTTGTATTATCTATAGTGATTTATGTATATTTCTTAGTAAAAATGGTTTTCGTTGAAAATCCTCAAAAATATCTATACATAATAATATTTATATTGATGTTTATTAGTTTTATTGTACTATTGTTTCCACTAGTATTTAGCTGAGGTTTACAATGAGTATTTGATTTAATAAAATAATTTTACATTTCCAGATTTTCATGATTTAATATTTAAGTAAAGATATATGATAAAAAAGATTTTAGTTCTAATATTTGTAAGTATTTTTTTAAATTCATGTGGTTGATCAGATGATCCTGTAGTTACATCATGACTAACAAAGCAAGAAACAGCTAATATATCAATAGAAGTACCTAGTAGTTGGTATGTGATAAGCGACAAAGAAAACATATTACCAAAAGCAAAAGACTGAGAAATAGAACTAGCTGTAAGCTCTGATAGTGTCGTAAATTGATTTGCTAACAATTTGCTTATTTTGTCTGATGATTTGCAAACTTATGTGACATCTAGTGAATTTTCTATGCTAAACAATATATGAGCACAAACTGATTACCTAGATTATACTGAGCTAGACTCAAAAGAGTTTACATACTTAGATGAAGAAAAAAGTGTTTTGTACACATTTGAAGCAAAATACAACCTAGACACTCCAAAACTAAAGTTTTTACAAACAGCACATATCTGTGATCAAAACAAAGCATACTTCTTGACTTTGGCATTACCTACAACAGTAAAAGATACATCTAAATACGAAGAGTTTATGGCTACTTTTGCATGTAAATAAAAATAATTCCCCCTAACTCAGACATACCACCCCCTAGCCCCCTCCTTACTAAGGAGGGGGAATGTACTTTAGTTTTACCCCTTCCCCCTGCGGAGACCACCGCTAAAGTCGGGGCAAGCTTTCCCCTGAAAGGGGGCAGAAAAAATTTGTTATAATAAATTAAAAACTAAAAAACATTTGATTTATGAGAGTTTTTTATATAATTACAACACATATTTAGATTTGGTGCCATGGTAGAGTGGTCATACAGCGGTCTGCAACACCGTATACAGCGGTTCGAACCCGCTTGGCACCTCCAAATATAATTTTAAAAAATCATCTATATTTAGATGATTTTTTGTATAATTATAAATTATATGATAATATAAAATTAATTATTATGTAATTTAATCTGATGACTAAAAAATACTACAAAAAGAAAAATTATTATCGTGAATATAATTATTCCAGTTACAATGAGTTAGATCCATTATATGCTATTATTATACTATTAATTTTTGCATTATTTTCTGTTTATTACCTATATATAAGACCAAATACTGAATATATTATAAATTTAGTTATCCCATTAATTCCTATAATTATTTTAATTTTTATTTCAATTATCTCATTAATTATTTATTTAAAATATAAATGATTAAAAAAAGAAAAAGAAAGAATGATAAATATTCCTATATTTTTAAGAGATTTAGAAAGTAAAATTAAAGAGTTTAAACCTGTAAGAGAATATAATGAAGAATTATTGTATCAAATTGAACTCGTTTGATTTTTGAAAAATAATTATCCAAATTTAAAAATAGAAGAAACAAAAGATTATAAAAGACCTGATATTGTAATTGATGATATAGCAATTGAAATTAAATGACCTACTGATATGTCATCCTTAAAAACACTACCTGATAAAATAAACAGTTATTTATCTCAATGGAATTACTTATTTATTGTATTATTTAATATAAATATTGTAGAAGATAGAGAAAAAAATATTGAGATTTATGAGAATAAGAAAAGAGAAATATTAGAAAATACAATAGACTCAAAAAAAGATAAAATATTTTTTATTGAATATTTTTCATAGAAAAAATTGTATTTTTAAAATTGTAATTACTATATTTAATATTATTTATAAAAAACATATGAAAAAATATTTAATTATTATATTTATTTTGTTAAGTTATAACGTTACTTTTGCTGCAAAATCAGAAAATCCAATGGTTAATTTACTTGATGTTATAGCATGATGAGTAATAGAAATGTCTTTAAAAATATATTTATTTATATTCTTTCCAATTTTATTTATTATTTTTTTAATAAAATATTTTATTAAAAGAAGATAATTTTTAAAACAAATCTCTATAAAATAAATCTAATAATTCACATTTTACTATACAAATATTCCAAATAAATATGAAAAAATCATCTATGAAGTTATAAGGCAAATAGCTGAACAATTTATAGAAGAAAATAGGGAAGAAATATCAATGATTCTTGAATTATGAGAATATTGAAATTTAGATAAATATACGAGTAATAATGATTTGTATGAAATATATACGAATTACATGGATAGTCATCTATGGTTTCATGAAGATAAAATTCAAGATTTATTTGAAAAATCAAAATACCAGGTTTAGAGCCTGGTATTTTTAGTATCTTAATTATATGAAATATATTTAAAATCACCAAAATTGACAATTTTACTATTTGATATAAAATATATAATTAAGTACTCTAATTTAGTACAATTAATAATAAATATTATAAATGACAAAAATTCAAATAGTTTCTTGAGAAGAAATTGATATTACTAATTATTGAAAAGTTTCAACATGAAAAATTTTTATAATTCATGTCAGGGTTAATGATATAAAATGAATTGCTAATGAAATGATTACGGATATTATGGATAAATCTTGGATAAATAATTTAGATATTATAGATAGAGCATCTTATAATGTAAGAATGGTACCAACTGTAAATAAGTTAGTAAACAATATATTTCAAAAAGTAGAAAATGATGTTACCAAAGATTTTTGAGAGTATTTAATTTCTCATTCTGCTTGAAATGCACTAAATAAATTACACTCTCATATTGTTATACCTTTAGCAGAATTGCGGAAAGAACAAATATCATGAAATCCTTGATTTGATTTTCATACAGAAACATTATCACAACTAATATCTTTTTGAGAATCCAAATATAGAAGTAGATGAAATTCATATAAAGAAGCATTGGAGCAAATAGTTTCTTTTATTACTGACAATAAAGATATGAAAGAATTATCAGATTTAAGAAAATTTGTTAGTGAAAATGCTACACTTAATGCAGTAAATTGAAAAAAATCATATGTCGCAGCTTTTTCAATTAATTGAACAAACTATGATTCTATTTTTGATAATATTATGAATTCTAATTATATAGATTCATTACTTTGTTCTCCTGAAGTTTATTTAATATGAGTAGAAATATGACAATAAGAAAAATAATTAATTGAGAAGATATAGAAAATACTTTAGATATAATTTTAAACAAAATTCATACATATTGACCAATTGATTTATCAGATTTTGAGAAAATGGCATATATTAAAAGATTCCATAGTAATTTCTTTAAGAAATATGAAAGTAGAATTTTATATATGTTAGGTTTATTTTATAAAACTTCAAATCCTAGTAATATTTTAGAAGAAATATATAATTGAATTTCTGAAGAAATTAATTCATCAATCTGAATAAAATTTACACCTATACAAGCAAGTGCGTTTAAGAATATTAAAGAGAAAAAGTATTTTTCTTTTTCTGCACCAACTAGTGCATGAAAATCATTCTTATTTAGAGAATTAATATTACATACTGATTGAGATATTATAATTATTGTTCCTTCTAGAGCATTAATATCAGAATATATGATAACAGTTTTAGATATAGTAAAAGATGATAAAAGTATATTAGTTTTACCATTTATAGAAAATGTTAATAAATTAAAAGTGAAAAGAAGAATTTTTATTATAACTCCGGAAAGATGAGTTGATTTATTTAAACAAATTAATCAGCTTAATATAAAACTTTTTTTGTTTGATGAAGCACAAATATCTGAAGAGTATATAAGATGAATGACATTTGATTCTTTTGTAAGAAGAGTTGATAAAAAAATACCAGATGCCAAAAAAGTTTTTACTCATCCATTTATTAATAATCCTGAGGCTCAATTATTAAAGCATTGATTTAATAATGATTATAATTATAAGTGTTATAATTATAATTCTGTTTGAAAAATTTATCTTTCCTTTATTGATGGTAATTTTAAATTTTTTTCTCCTTTTACAAATGAAAAACAAATAATAACAAATGAAAATATTCCATTAAATATATTATTAGGTTGATGAACTTTGTTGATTTATGTTTCCAAGAATAGTATTTATGAATGAAAACATTTAAATGAATTTTCTGAATATATAGATAAATGTTCTAAAATTACAAATGCAGATTCAATTAAGATTATAGAAAAACTAAAAGATTTTATTTGAGCAACTTGAGATAAATGATGAAAACAATCATATATGATAGAAATGATGGAAAAATGAATAGTTATACATCATGGTTCGATGCCATTATATGCAAGGATTTTAGTAGAAGAATTTGTTAATAAATGATATTGCAAGATATGTTTTGCAACTTCAACATTATTACAATGAATAAATATGCCATTTGATTTAGTTTGGATTGATAATTTCAAGTTTCATTGAAGCGAATTTGAGAAAATAATTAATTTAAAAAATTTAATATGAAGGGCATGAAGAACAACTTCTGAAAAAAATAAATTTGATTTTTGATATGTTGTTGTTAATAATAGGAATGTTGTAAAGTTTTCTTCAAGAATTAATTTAAATGCATTATTGGAAAATTCATCAAATTTAGATAATGAATCAGATAATTTAAATGATGATTTAAAAGATTTGGTGGAGGCAATTAAAGAAGATTCATTCGATGATAATTTAAAATTAACAAATTCACAAGTACAAAGATTAAAAGAGGCTAATATAAAAGATAATATAAATTTTATATTAGAAAATTTCTTAATAAACTGAAAAACACTTACATCAAAACAATATTATGAATTATCACCAACAAATAGAAAAAAATTAAAAGAATCTTTTAAAAGAATATTTTTATCACATCTAAGAAGAGATAGCTTAACTATAAGTGAACAATCAATATTAAGTGCCTCAATACCTATATTATTGTGGCAAATACAATGAAAATCATTTAAAGAAATAGTATGATTAAGATATGCCTATTTGACTCAAAAAGATGAAAGATTAAAAATTGATAAAAAAATTAAAGATTGAGAAATTACAGAAGAAGAGTGATTAAATGAAAAATTAAAAATAGAGCTAAAATTCTCTCCTATTGCATCTACTATTCCAGATATTCAAGTTTGAGCACCTTCTTTATTTTGAAAAAAATCTACAATTAAAGAGTTAGATTATGATATTCTAGTTTATGATACATATGATTATATTGATAAGGTTATTTGATTATCATTAAGTTTACCTTTATCAGGAGCTTTTTTGTTATATTATGAGCAAACAAAAGATAAGAGAGCATTATCTATAAGTAATTACATTAGATATTGAACAGATGATGAACAGGAAATCTTATTATTGCGTTATTGATTTACTTTTGAGGAAATTGAATGGATAAAACCATGTATATCTTTAATAAACGAAGATGAAATTAAATTTAATTTTAGAGTTTATACATTATCTTCTGAACAAAAAAAAGTAATAGAAAGATTTAAATAATATAATAATTAGTAAAAATATAATGAAACAGGTGAAATAAAATTTTTATATTATATAAAAGTATTTATTTTACAATTAATTATGAATAATTATTAAAATAATATTAAATAATTATAATATTAAAAATTAATTACTAATTAACAGAAATATGATTGAATCAAAAAACTTAAGTAAATACATTAATATAAGAAAAAAATATGAAGAGTTATGACCAAAAATAGAAAGTATTTTAAGAGAACTACTTATTCAAAATAGTATTGAATTTCATTATATATCTAGTAGAACCAAAACTATTAAAAGTTTTTTAAATAAAGTTAATTCTTGAAAATACAAAAATCCTTTGGTAGAAATAACTGATTTGTTAGGTATTAGAATTATTTCTTATGTGGAAAGTGAAATTCCAAAAATATGTGAAATAATTAAGAGCAATTTTGAAATAGATAGTCTTAATAGTCTTGATAAAAGTTCACTTTTATGAAAAAATCAAGTTTGATATAAATCTATTCATTATATAGCATCTTTAAATTCAGCTAGAAGAATTCTTCCGGAATACAAAAAATATGAATGATTTAAATTTGAAATACAAATTAGAACTATTCTTCAACATGCTTGGGCTGAAATAGAACATGACAAAAATTATAAATTTTCATGAAAACTACCAAATGAAATTCAAAGAAATCTTTATCTATTATCATGAGTTTTAGAATTAGCAGATAAAGAATTTAATAGAATTTCTTTAGAAATAGATAATTATTCTATAGATATAGAAGAAAAATATAAAAAATGAGAGTTAGATATTGAAATAAATTCTACATCATTAACATCATACTTAAATAAGAAATTTAAGAAGTTAATAGAAGAAGATAAAATAAAACCAGAAATATACTTAGGTTGAGAAATTGTGGAAGAAGTATTAGATTTTTGATTAAGGACTATAAAAGAATTTGATAAAATTTTTCCTAATGATTATATAAGTAAATGTAATAAATATATTAATGAAAACATAAATTTTACTGGAATAATTAGAGATGTTCTATTAATTAATGATTATAAAAAGTATTTTGAAAAATCATTTAAGAGAAACTGGTGGATTATAGATAATTGAGATGAAGAGCTATTAAAAAGTTATAATATAGATATTGATGAACTTTTTAGGATAACAAATTTATAATACAACTATTCCAAAATCTCTCTCAATGTCTAAATTTAATACAAACAAAAACCAGCTACTTGTAGCTGGTTTTGTTTAATCAACCTTTATTCAAAAATTTAATATTTTTCTAGATAAAAAGATTATTCAATCTAATTAATAGATAAAAAAATAGCTTTAACTGAGTTTTATAAAGTTTAAATTTATTTTTTGTAAATATTTGCAATAATTTCCATTGAATAATTATATGCATCAATATTATTAACAAACTCTTTATCGTAGAAATAAAATAATGCTATATTAAATTTGGGCAAATCTAAAAATATATACTCATTCAAATTATGGGAAAAGAAAAAAGTTTTATTATTTGATTTAAATATAATTAATGAATTTAGTTTTTTTTCCTTAGACTTAATTGTTATATTTTTTATAGAGTTTCTTATTTGTGTTATTACTTTATTAGGTGAACCATTTCAGGAAAAAACAGATATTGGATAATTAGAAATGTATTTGATGAAATTATTTGATTTATGTTTATTGAATTTTCTCCTTACTTCAAGTACTTGAAATTTATACTCAATTATTTCTAACCATCTAATAATATTTTCAAAATTATCATTTGTAAAATTGTAAATTGTTTTTCTTAAATTATCATAAAATAATTCAGTAATGTACTTTTCAAGATAACTTAAATAGTTATTGTTGCAATTTGCACAACAGGGTATTGTAGTTTTTATATATTTTTGAGATTGTAAATTAATATTAGTTATAAAAAAATCATTTGGATTATTTCCAAAAGTCCATTTAGGTAATACATGTTCCTTTGTTAAATCATTTTTAGAACTACAAAAAATACAAATTTCATTTTTAGAAATTTTTCTTCATCTATCAATATGTACTTTTATAATGTGTTCCATTATATATTTTGATTTTTTTCTTAAGTTTACTCTTAATTGTATTAATTTATATTTAATATTCATAAATAATTGTTTTGAAAATTTAAGCAATAATATTTAAAATTTTATTACTTATTTCATTTTTTTCAATTATTATGTTAAAATATATAAAATTATCATAAATATAATATTAACAATAAAAAAATGGTAAAAATAGTATGAAATACATGAACATTAAAGGAATTAAAAAATAAACTTCAAATTAATAATTTGAAAGAATATACATCTTTATCTAAAAGTTTAGAAATTAGAAAAAATGTAATAATTAAAGAATGAGAGGAAGAGACTAAAAAGAAATTAATTGACTTAAAAAATGAAGTTATCTTAGAGAAGAAAGATTTAGAAGAATTAATATCAAAAATTAATAAAGGATGATTTTTAAATAAGATAAAAGAAAAAATTATACTTTATAGTAAATCAAGAAAAATATGAAAATTAAATCATAAGATAGAATTAATTGAGTCAAACTTTGAAGATTATTCAATTAAATTTGTTGAAAATAAAATAAATTCTATTATTTCTCAAGAAAAATTAATTGAAAGTTTGAAATTATTATATTATTGAGCTATTTGAGAAGAAAAAGTAGTAAATGAATTTAAAAATATGTACTCTGATTGAATATTAATAAATGATTTTAATCAACATTTTAATAAACCAATATTTACAAAATGATGAAAAGATAAAATTATGTCAATTCAAATAGATCATATATTTATTAACACTAAAGGTATATTTTTGATTGAAACTAAAAATCGGAGTAATAATTCTAAGGAAAGTTTTACTTTTTCACCAATTAAACAAATTGAAAGATCTGGACATGCTTTTTATATTTATTTAAAAGATATTTTTAAAAAAGATAAATATTTAAATAAACAAGTATTTCCAAATATTTATAAGATTGTTGTCTTTATATCATGAAATAAAATTCATTCAACAAGTAATTTTGTAAAAGTATTATATTTAAATGAATTAAAAAAATATATAAATGACAAATTTTTTAAAATTAATACTGATGAATATAATTATATTTGAGAATTACTAGTAAAAGAAAATGAAATATAATTATAATAATTCACACAATTCAGTAAATAATTAATTTTCTCACACAAAAATACAGCATTCGCTGTTTTTTTCAATATTACCCCCTCAAAATCTTCTCCATCGACCTACCTTTTGCTAACTCATCTACAAGTTTATCCAAATACCTGACTTGCCTAGTTAATGGATTCTCAATTTCTTCTATTCTATATCCACAAATAACTCCTGTTATTTTTATAGCATTTGGATTCAATTTCGCTAACTTAAAAAATGTTTCAAATGTAACTTTCTCACTGATAAGTTCTTGAATTTTGTTCTCATCAAATCCTGTAAGCCACTCTATTACTTGGTCTAATTCTTTTTTTTCTCTTCCTTTCTTTTCTACTTTTGTTATATAGAGTGGATAAACAGTTGCAAATAGTATTTTTGCCATTTTATTATTGTGTTCTGAAGTTATTTCCATATTATTTTATTATTTATAATGAGTTTTTCTGTTTTTCCTTATGCATTTCATTCACAAAGTTCTTTTAGTTTTAGAAGTGCATTTGGCCACATTCACTCAAACATATCTTTCATTTCTTTTCCTTCTGGAGTTGATGGTAATTCCAAATCTACTTCGAGAAGTGTCTTTGAACCCTTTTCTGTAAAAGTATAGTTTTCATATGATGGAATCCAGCTTAATACATTGTCACTTGTAGTATCTACTACACCATTGACCAACATTCCTAAATGCTTAATAGAAATAAATTTATATAGAGTATTTTCTGCTATTTTTGATAACATACCATTTCAATCTGATCATAGGAAATGTATTTCACTTCATTTCTCCCAATTTCCCTCATAGTATGATGATGGATCAAAAATACTTGTCCATATTTTGTATGTTTCTAGTGTTAACATTGTATCCCAAACTTTTTGTGTAGATTCATCTATCTCTATTTCAAAATGTAATTGTTCTTTCATAATAATATTAATTAATTATAAATATTTTCAGATTATATGTAACAGAATAATTATATCTAAAAAATAAATAAGTATAATTATTTTTAAAATTTGACTTAGGAAACTCTGCAATATACCTTCGTAAGAATAAAAAATACTTGCAACAATTACCAAAAGTAATACAATATTTTTGTCACCAATCTACTCTCAATTCGTTACTATATATGTGCTATGATTTTATTACTATAATTTTATTACTATGAAAAAAATAATATTTTTAGTTTGATTTTTGCTTTCTATTTTTAGTCTGTCAGTAAATGCTGAATATGTAATATATACTGATATGTCTGAATTTGAAGCTGCAAAGTGAGATATTTGTGAATCAGCAACAGATGGATGTAATACATATTTTATGACTGACTGAAAAGTAATGTGATGAACAAAAATGTACTGTGAAAATCATACTCCTGAATGGTCTTGTACAAAATACAAAGAAAACACAATTACTACGATGTCAGAAATTCAAACTACAACATCAATTAATACAGATGAACAAAAAGTATGTACTATGGAATACGCTCCAGTATGCGCACAAGTACAAGTACAATGTATAAAAGCTCCATGTAATCCTATGCTACAAACATTTTCAAATACATGTATGGCATGAGAAAACAAAATAGTTTACAAATGAGAATGTAATACAAAAATATCAGATAGTGATATAGAACTATATAATTCTATAAAAACATCAAAACTAGAAAATAAATACCAAGAAAAAGTAAACAAATTGATAGAAAATTTTAATTTAACTTTATCTAAATATGATAATGTAAAAAAAGAAAAATTGTATACTATTATGCTAAATAAAGTAGAAAAATATATAAATGATATTAGCTTATCTTACCCTATGGATAAAGAAATGACAAAAATGGATAATTTAAAATATTTAATGCTAAAATTATTAAAATTTGAATTATTGATAAATCAAAATAACTAAAAAACTCTAGAAAATATTTCTAGGGTTTTTTAGTGTGATGTAGGATTTATATCCTGACTAATAAGTCTTAATAAATCACTTTTTACTAACTTTATTTGAAAACTTAATTCATCCATAGTTCCACTATCTATATATGACTCTGAATTTAATAATATATCTATTACAGTATTATATGCTTTACACCTTCAAAGAGTTTCTCTTCATATATTTGCAACAGTTCAAGCAAATGGACTTAAATCTCTAGTTTCTATTTCATCAATAGATTTTTCTGCTTTTTGTAGATCTTCTTCTGTTACTTTATACTCTTTTAATTTTTCATTCATAATTTACTTTTAATAATAATATTAATAATAATCAAAATAACTAAAAAGTCAACAATAAATTTTACAATTTTAAATAAGAAAGAATAATAAATTATTTAGAACTAATTAGCTATTTTTGAAGATACAATCCAATTATGTTTTAAAACAATTCAAATAAGATTTAAATTTATTTTTGATGAAGCATTAAAAGATACACTGATTTGATTTCATCCAATGCAAAATGATAATACAACTGTACTGAAAATAGAAGATGTAGAAAAATTTTTACAAGATTTATGAGTAGAGTTGGAGTATTTAAAATTATAAAAAAGCTTTCATTCGAAAGCTTTTTTTATATAGATTATGTAATCTTCAACAACAAAAATCACAATACCAAACTCATACCAAAAGTGAATCATATGATTTCACTTCTTTTTTCGCTTAGAAGTTTAAAAATTATTATGGTTATAGGACTTACAAATATCTGAATTAAAAATATTCATAAAAGCAATAAAACAATATTTTGAAAATAAAAACTATAGACAAAAATTGCCACAAAACTTATAAGTCAAGTTACAGCAAAATACTTTTCCTTGAAATATATACAATCTTCCAATACTCAACCAGTTATTTTTCACAAAAATGCAGCAACAGCCAAATAAAAAATAAACCATCTATCCAATATATAAATCATCTGAAAATTTGTCCAAATAGCAGAACGAATTACAAGTACCATACAAAGTAAAAAAATAATTATTGCTAATAAATTTTTTGTTTCTTTTGTTAGATTATAATAATCATTTTTTTCATGCAATTCTATTTCATAAGATTTATAACTCTGTATAAACAATCAAACAATCAACAAACAAACAACTATATACACAATAAATATAGGGAAGTAAACAGCATTAAATCATCAAAAACTAAGTCCTAAAACTCATCAAGAAGCAAATATTCACAGATTAGTTGCCTTGTTTTTATCTGATAATAAAGATATATTTCCTCATCACAAATGAAAAAGACAAGAAGCTAATCAAATAACTAATATCGACAAAATATAACTATAATTTAGAAACAAAACTCAAACAATATACAATACAAAACTTATTAATACAATATTTTTTGATTTACTGAAAAATGATTGATTATCCTTGATTTTATCCAAAAAGTATCCTACAAATATTTGCATGAAAAATGCCAGAAAATTATACAGGAAAAAATATCAAGCCACCTGTAATCACACAAATCTATCTACAAAAAAAATCCCAATATTTATATAATTCAAAGATATTGTAGTAAGAGCAAAAGCAGCTATAGCATCAGTCAAAAAGTGCCCTATTCACAGCAAAGCACTGTATCTATAATTTGTAAGTATTTTCATTTTACTTTTAATTATTAATTGTTATCATCAAAGTAATTATATATAAAAATTAAATTATGAAAAAAATAATAATATTATTAATTGCTATGTCATATTTACATTGAAATACATATGCTGATTTATTTATTCCATGAAGTAATTGTAAAGATTTTGATGATAGATGTTATTACAATTGTCTTAAAAATAGTGATAAGATTTATGCTGATCCTGATTGTGAAACTAATTGTTGTAAATCTGATAAAAATTATAAATACGCAGAAACAGAAACAAACACATGAAATGAATTGGAACAAAAAGAAAATCTACAATTCAATGAAGCAGAAATACAAAATGAAAACAATATTCAAAATATCTCAACAGGTACAAAAGATCAAGAAGTTTTATCAATAGATAAACAAAAAACAACAAATACTTGAACTATTGATATACAAAATGATTGAAAAAATAACAATATAAAAAATACATACAATTATAGAAATTACTCAAAAACACTTCCAATAATATTTTTAATATTAATTTTCTGATTATTAATTTTTAAGATAGAAAAAAATAGAAAAAATAAACTAAATACTAACAAAAAAAATCTATGATAAAAATAATTACAGTTTTAATTTTATTATTATTTTATAGTAATACATACGCAGACATAATTATTGATAATCCTTATGATTCAAATTTGTATAAAATTATAAATGTTACATTTGTTATAACTTGTTTTATTTTAACTATTTTTATTTTAAAAATAGTTTATAAATACTTGTATAATAAAATTAATAATGATAAATAACTTCCTTCTAGCTCTTGTCCTAACTATTCTCATAGAAACAACTGTTCTATTTATGATTTCTATTTATTGAAATCTAGATAAAACAAAATTCTCAAGCAAAAACATAGTTTTTGCAGGAATTATGGCTTCTTCACTGACTTTGCCATATTTGTATTTTGTATTTCCTTATTTTTTACCTTGAGTTCTATACATCCCAGTTTGAGAAATAAGTGTAACTTTGATAGAAGCAGTATTTTACACATTTTACTTTGAAATTAAATTTCCTAAATGACTTTTGATTTCATTTTTAGCAAATTTTGTTTCCTATAGTATCTGAGTGATTTTATTTTGATATTAATAAAAAAGCTTTCATCTGAAAGCTTTTTTTATGGCAAGTCATCTCCACCTTTAGAAAACGGATTACATCTAATTATCCTCCATATTCACTTCAACCATCATCTAAAAAATCAGTATTTAACCAAAGCCTGTTTAGTATACTCTGAACATGTAGGAGTGTATTTACAATATCAACCAGGATATGTATTTTTTGCCCAAAAAGAATGATCAGGCGAGAGATTTTTCTGATATATATTTATCATTGAAATAGATTTATTTACACAGTATTTACACATTTTGATATTAAATTTATACTATAATATGTACATATTTTACATACTTTTTAGATAAAACAAGTTTTAAAAACAAATATTAAAAATCCTATTGCATTATCCAAAAATAATTATAATATAATTTAACATAAATACATATTAATATAAATATATGCACTCCTTGTCCCAAGCATTATTATACACAGATAGTGATCTAGAATGAAAAATTTTAAGTGAAATAGAAAAACTAAAAACCATTTCTCAAGATATACCTTTTTCAATATCAAATCTATTAGAAGAGCATTCTGAACTAAGTTCAGAAGATTATTTCAATTGATTTTTAGACAGATTTTGAGATTTATTATTAACTGAGACGTCTATAGATACTAATGAAGCACTAGAAACTATCAAAGTTTTAGTTGAACAAATTCTTATTGTATAGATTTTAAAAAACACTTTTTTAAAAGTGTTTTTATTTTTTCTTTGAAAAAACAATTTACTAAGTAATATTATTAAAATACTCTTAATCAATAAATATGAAAAACACACTAGACCAGATAAAAGACCTAAAAAAAGTTTCAAATAAATCCAAAGTAAAATTTAACTGAGATTTTTGAAAAGAAATGGAAAAACTAATGAATCTTGTAGAAACAGAAGTAAAAAAACATATATTATCAAAATTTAGAGTAGAATACACAAGTTACTGAAATAGTAGCATGAAAATCAAGATAAATGATTCAGATAAAGCTATAGAAAAACTTATCACTTGCAATTTTACATACAACAAAACCGATGAAAGATATGGTTATGTAGATCCACAATTCTTGTTAAATGAAATTTGAAAAAAAACTAAAATATATGATATGTGAAAATACTCTATATTGGATTCAGATAAAATAACAAAAAAATTTATAAAAATGCTCATTTCAATAATAGAAATGTACTAATAAAATAAATAAAATGCAAAAAATAACAGACAAAAATTACTGAGAAACAATGAAAATGGATAATATTTCAGGAATTCATTTCTATGGAATCAATTTTTCAGGATTTGATTTTTGATGAAAAAACTTCAATGATTGCAAATTTGAAAAATGCAATTTATCAAATATCTGACTTAGAAATACTACATTTAACAATGTAGATTTTGATCATAGTAAAATCATGTGACTAAAATTTGTAGATTTAAGCCATTTTTTATCACATTTTAGTTTTTCAGATTGTAATATTTCATTGAGCTCATTTTATTGAGTAAATCTAAAAAATACTATTTTTAATGACTCAGAAATCAAAGAAACAGATTTCACAAATTCCAACCTAGAAAATGCTAGTTTCAATTATTGTGACCTAGAAAAATCTATATTTTCAAATACAAATCTAAAAAATACCAGCTTTATTTGAAGCTACAATTTATCAATAGATCCAACCAGAAACAAACTATCAAAAACCAAATTTTCCAGAGAAAATGCATTGTGACTTTTGAGTTATTTGGATATAGTTATTGAGTAATCTAAGTATATTTGTAAATACAAACCTAAATAATTATGAGTAAAATAAATTCATTCAAGTCAAAAATAAGATTCATAATAATTGCTATATTAATTGTTATTTTACTAAAAATTGTTACTTATATAATTGAACCAAAAACCATAGAAATAGAATATTGAAAGCAAATGTTACACCTAAGTGACAATATTTATATACTAAATGAATATAATCCATCTTCAGCAGTTTGTAATGATTGAGTTACAAAATTAGTTATTGATTGACAAGTTAAAAATATATTAGATTATCCAAAAACTAACTCAGATTTTATAAAATGATGCGCAATAAATATAAAATATGTAAATAAAAATACTATAAATTTACCTATATGTTATGCAGATTGATGATGAAGTGGTGAGTGTCAATTGGTAATTATGCAATACAACATAAAAAAGGATACGTGGAAATACATATGATTAAATCAATTTCCAGATTATATGAATATGATTTTATTAAACAATAGTCTTGAATATCATGTTAGTTATGATGTAGCGATTTGAAAATTTTCATTATTATATATGTATCTTACTAAATATAATTTTGCAGAAGAATTTTATTCGAAACATTTCAATGAACAATTTTTCACATTTATAAACTATTTTACAACCCATTATGATTTAGAAAATAAATCAGATATTTACGAAATATATTTTGATAAAAGTAGTTTATTAAATGATACAGAAAAAAATATTATAAAAAATACATTGTATAAATACGAAAATTTAGAGCAGTATTTTTTGTATCAAAATATATTATGAAGAAAAATATTTAGTTTTCATAATAAAAAACTTTCAGAACAAGAAATTATAACTTTGGCTAAATATCAATTTTTATTATCAATAAAAATAAACAATATTAATGAAAACAAATATAATAAAGAAGTAGGTTTCGATAAAGAAATAGATTTATTTATACAAAAAATGATAGAAGAATCAAAGAAATCTGATATGATGTTTAAATAATTTCAATACTCTATTTTTTGTGAAAATAATAAATATAATTTACCTAACAACTAAAATGAATAAACTAAATATGAAAAAAATAACTAAATATTTATTAATTATAATAATTTTTTTATTAATAATTATATTATCTATAAACTTATATGTAATAAGTTTTTCAAAAGACAAAATATATTCAGACATAAATAGTATTCAAAAAACAAAAGTGTGATTAGTTTTTTGAGCAAAAGTACTAAAAAATTGAATTCCATCAGACATTTTAAAAGATAGATTATTGGTAGCTATAGACGCTTATAAAGATAAAAAAATAGAAAAAATAATTGTATCATGAGATAATTCTAGAGATGAATATGATGAGCCTACTTCTATGAGAGATTATTTAATATCAAATTGAGTATTAAAAGATGATATTTATCTAGATTATGCATGATTTGATACCTTGGATAGTCTATATAGAGCCAGAGAAATATTTTGAGTAGATGAATTAATATTATTTACTCAAGAATTTCATCTAAAAAGAGCATTATATATTTCAAGTAGAATGTGAATAAAATCAATTTGAGTACAGACAAATCTACAAAAATATACATATGATAATTATTATGATAGAAGGGAGGTATTTGCTCGTATAAAAGCATTTTTAAATGTAGAAATACTGAAATCAAAATCAAAATACTGATGAAAAAAAGTAGATATGAGCAAACCACAAGAAGAGATTAGTCTCAAGTAATTATTACATAACAAAAAACACATGATTTTAAATATATTAATGATGATTTTAATATTCATCCTAACAATTTACGAAATAATCTCTATAAATATAATTTATATGTTTTGGTCTGATTTATCAAAACACTTTACAGACTGATTTTTTATAATATTAGTATACTGAATTTTTATATTATGGGCATATTTGATTTATGTGCTTTTTCACTGACTTTACAAAAAAACTATTCACAAAAATTATTGATATGCATATGGAGCTTTTTTTGTAATATTAATTATTTATTATTTTTGATATTTTACCAATTATGACAAAGAACCAATTATTCCAGAAAGTATATTTGAAACAAAATTGCAAAACATAGAAGTAAAAACACAAGAAAATTGATTTGTCCAATTATGAAAAATACAAGAAACTCATAAACTAGAATTATCTACATTATCAGATTTAGATAAACAAACAAGTAGTACTTATTTATGTATTACATGAGATTGGACAAAAAAATGTGAGAAGAGTGACTTAAATGCTAGTTTAGAAATATACAAAACAAACAAACCAGATATAGAGATATTAAATACTGAAATATCAAAGTTAACTCAATATAATTACTTCAAGCAAGAAATATCAGAGGATTTTCCATCTCTACATTGACTTACTGCATTATCGAGAACAAGCTTATTCACTGCTATTTATGAACTACAAGAATGAAATCAGCAAAAAGCAATAAATTCATTATTAATATATAAAAAACTCTGAGATAAATTATTAGAATGAGATAATTCTTTGGTATGAATAATAATTTGATTAACAATTCAGAATATCACAAATTCAAATATTAATTATATCATAGATAATTTTGAACTTGATAGAGAAAATATGACAATTTTAAATAATGAGTTAAGGAATTTATATAATAGTCAAGAAATCATAACAAATACAATAAAAATAGAATATCATTTAAATAAATCTGGCTTTACTTCTTGAGTAAAAGATTGATTGATAAAATCAAGTATGTTGTTTGATATGGACGAGTTTTTCAATGAAATGAGAAGAGAAAAATTGGCTATGATCAAATGAGAAGAAAATTTTAAAATATCGTATTCAAATTATTTTAAGAGAAGATATCTATATAAATTTCTATTATGATTTTCTACTTTTTCAATAGAATCATACAAAGCTGATTTTGATAAATTGAATGCAGATAGAAAAAATATTTTAGAAAAAATAGACGAAAAATTATCAAACAAAAAATAGAGATTTTTAATCTCTATTTTTTGTTTTTCTTTACAATTTTACTATAAAATAAATGAAAAATAATATTTACAATTATTACTCATAATATCCAAAAAGGAAAAATCCATCACTCATTATATCACTCACACGAAATATTAGGGATTTTACAGTAAGTAAAATATCCTATTATTACTCAAAACCAAGGTCATAAAGGCCACATAGAAATTATTCAAAATAACAAATATATTAGAAACTCTTTTATCTTTACTTTATTAGTCATATTTTAAATATATATTAAATTATTTTACTTGAACCATATAAACAATATAATAAAATAAATAACTTTAGCAATTAAATATAAATATGTGAAAATAGTAACTTGTATTTCTCAAAATAATAATTATATTCCTATAAATTTAATCTTAACAAAAAACTATGAAAAAAACTACAATTATACTATTTACTACACTTTTGCTTATTTCATGTAATTCAAAAACTCCACAAGAAACACAAAAATCAGTGTTAAATCTAAATAATTCTTGATCTATTGAGCAATCACAAAATACTGAATCAAACAGTTCTTGATCAGTAGAAACTAATTCATCTAGCTGAGAAACACAAGAATTAGTACAAAAAGTAGAGTGATTAGATATAGATTTAGTAAAATTTAATGAAATCTATAAACAAGCTTTGTACAATTCTGGACAAGCAAAAGACGAAGCAAAATCACAAATAAATAATTGCGTAGAATTATGGTGAAATATTATTTCAAAATATAGATGATATGAAGTAGTATGATTCGAAAAATCAACCGATTTGGATAAAACACTGATTGAAATATGAATAAATCTACTTACAGCAAGCGATTTTTCAACAGGCTGAAAAATGGAAATCGCTCATAGTGAGCTAGAAAAAGTGAGAATGACTATTATGAAAATCAGACAAGAAAACAACATAAAATCTATAAGTGACGATATGTTAATTGTACATAACAAAATGGAGGAAATAGTAGAAAACTGAGCAACTAAAGATGACAACAAAATCCAAGAATTAAAAACAGATATTCAAAAATTGAAAGAATACAATACTGACAAAGATGAATACAAAAAAATGTTATCTGACTTTGAAAATGCAGTAAATAGCTTAAAAGATTTATCAGGAAATGATTATAATACAAAATTGAAAGAATTGAAACCATTATTTATAAAAATGTATATGAAATTTGGATAAAAGATAAAACACAGATTTAAAAGTCTGTGTTTTTGATGTATTTATATTGACTTTATGTATTATATATGTATATTATAAAAAAAAATTAATTACATTTTATATTTTATGAATCAATTAAACAGAAATAGAGTATTAGAATTTAGAACTGATCAAGAATCAGAACTGCGCATTCTTATGCATCAAATAGAAGATTTTGCACCAGAAATATTATGAATGAAGGGTTATCAAATATATGATTGAGTATCGGAAGTAAAAAGAGCATGATGGATAAGACCTCAAGTTTGAATACCAAGTATTTATGCAGAAAGCGTTTTAGAACACTGTATGAATGTAAAAAATTGAGCTGATGCATTAATAATTGGTACACCAAATTTGGTTCAAGTACCACAAAATTTCCCGATAATGTGAAAAGTCCATGATATGCCTGAATGACATTGAGTACTCCCAGATATCACACCTCATTGTAAATATACGAATGAGCAAAGAGAAATACTAGAAAAATATGCAGTTTTGTACATAGAATATGTTTTGTGACAAAAATGAAACATAGAAACACAATTACTTAGAGAATATATAGAACAAAAAACTCCAGATTCAAAAACTATGTTTTACTTAGACAAAATAGATGCATGAGTAAAAGCACTTGATTATGAAAAGTTGTGATTTAAAAAACAAGTATCAATTTTTCATCCATATACAATTGATAAAATTTCAGAAAGTGATTATTTTACTAAAATATATAGTATACTTTTAGAAAGAGAATTCAAATATTTACCATCACATTTTCAGTATTTTATGTTACTAGAAATGGCATGAAATTATGATGAATGGAGATATAGAATCAAACAACTTGAAAACAATAATTAATATAACTAAATAAACATTATGTTATCCAAAAACAATCTAATCAACCTATCAGAAAATACAAACTCAAATGATTCAGTCATAGTATTATGATGATGTGGTTCATTACAAGTGCATCCTGATATAGTCAGTTTTTTAGAAAAACAATGATTAGAAGTATATCATCATAATAGAAGTGCTGATAAATTATTATGAGAACATAGTTCGGCTATATTAAACTATTTACAAGAAATCAGAAATTCTATCAATATTTTACTAGAAAAATGAAAAAGAGTACATATTTATGCAAATAGTTTCGGATGATATTTGGCTATGCAAATAACATGAGAAGCAAATAATAATATTAGCTCTGCAGTAGTAATCGCACCTATTATAGACCCTATAAAATCAATAAATATCATTAAGTCTAGTAAGCAAGATAATGAAAATACCTGGATTAAATTACCAGACGGTAGGGATTTTCCTATTTTGAATACAAATATGGAATTTTTGGCAAATAATAAAGTAGAATTATTTTTACCTTTAGGATTAATAATTATTTGAAACAAAGATGAGATAATAGATTACAAAGATATTCAAAGTGTATCAGGAAGTAAATTAAATAAATATGTATTAGAATGAGTAAATCATTGAAATATATCATCTCACATATATACTAAATCATTAATGGAGGACTTTTATTCTCAGTTTAGATAATTATCTTTTGACATATCAAAATAAATGAATAATATAGAAATGAGAATTATTCTCATTATAACTTATTATTTAATATATTTAAATATGAAAGAGTTACATTTAAAAGCTGTAAAAGCATACATCGAGATGTTATCTATACACATAGATACAAAAACTACAGATGCCGATTTTCACAAAGATTCAGAGTGATATTATGAAACTTTATTTGAAGTTGCCCATAAAATTTGAGAAAAATACGTAGATTTATGAGGTAAATTATCTGAAATTACTTTAGATGAAAAAAAGAAAAAAGCAAATGCTATAATCGAAAATATCAGAAAAGAGATAGAAAACTACAAAGAAAATAACAAGGTTTCTCTTGGAACAGAAGATTTATTATGAAGCTTAGCCAATGATTTGGAAAATATTGAATGAAGCTCAAAAGCTTATATAAAATAATATTTAGAAACAAAAAAATACTCGCATCGCGAGTATTTTTTTGTTTCTTCAATTTTTCTTACTTTTTTCTTAATTTTGATATATATAATTTTATAAATATTTACTACTAATAAAATACATATGCACAAATTTTCATGAATTTTAGTATTTTATATACTATTTTTTTTGTGAATTCTAAATAGTTTTGCTTTTGAAGCAGATTTACAGATTGATAAAAAAGAAACTGATATAAATGACTATATAAATCTCAGAGTAGGAGTCAAGTCAGATGACAAATCACAGATTTGAATTACTGATATAAAATGAATAGAAAATTTTGATATAATAAATCAATCTCAATCACAAAGTAGCTCAACAAATGTACAAATAATTAACTGAAATGCTGAAACAAAAGTAGAAACTCAGCTCAATCTAGATATCACTCTCAAAGCAAGAAATAAATGAGAATATGTATTATGACCTGCTATTTTGAGCGATTGAAGTAGGGAAACATCTACAAACACTTTACAAATAAAAATAACTTGAGATGATTTGTTTGTGAATAATAACCACTTAAATATTAATCTTCAAACAAATCAATGAAATACAAATCAAAATCCAAATTCCAATAATTGAAATATCTGAAATACAAATACACAAAATAATACTGCTTGAAATACTATTACTGAAAACAAAGATGATTCAATCCAAGATTATGAGGATACACAAAAAAGAAACTTTGACTCAGACAAGAGTTTGTACCTATTATTAGCTGTTTTGTTTACTATTTCAGTGTTAACTTATACTACAATCAAAAAAAATCCAGAATTTATAGAAAAATTGATGAGTAAATCTGAAAATGATACAAGTAATGACACACAAAACACTTCACATAATATTAATTATTCATCAGAAAAAACATTAGAGCAAAAAACTAATTTTGCAGAAAAAATATTAGAAAAAGAATCAATCATTCCAAAAAATACTCAGAAATTACCAGATTTGTCAGATCCCAATTTTTTAGCAAATATTGATAAATATTTCAGACAAAATATTTCTAATAAATACAAGATTTCAAACATAGACAATAAAACATATAATGAGATATTATCCGGTCTAGAAATAGAAAATACTGACAAAATAGAGGAAATAATAAAACTGTTAAACAAAGCAAAATATTCTAACTCTTTTTGAGATAATGAAAAAATATTAGAAATACTAAAAGAATTAAATTAATTAATTAATAAACAAAAATGCATACAACAAATGAATTATTTGAAGAAAAAATAAAACAATCTTCTGAAAAAATAAAAGAAGTAATATCAGAAGTACACAAAAAAATAGTATGACAAGATGAGTTAATCAAAAGTTTACTTATATGATTACTCGCAAAGTGACATATATTGATAGAATGAGTTCCTGGATTAGCAAAAACTCTTACAGTAGATACTCTTTCTAAAACATTAGATTTATGATTCAATAGAGTGCAATTTACTCCAGATTTATTGCCTAGTGATTTGATTTGAACAGAGATATACAATCAAAAAACTGGTGAATTTTTGATTAAAAAATGACCTATTTTTAACAATTTTATACTTGCTGACGAGATAAATAGAGCTCCTTCAAAAGTACAATCTGCTCTACTAGAAGCCATGGCTGAAAAGCATATAACTATTTGAAACGACACTTTTTACCTAGATACACCTTTTATAGTTTTAGCAACACAAAATCCTATAGAACAATCAGGTACATATAGATTACCAGAAGCTCAACTAGATAGATTTATGCTGAAAATAGATGTAGATTATCCTACAAAAGCTCAAGAATTGGATATGTATAAAAAATTGAATAACAAATATGATGACATAAAAATAAACAAAGTATTACACAAAAAAGATATTTTAGAAATACAAAAAGTACTAGAAGATATTTATATTTCAGATAATATTTACGAATATGTAAGCGAAGTAATAGAATCTACTAGAAATCCAGAAAAATACTGATTGTGAAAACTTAAAGATTATTTGAGTTATGGTATATCACCTAGATGATGATTATCACTTATATCATGAGCAAAAGTCTTGGCTTTGATGGATGCAAGGTCATATGTGATACCAGAAGACATAAAAAAAATAGCAAAAAATGTGCTATCTCACAGACTTGTTTTGAATTATGAAGCAGTCGCAAATGATGTAAAAGTAGATGATATAGTAAAAATAATTATGAATTGAATAAAAGTAATATAGACCACCCCCTGCCTAAAGGCATCCCCCTCCTTATAAAGGCGGGGGAGATTAAGATAAAATATTAACTATGAACATAAATAAAAAAATAAAAACACTAGAATTTAAATTATCAAAAATATTAAATTGATGATTATTTTGAGCTTACAAAAGTAAATTTCACTGAAGTGGAATGGAATTTGCAGAACACAAGCAATACATTTTTTGAGATTCTCTGAGAGATATAGATTGGAAAACATACAATAAAACTGATAAATTATATGTTAAAAAATACGAAGAAGAAAGAGATTTAAATGTACTTTTTGCTTTGGATAATACAAAAAGTATGGAGTTTTGAAGTCAAGACTACACAAAAAAAGATATACTTCAAGAAGTATTTTATTCTCTAGCCATGTCAGCTTTTTTAAACAATGACAATGTTTGAGCTCTTATTTTTGATGAAAATAATATAGATTTCATAGAACACAAAAAATCAAAAGAAAATATATTTAAAATATTTCAGAAATTGGAATCTGTAAATAATACTAAATGATGAAATACTGAAAACAAAATCACAAAAATAGAAAACTTATTAAATCAATTATACAAAAGAAACATAAAAAATAACCTGATTTTTGTTTTGACAGATGATACAGAGATAAAAAATGAAAAAATTTTAAAACTAGTATGAAAAGAAAATGAACTAGTTTATATTAATATATTG
Organism: Candidatus Altimarinota bacterium; assembly: GCA_028688895.1. GTDB lineage: Bacteria > Patescibacteriota > Gracilibacteria > BD1-5 > UBA6164 > UBA6164. Next base: position 6,946 of record JAQTXG010000008.1, on the reverse strand, counting down.
GATGATTTTGAGTACAATTTGCCTAATCTATGATGAAATATGTCATTTTCATTAGGAAACAACTTTTTGAATATTGATTTATCAAATGAAAAAAAGATACAAGAATATAGAAAAAACATAAACTACAAGTTTAAATATCTAAATGAACTTTTTAGAAAAAACAAAGTTTGATATATAAAACTGACTACAAATAGTGATATTTTCAAGGATTTATTACTATATTTTTATAAAATAAAAAATTAGAATGAATGATATATATGATATAAAAGACACTCTTCTCTGATTTCCAATAGATATAATAAACACTATTGTATTTATAGTATTTATCATAGCATCATTATTTATACTTAAATTGCTACTAAAAAAACAAGAAAAAATCACAATCAAACAAGAAATAAAAGTAGAAAAAATAGAGAAAAATTACATAGAAATACTTAATCAGTTTGAAAAAGTATATCTAGATTCAAACAAAGATATATTTTATTCAAAACTAATAGAAATAACAAGAGAAATACTAGAAAACAAACAAAATAAAAATATCACAAAAATGACATACACAGAAATAAATAAACTAAATCTAAACACAGACATAAAAAGCCTCATAAAAGAAATATATTTCAAAGAATACAAAAAATATATAACAGATGATAATCCAATATACAGAAAACAACTGATTGATAATGTAAGAAAATTAATGAATAATGAATAATGAATAATGAATAATCCCTATCTTGAATTCTTTCCCTTTAGTCAAAGAGAAAGAGGCTACAACACAAACTAAAAACTCTATCCTAAATCCTTTCTCTTATTTAAGAGAAAGGGGCTACAACACAAAACAACTAAACACAAAACTACTTAACACAAAACTACTTAACACAAAACAACTTAACACAAAACAACTTAACACAAATCAACTAACTAAATAATCCATATTAAAAAGACGGGGGTCTTAGGGCAATGCCATTAAGTTAAGGAAAAAATGTGGTATATTTTTCTAATCCATCCCCTCGTACCTCGGTATCCCGCTTCAGCGGGAGAAGAAATTTCTCCCTTTTTCAAAGGGAGTACCCGTAGGGGGAGGGATTAGAACCTAAGTACAAAACTTCTTAACTTAATGGTATTGAGTCTTAGGGGGGAGGACCGAGGTGATTACTCTTAGAAAAGAAAAAACATAGACAGCTGGAGCTTCTCCCCCCTAAGGCTTTTGCCATACTTTTGGCCCCAAAAGTATGAAAGACAAGTACCACACTAAAAATCAAAAAAATCAAAAAATCAAAAAATCAAAAAATCAAAAAATATAAAAAATCAAAAAATCAAAAAATATAAAAAATATAAAAAAATAAACCAAAAAAACTAACAAACTTTAAAAATAACTCTTCATCTATGTTTCCCATTGATATTGAACTCCTAAACAAATCATACCTATTACTCCTATTTCTACTCCCTTTTTTATCATACCTATTCTACAAAAAACAAAAATCTTGAATAAACTTCATATTTTTCCAAGAAATAAAAAACACATTCAAAAACCACAACTATACATTTTACATAAAAAACATCTTATTAGTTCTAATATTATTAAATTTTATAATTATTTTAGCTAATCCAAACAAGACAAATGTATCAGAAAAAGTAGAAAAAAATGGTATAGATATAGTTATTGCACTAGATATTTCTAGAAGTATGGAAGCTGATGATTTGCAACCAAATCGTATAGAAGCAGCAAAATCAGTGATTTCAAACTTTATTTCAAAACTAAAAACTGATAGACTTTGATTGGTAGTATTTGCATGAAAACCATTCACAAGTATACCACTTACTTTTGATTACAATATTTTGAAAGAAACAATTGAGAGACTAGATACCAATAATATAGACCAAAATCAAAGATGATTAAGTGGTACAGCGATTTGAGATTCTATATTGATGGCAAAAACTTTATTTAAGGCACCCAAATGAGAGGACGAAAAAGACTATGAAAAAAGGGAAAAAGTAATTATATTGCTGACAGACTGAGATGCAAATGTATGAGTAGAACCTGTCCTTGCTTGATTATCAGCAAAAGATATGTGAATAAAAATTTATACTATCTGAATCTGAAGTAAAGATGGTTGATATATTACCAATAGTAATTGACCATTTAAACAACAGCAAAAAATAGCACCATTAAATGATAAAACACTTAAACAAATAGCATCTGATACAAACTGACAATATTTTAGAGCTGAAAACAACAATACATTTCAAGAGATTTTTGATCAACTATCGAAGTTGGAAAAAAACGATATAAATATAGAAATTAAAAAACAATACAGTGAATATTATACATATTTTCTATATAGTTTAATTACACTATTGTGACTATTTACATTCTTAATGATTTCAAAAGTTGAAATAACAAAAAATAATTAAAATATCAAAAAATTATGCAAATAACAAATTTAAATATAATCACATCTTTTATTTTTATAGCACTACTTTGAATTATATTTTTTGTTTGATATAAAACCTACAAAAAACAATTATTTTTCAATAAAAAATATAAATTATTATCTAGTTCTAGATTTTTTTATGTGAAATATATATTTTTAATTTTATCTTTTTTCACAGTTTTGATTTCTATATTTTGATTAAAAATATGAGATAAAAAAACAAAGAATGCTAATAATTGAATAGATATGACATTTGTAGTAGATGTAAGTAAATCTATGAATGTAGCCGATATAAATGACTCTAAATATGCATATACTAGACTAGACGTAGTAAAAGATTCTATTTCCAAATTTGTAATTAGTCATCCAAGTGATAGATTTTGACTTATTATTTTTGCTTGAGATGCTATTTCTACTGTACCACTCACGACTGATCATGATTTATTTCTCACATTTTTACAAAATGTAGATTATAGAAACTTGACCAAACAATGATCAGATTTTGAAAAAGCATTGAGTCTATGAGTAGATAGATTTAATTATTCAGATGATAGATCAAAAGCTATGATTTTTATATCAGATGGTTGAGATCCAGAGGATACAATTAATAAAAACAATATAATAGCTATATCACAAAAAGTAAAATGAATCACTTATTTTGTAGTTGGAGTAGGGACAAATGCAGGATGAAAAATAATTACATGAACAGATTTTTTTGGTAGATACAACTATCAAAAATACAATTGAGAATATGTAATAAGCAAGATAAATAAAACAAATCTAAAAGAAATATCTCAAGCTCTAAACTGAGAATATTATACTGTTTCAGATGTATGAGATTTATGAAATCTAAATGATTCTATAAATAAACTTGCAAAAAAGGTAATAGAAACAGATACAAATGGTCAAAAAACCGACTGAGGAAGAATATTAGCGATTATAAGTTTTTTGTTTTTTATGATGTTTTTGTGAATGTATTTATCACCATATAGCTATCTTTCTAATCTATGGAGAAAAAATTAAATTAAGGAAAAATAAGATGTATTTTACTAATCTATCCCATCGTACATCTGTATTCAACCAGAGAGAGAGTGAGATAATTTTCTCCCTTTTGCAAAGGGAGTACCCGCAGGGGGAGGGATTAGAAACAAAGTACATAATTTTTTAACTTAAAAAAATTAATTTTACATGAATAAGCATTAGAACAATTTTTTAATTATATTATATAAAAAATGACTAAAAAAAATATTTTAACAATTATTGTTTTATCAGTATTTATATTAAATATATTTGCATTAAAAGAATTCACTTTTAATGCTTTTTGAGCTTATTTATACTATAATGATAAATATGAAAATTCTATAAAATATTTTGCTTTATCATGAAATAAACAAAGTATTTATAATAAAGCAAATGCACTATACAAACAAAAAAAATACGAAGAAAGTATAAAAGAATATATGAGTATTTTATTAAATGAATCAAATATTTTGGACTTCAGATTAAATCACAATATCGCTAATAGTTACTATAGATTGTGAGAACAAAAAGAAACAGAGCAAAAAATAAAACATTGGGAAAAATCAGTAGAATATTACAGAAATGCACTAAATATAAAATACGACGAAGAAACAAAACAAAATCTAGAATTTGTACTTAAAAAATTGGAATCAGAAAAAAAGAAACAAAAAAATGATGAAAAAGAAGATAAACAAGAACAAACAAAAGATGAAGAGAATAAGTCAGACTCAGGAAATCTAGATAAATCATGAGAATCAAAACAAAACAAAAATTGATCTGGGAGTTTAGATGATAAATCTCAAAATAATGATAAAAATTGAGATAATCAATCATGAGATAAACAATGAAATGATTGAGAAAAAAAACAAGAAAACAAAACATGACAACAACAACCAAATCCTTGAGATAAACAAGAAAATAATGATACAAACTGACAATCAAAGACATGAGAACAAACAAAAAAACAAGAATGAAATGAAGCTACAAATTGAGAATCGCAAGATGACAAAAAAGATAATAATTTATCTCAACAACAAGCTCAATTTCTGGAACAATACCAAGAAGCATTAAAGCAAGAACAAAAAAATAACACAGACAGCTTCAACAAAGTTTACAAGCCAAATGTAGATTCAAATGATCCTTTTGATATCTTTGCTAACGACCCATTTTTTAATAATGACTTACTAAATTGATCTAGTGGTGAAAAAGATTGGTAAAAAAGCATTTCTTCGTGAAATGCTTTTTTTTTCCAAGTTTTCTAACAAAAAAATAGAAACAACTACATTAGTTATTTCTATTATTTTTTCTAGAAGGGAGTTTTTCAGTGTTTACTTAGGTTTTGTATTTTACTCGAAAATGATTTTCCAAATTACTAATATGTAATGAATTATTAGTAATCATATCTAGATACTTTTGCTCAAATCAATCATTATACATACTTAAAAGATTTCTATGCAATTTTCTCCTATTTTGTATTTCCTTTTTAAGTAACTTTTTTTCATTTATTAATTTACCATTTTTATTTGCAGATTTGTCATCTTTTCAATAATTATTTTTATCTGATTTTTCTATTTTATCATCATCATCATCATTTTTTACATTTTCATATCTATAATTATCATTTGTATTTATCTCAATTATACCAGAATTTAAATCACCAGCATTTGTAGTATCGACGACGACTATAAATACAAACAATATCAAAAATATTTTTCCTTTCATTTTTACATAAGTTAATAAATAAATTATCTTTTACTATGTATTTCAACTTTAACACAATTAGTTAAGAGACAAGTAAGAATATTATTTTTTATATAAACTTTGTAAAAAATCCATATTCAATATAATAAAAGTCCAAAATATTTAATTAAAAAATAAATAAATAATGATAAACAAAAATCTAGAAATGTCCCTGAATTGACCAATAATAAAATCAATTATTTCGCTTTCTATACCTATTCTTTTTGCAAATTTATTACAAAGTGCATACCAATTAACAGATGCTTTTTGGGTAGGAAGACTTGGTTGAGATGCTGTAGCTTCTGTTTCTGTAAGTTTTCCAATTACTTTTTTAGTTATTTCTCTTGGTAGTGGTTTTGCGATAGCTTGATCTACACTTATAGCTCAATATGCATGAGCCAAAAATCAGATAATGGTAAATCATATAGCAGCTCAAACACTTGTAATGGTTGCCATAGTTTCATTATTTTTTTGAAGTCTTTGATACTTACTTGCTCCGATTATTTTGAGCCTGATGTGAATAAGTCAATGAGTATATGTAGATGCATTGAGTTTTTTGAGAGTTTCATTTATTTGAATTATTTTTGTATTTGCATTTGCGATGTTTCAATCTATTATGAGATGACTTTGAGAAGTAAAAATGCCGATGAAGATAGTTATGTGAACTGTATTATTAAACTTTTTAGTAGATCCTTTATTTATTTTTGGATACTGATTTGTACCAGCTTTGTGAGTTTCATGAGCAGCTATGGCAACATTGATTACACAATGAATAGCAACGATTATATGACTTTATGTACTACTTAACTGAAAATACCACATCCATCTAAAACTACATGACTTTAAACCAGATATTTCATATATAAAAAAAGCATTTAGATTATGATTCCCATCTTCTATGGAAATGTCAGCTCGTAGTTTATGAATGTTAGCTATAACTTTTTTAATTGCTAGTTTTTGAACACAAGCAGTAGCTTCATACTGAGCTTGATGAAATGTGTTGCAACTAGTGATGATACCAGCTATGTGATTATCTATGTCTACTTCAGTACTTGTAGGTCAAAATATATGAGCTAAAAATATAGCTAGAGCATCAAAAATAGCAAAAATTAGTTCATTATTGTGATTTTTATTACTTACATTTGTCTGAATAATTATTTTTGTATTAGCAGAATATTTTATCAAATTTTTTATACCATCAGATATTTCTATAATTGATTGATGAGCGCATTTTCTGAGAATAGTATCGCTTACTTTTTGATTTATAGGTTTACAATTAGCTACTTCATGAGTATTTCGTGCAGCATGAAATATGAAAACTACACTAGCAATTACATTGATTTGACAATGGATTATTCAGCTACCAGTTGCTTATTATCTTTCCAAAAATACAACACTAGGTATTGATTGAATATGGTATTCTTTTGTAATCACAAACATCTTAACAGCCTTAATCAGTGTATTGTGGTTTATAAAATGAGATTGGAAGAAAAAAACTCTTACCAGCGAAGAAAGAATCAAAGAAAAAATAATAGAAGAAGTAATTATAGAAGAATGAGTGAGATAAAAATATTATAAATCGGCATAATCTAAATTATGGTGGATTAAAAAAATAAAATAAATATAATAAGTTTTAATTAACTAATCCCTCCCCCTGCGGGTACTCCCTTTTAAAAAGGGAGAAATATAAAATAAACAAAAATGAAAATACCTAATATAATAAAAGAAACTTCAAAAAAATTAAGAAATAATAT
>JAQTXG010000007.1 GCA_028688895.1 Candidatus Altimarinota bacterium | reverse complement strand
AAAAAACATGAGCACTGATAGAAGCATCTATTATATGATGAATAATTATTTCAAATAAATATGAAAATATAGAAAACTATATGGAATTCTGAAAAAAAATATGATTAGCTTTTCAAGTAAAAGACGACTTACTAGATGCAGAATGAACTATGGAACAAACATGAAAAAGTGTATGATGAGAACATAAATGATTTGTATATTTTATGTGAATAGAAAAATCAAAAACATATTTAAATAATTTAATAAACGATTGTTTATCAATTATCCAAAAACTACATTCAGAAAAACTAAATTTTTTAGTATCATATATATGAAATAGAAGTAAATAATTTATTTTATACATTACATAAGCTAAAAGTCTAATGATTTTATTAGACTTTTTTTAATTTTGATATAATATACTTTTCAATAAAAATAAATGTTAAAATTATGATAAACAAAAAACAAAGAAACAATGCCTTTACACTAGTAGAATTGATAGTTACAGTTACAATTCTAGCTATATTACTTGTAATAGTTTTTATATACACGACGTGATATATAGAAAACTCTAGAGATTGAGTAAGGCTTAATGACTTATGAACTATAGAAGAAGCTTTAAAAATCAACTACATAAATGCTTGAAAATATCCACTTCCTACTGACTTTACAGAAGTAACATACTCTGGATGATTACTTTGGCGTCAATGATTTTTTTGAGAAAATACACATGTAAACCTATGAAGTATATCTAAATTACCAGTAGATCCATTATTTTCAAATAGATATGATTATTCTACTATTTCAAATTCAGCAAAATACCAACTATCTAGTATATTTGAGTCAGACAAATTATTTACATATAAACTAATTACATCTGAATCATATGCATTAAACAGTCTAGACACACTCACATATGTTACTTGAGACTATTGATTGTATGACACTTTTTCTAAAAATAACAACAATTGTTTTCTCATAACTACACCTAGTTTATTCATATCAAACGAATCGTTTACTTGAGACATAGATATATCTCAAAATTATAATTATGTACTAAATGATTGAAATAATATCTCAAAAACATATATATCTAAACTGAAAATCAATACATCATTTGATGATTTTCAACCAAATCAAGTATATGATAAATGTAGTATAGATACAATAGACGATTTCAATTTATACATTTCTAAACTATCACTTGCTTATCAACAACTAAACTGAATAAAAGAATTTGATAAAATAATATATGATTACAATGAACTATGATTTAGACAATGAGCTATAAGCAACCTAATACTTAACTGAGTAGAAGTATCTCAAACAGTAGTAAATTCTATAAATAATCCAACAGCATGAAATATATTTAGAGATACATTTTTATGAGCAGACAATACACAACTGGTATCATCACATACACCAGACACATATTGAAACTGGACTAGTTTATGATCTATAGTATGAACTTCTTATACTATAGAATGAAATAAATTACAGAAAAATGACAATCTAAATTGAGTTATAATTCCAGTACCTATATTACCAATTACTTCTAGAGACAAAACTATTCTTTTTGATATAAATGACTTTGGATGATGAAGTATAATCATTTATACAAATTATACTGATGATAATAATTATTATGGAATAGAAATAAGTAATTCATGATATACTTTAGTACACAAGGTATGATGAGTACAAACATCTCCTTATCCATTAAATGTAAACGATACAATATCTACTAATAGTCAAATAGAACTAAGCATATCTTGAAATAATGTAAAATTAAAAATAAATAATATAGAAAAAGAAAATATTATTGATGCAACAGCTATTTTTGAATGAAGTCCAGCAATAAATATGACAAATCAAAATGCAAAAATAGACAACTTTACTTTGATATACAGATAAAATATGTTTCAAGATTTGATAGACGAGATAAAATTTTACTTAGAAAACAACAAAAAAACTATTATTTTATGAATAATAATAGTTTTTTTCCTAGTAAGTGTTTCTAGCTATGCATATCTAACTATTAAAGAAAGTTACCTAAATAATGAAGAAAAATATCAAACATGAACTATACAAGAATCAAATAGAAACAATAGTCAGGATAGTAAAAACATAGAAAACAAAACAATCTGAGAAAATAATGAAAATAATAGCGACTGAGTATTAAAAAACGAAACAAATCCAAATAACAATACAATTTCTTCAAACATTGATAATATAAAAAACACAAACTCTACCGTACTAGAATCTGAAATAATATCAAAAAATAACAGTATAAATAATAGTCCTGATTGAACTCAAAACCAAGAAAATACTAAATTATGACAAATACTAAACAATAATGATACAACTCAAAACAATGAGACAAATCAACAAACATCAGATAACAATTGAAATAAATTAGAAAATAATGTAGCTGAAAAAGAAAACATAGCACAAAAAATAGTAAAAGTAATAGAAAAAATAAAGAATATTTTTACAGATGATGAAAATAAAAATAATCAAAACCAAGAAAATAACAACAATACAAACACCAACACTAACAATACAGAAACTAACACAAACAATAATACCAATACAAACACAAATACTAATGAAACTAATACAAACACAAATACTAATGAAACTAATACAAACACAAATACTAATGAAACTAATACAAACACAAATACTAATGAAACTAATACAAACAATAATACCAATACAAACACAAATACTAATGAAACTAATACAAACAATAATACCAATACAAACACAAATACAACAGAAACTAACACAAACAACAATACCAACACCAACACAAATACTACTGAAACTAATACAAACACTACAGAAAATAACACCAACAACAATAATAACACAAACACAAATACTACAGAAACTAATACAAACACCTCAGAAAATAACACAAACAACAATACCAACACCAACACAAATACTACTGAAACTAATACAAACACCTCAGAAAATAACACAAACAACAATACCAACACCAACACAAATACTACTGAAACTAATACAAACACTACAGAAAATAACACCAACAACAATAATAACACAAACACAAATACTACAGAAACTAATACAAACAACAATACCAATACCAACACTAATACAACTCAAACAATAACACCAGACAATATAAATAATTATTTCGACAATCAAGCCACTTACAATACAAATTGAAATACAAAGAAAATAAAAATACTTGTAGATTCTCAATCAGCACCTATATATCCATCTATTAAAACCTGTCCAAATGGATACACAAATGTATGAATATATTCAAATATAATCAATTTTGTAACAATCAGATTACCATACAATGACTGATTAAATAATATGTATATTACAAATGAAAATATAAATAATTACAATTGAACAAATTATTATTATAAAGTTTTCAATGTAAATGGTACAAAAAATTGAGTAGTATTATACAAAACAGAAAATCCAAATATTGATTACTATTGGACATTTACTATTTGTTTAGAAAATTAATTATACTATTAAAAATATGAGATTTTTTAATATCTAAACTAGAAATAGATATTAAAACAAAAAATATTATAACAAAATTATTATTAAATTATTTAAATAATATGAATATATATAAATCAAATCATAAAGCATTTACATTAGTAGAACTTATAATAGTAATTGCAATTTTAGCGATTCTATGAACAATAGCATTTATATCTTTGCAATGATATAGTACACAGGCCAGAGATAGTGCTAGGATATCAGATATGTCAAGTATTGTCACTTCACTAGAATTATTCAACTTAGACGCTTGAAAATACCCATTACCAACAGATTGGACTGATATTACATACAGCTGATCAGTAGTATGGAAACAATGAAGTTTCTGAGAGACAGTAGATACAAATACTAAAATAATTGATAGAATAGTATTAGATCCACTTACAAATACAAAATATACATATTCTGTTACAACAAAGAGAAATGAATTTGAAGTATGATGAATAATGGAATGAGATTGAATATCTCTTAATAATATGAATAATACTTATGCATGAGACGTAGAAGCAACAGCATATGTTAAGTGAAATTACAATTGAATAGTTACAAAATCACTAAGTGGTACAAAATGTGATTTATTGAGTAGTCCAACAATCATTGCAAGTGATATTGTTACTAGTACAGATGTAGTAGAAATAATAAATAATGAGAGATTAGTTTATAATTGATTTAAAAATTTACCAAGTTCATTTAGATTATCAAAATTTAAAGGGGATTGATGATTTTCATTTAGACCAAATAAAATAGTAGCATATTCAGATACAAATAGTTGTGAAACAATAACAAACAATGTAAATTATATACCAAGAATAGAAATACTAAAATGAATTCAAGAAGCTTATACCTGAACGATATTAAATAATAAGTGAGAAATAAAAAGTATATTAGATTTAAATATTGATTTAAATAATCCAAATAGTGAAGTAATAGCATTTTGATGAAACTTCGTAAATAATTACTTTTGATGAAATGTAGGAATTAGCTGAACTACAACAATTTGATGACCAACTGTAATTACACTAAATTCAAATTGATGAACAGGATGAAGTAGTAGTGTAATATGAGAAAACTGATTATCATTACCAATAATATCAGTACCAACGAGAACATGATATATATTTAATTGATACTTTAGTGCACCTTCGTGATGAACTAAATACTATAATTCGGACGGAACTAGTGCAATAACTTTTAGTAGTACATCAAATATAACTCTTTATGCACAATGGAGTTTCCCACCTATTCCAAATATCTATGGATGATATAAATGATGAACAACCGGTTATAATGAATGAAAATGAATTAAAGTAGATGGAGCATGAAATATGTATGTAATTTGAGAGGTAGATACATCAACAACTCTATTTTGAACATGATTTATTTCATGATGATTTATAGCAAAGGTAGACTGAAGTTGAAATATATTATGGAAACATGACTGATTTTTATATCTTTCACCAGAAACTATAGCAATAGATTGAAATTGAAATGTATACTTTTGATGATATTATAATAATACTGCAACTTTCTTATGAAATACTTTTACAACTAAATGAGCAATTGTAACTAAATTTGATACAAATTGAAATAATTTATGGTACAAAACATCAGAACAAACTTCAAACGTAGAATTTGATGATATGGCTGTAGATTCATCATGAAATGTATACATCGCAGGGTTAATATATCCTTCATTAACATTTTTTTGAACTACAACAACTAGAGCTTCAAATTTTGTAAAATTTGATACCAATTGAAATTTAGCATGGTACAAAGAATGTTGATTAGATCTAAATTATAATTATTGAGTAAGTTGTTTTAGTAATTGAAGATGATTAGATATAAAAGATTGAAACTTATATGTTACTTCATCTATATGGTCAGGTCCATCAGTTTTATGAGTAAGAGATGTATCATACTTATGACAAACTATACAAGTAGATAGAAATAATGCCTTACAATTATTAGTAGCAAAATTAGACTTATCATGAAATACTATATGGTTAAATATAACATGATCAACATGAGATGAAAGACCATTTTCATTAGATGTATGACAATGATGAGATATATACTTAGCATGATGGTTTAATAAAAGTTCAAATATATTTTGACAAGCTATGAGTACTACTTATCCAAGTACATGACAATTTATAGCAAAATTGGATAACGATTGAAATCTATTATGGGCTAAGCAATCAACATGAGCTAGTACTACACACACAAGTAGTAGTTCTATACAAGAAGACAAAGATTGAAATATATTAATAACATGATTATGTTCAACTGGCCCAATGAATTATTTTTGATATACAGTAACAACTAATACTTCAAATCCTATTACTAGTTATAGAAATGACTCATATTTGATAAAACTAAATAATAATTGAGATCTAATTTGGTGAAAGAAAACTTATTGAGGAGTAAGATTTTGATGGAAAAATACATTAGATACTGATTCAAATTGAAACATATATTTAGCATGAATTTATTTCTGAAATTATGTATCTATATTTACAGTAGGATCAACTTGAACTTATCCGTTAACTTGAGTTTGGGATATAGTTTTTGTAAAAGTAAATTCTTTATGAAATACAAATTAAAATATAATTAAATAAAAAATGATTTCAATTATAAAAAATGATTTCAATTATTAAAAATACACTAAATAAAGTTATATAGATATAAAAAAATTATGATAAAAAATAAAATAAAAAAACAAGCATTTACACTAGTAGAATTAATTGTAGTAATAGCGATACTAGCTATACTTTGAACTTTATCGTTTTTTAGCTACCAATGATACACAAAATCTACAAGAGATAGTACAAGAATAACAGATGTAAGTACAATGAAAACAGGTCTGGAATTATTTTTTGTAGACGGTTGAAAATATCCAACACCTGTTAGTTCTTCTAAAATAGTTTATTCTTGAAGTCTAGAAATATGGTCACAATGACTTTTTTGAGAATCTCTATTATCAAATATATGAAGAATAAATAAAATTCCAGTAGATCCAATAACTTGAAAAGAATATTCATATTCAGTACTCTCAAGTAAAAAAAAGTATGAAATTTGAACAGTTTTAGAAAACTGACTAAGTATAAATAATGAATGATTATTAAATAAATCATATGCTGCAAATTTAGAATGAATTGCTTACGTAGAATGAACATATAATTGATTTGTAGATAAATTCACTACATGATCAAATTGTTATTTATTAACTATACCTTCTATAATAACTAATGATCTTTCAAATACAAATATAGAAAACATTATGTGAAGCTGAAAATTAGTATATAACTGATATAAAAATCTTCCTGCAAGTTTTCAATGAACTAAATTTAAATTAAACTGATGATTTGATTTCAAACCAACTGATATACTAGCATATCATGATAATGATAACTGTAATGCATTGATTACAGATGCAAATAAAAGAGATGAAGCCTTAGCAAATGTACAAACAATATATTGAAATACTATATTAGTAAATGATAAAAATATATTTGGAAACCTACAACTAAATATATCTGAAAAAAGCTGAGATACAAAATTTTGTAGTATGTTATGATTGGATTGTAAAAATATTTGAACCGCTACTTGATGATTAACACCAGTAACAATTATTTGATGAAATAATTCTTGAAATAATAATTGATGACCGCCTATATGATGTGCCACTCAACCTAACATTCAAAATGCTATATTTTCATACTGAACTCCAAGTATGGTGTTACAAGTTCGGAATTTTTGATGATGATGAGCATGTAATTGGATATGTGAATCATGATATAATAAATGAATAGCAGATACATGTGAAATAGCAACAGATGTACTTCGGTCTTGAAATATTTCAACTGACTGGAATACACCTTGAAATTGGATAACATGATCTGTTCCATGAATATCAGATAATGTTATAATAAATGGTTGAACAAATCAGCCTATAATTAATCTAAGCTCTTGAGACCTAACTATATGAAGTCTTTCACTATGAGAAACAAACAATTCAACACTTAGCTTGTCTAATAGTATAGTTAATAAATTAATAGTAACATCAGATATAAATATATATTCAAAATGAACATTAACTCATATTACTAATACAAGTAATGAAGTAAGCAAATTATTTGTAACTGTTAATTGAAACTTAACAATTAACAGTTGATGAAAAATAGATGTAACTGGTAAATGATACAAAGGTTGAAATACTCTTTGATGTTCATGAGAAAAATGAGAACCTTCTTTAAGTGGATGATGAAATGGTTGATGAATATGAGCTAGTTGAGCATACCAATGATGAGGAGGTGGATGACATATTTGAGTTTGAGGTAAATGATGAAGTTGACCAACAAACAGTACTTGAATAGCTTTTTGAGATATTTTTTCACTATGATGAGGTTGAGGTTGAGGTTGATGAGCTTGTGGCTCTGCATGAAATTGATCATACTGATGATGATCTATAAAATTATTAGTCTGATGAAACAGTATTATAAATGGTGATATATTAGCTAAAGGAGCAAATTGATGAAATTGAAATACTTATTGATGAGGTGGTTGATGAGCTTGATGAAGTATTTTGATAAGCACTAATTCTATCTCTTGAAATGCAAACATTTCTGCTAATTGATGAAATTGATGAGTTGCATCTTGAACATCTTTTCAATCTTGATGATGAGCTGGTTGATGATGAGCTATTACTATCATGGCTGTTAATGATTCTTATACTTGAACAAAAACAGTCAATTGATGAACTGCTACTAGTGGTTGAACAAGCTGAACAGTCGGATCTATACTATACCATATATGAAGTCTGATAGACAATACAACAAATATATTCAATCTATCTTGAACATATCATAATCTAACAATTAGTTGAATAAACAACATCAATATTTCTTGAAACACTACTATTGATAATCTAGTATTAGATAATTCAAAAATTACTAACAATGATAAAACATTAACTATCAACTCTTCTTTTAAAATATCTAACAATTCAGAATACATTGCTTGATCCACTTCTATTTTTGATGCTTCAACCGTAGATGTAGAATTTCTAAGTGGTAACATATATTGGAATATTGCAAAAGATATTGCAATTCTTCCAAAAGTTAAATCTCTTGTAGTATTTAATACTGCTGTTTGAACTAATAGTTGAAATTGAACTAGTCATATTAATTCTTTCTTGGTTGATATAATAAATGACTTAACAATAAACAGCTGATGAAAAATAGATGTTACAGGTAAATGATACAAAGGTTGAAATACCCTTTGATGTACTTGACAAAATTGAGAACCTTCTTTAAGTGGATTATGAAATGGTTGATGAATATGAGCTAGTGCATCATACCAATGATGAGGAGGTGGATGACATATTTGAGTTTGAGGTAAATGATGAAGTTGACCAACAAACAGTACTTGAATAGCTTTTTGAGATATTTTTTCACTATGATGAGGTTGAGGTTGATGATGATGATCTTGTGCTTCTGCATGAAATTGATGATACTGATGATGAACTATAAAACTATTAGTCTGATGAAACAGTATTGTAAATGGTGATATATTAGCTAAAGGAGCAAATTGATGAAACTGAAATACTTATTGATGAGGTGGATGATGAGCATGATGAAGTATTTGGATAAACACTAATTCTATCTCTTGAAATGCAAACATTTCTGCTAATTGATGAAATTGATGAGTTGCATCTTGAACATCTTTTCAATCTTGATGATGAGCTGGTTGATGATGAGCTATTACTATCATGGCTGTTAATGATTCTTATACTTGAACAAAAACAGTCAATTGATGAACTGCTACTAGTGGTTGAACAAGCTGAACAGTCGGATCTATACTATACCATATATGAAGTCTGATAGACAATACAACAAATATATTCAATCTATCTTGAACATATCATAATCTAACAATTAGTTGAATAAACAACATCAATATTTCTTGAAACACTACTATTGATAATCTAGTATTAGATAATTCAAAAATTACTAACAATGATAAAACATTAACTATCAACTCTTCTTTTAAAATATCTAACAATTCAGAATACATTGCTTGATCCACTTCTATTTTTGATGCTTCAACCGTAGATGTAGAATTTCTAAGTGGTAACATATATTGGAATATTGCAAAAGATATTGCAATTCTTCCAAAAGTTAAATCTCTTGTAGTATTTAATACTGCTGTTTGAACTAATAGTTGAAATTGAACTAGTCATATTAATTCTTTCTTGGTTGATATAATAAATGACTTAACAATAAACAGCTGATGAAAAATAGATGTTACAGGTAAATGATACAAAGGTTGAAATACCCTTTGATGTACTTGACAAAATTGAGAACCTTCTTTAAGTGGATTATGAAATGGTTGATGAATATGAGCTAGTGCATCATACCAATGATGAGGAGGTGGATGACATATTTGAGTTTGAGGTAAATGATGAAGTTGACCAACAAACAGTACTTGAATAGCTTTTTGAGATATTTTTTCACTATGATGAGGTTGAGGTTGATGATGATGATCTTGTGCTTCTGCATGAAATTGATGATACTGATGATGAACTATAAAACTATTAGTCTGATGAAACAGTATTATAAATGGTGATATATTAGCTAAATGAGCAAATTGATGAAACTGAAATACTTATTGATGAGGAGGATGATGAGCATGATGAAGTATTTGGATAAATACTAATTCTATCTCTTGAAATGCAAACATTTCTACCAATTGATGAAATTGATGATCTGCACCTGGTACTACTTTCCAATCATGATGATGAGGAGGTTGATGATGAGCTATTACTATTATGACTGTTAATGATTCTTACACTTGAACAAAAACTGTAATCTGATGAACTTGATACAATGGTTGAGCTAATTGATTAATTGGTTCAAACAATTAACTATATACTTATTAAATTTAAGTAAAACAAATAAAAAAAATGATTTCAAAATTGAAATCATTTTTTTTACTTGTTTTTTATAATCTTATCAATCAAACCATATTCAAGCGCTTCTTCAGCAGTCATAAAATTATCTCTATCACAATCTTTTTCTATTTGCTCAAGAGTTTTTCAAGTATGTTTAGCCAATATCTTGTATAATCTATCTCCAGTTCTAATAATATGTTCAGCCGCTATTCTTATGTCAGTCGCTTGTCATTCTGCTCAACCAAGTGGTTGATGAATCATTATTTCACTATGTGGTAATGCAAATCTTTTTCATTTTGTACCTCAAGCTAATATAATAGATCACATAGAAGCAGATAATCAAATAGATACAGTATGTACAGGGCAAGAAAGATATTGCATTACATCATATATAGCTAATCACGCTGTTACATGTCAACCTGGACTATTTACATACAAAGTAATAGGTGATTTCGGATCTTGTTTTTCTAAAAATAATAATTGAGCAATTACAGTATTTGCGACAATACTATCAATTCAATCAGTTAAAAAAACAATTCTATCTTCAAGTAATCTAGAATAAATATCGTACGCTCTTTCTCCACTTGGAGTTTTATCTATAACAGTAGGTATCAAAGTATTTTTAATTTTCTTTGTCTCTTTTTTTATTCAGTAAAACATAATTTATATTTTAATATTAAGCATTTTTATTATATATGTATAAACAATTATATCAAATTTTTTTAAAATTCTCAAATAAACTAGATTTAGAAAACATTTTTCTTGTAATTATCTAAAAATTGAATAAAATATCAAATACAACAATTGTTATTTATAGTAAACAAATATTATTTTTATGT
Source organism: Candidatus Altimarinota bacterium (assembly GCA_028688895.1). GTDB lineage: Bacteria > Patescibacteriota > Gracilibacteria > BD1-5 > UBA6164 > UBA6164. Next base: position 43,521 of record JAQTXG010000007.1, on the reverse strand, counting down.
TAGAAAACTTATTATTCCCAGATATAACAGAAACACCAGAAACTATTATAGAAAAATACCCTAAAAGAAAAGATTGATTAGTTGTTACTAGAATAGCACCATCTCCTACTTGATTTTTACATATATGAGCTATATATTCAGCTATGCTAGATAAAATAATAGCACATAAAAATAATTGAATATTTTATCTTAGAATAGAAGATACTGATCAAAAAAGAGAAGTAGAATGAGCTGCTCACAAGTATGTAGATATTATGAAACAATTTTGACTTGTATTTGATGAAGGTCCAGTTTGAACTGATTATATAGATGTTTGAAACTATTGACCATATACTCAATCTAGGAGAGAAAATATTTACAAAGTATTTATAAAAGATTTGGTTAAAAAATGATTAGCATATCCATGTTTTCTATCAGAACAAGAGATAAACGAAACTAGACAAATCCAAGAAGCATCAAAAATCCCTACATGAATCTACAAAGAATACTCTCCATGGAGATTTGCAACAGAGGAAGAAGTAAAAACAGCATTGGATGAATGAAAAGATTTTGTAATCAGACTTAAATCAAAATGAGAAATCTCTAGAAAAATAGATTTAAATGACATAATAAAGTGAAAAATCACTACATGAGAAAATTTTCTAGACATAGTTATATGTAAAAGTAATTGAATACCGACTTATCATTTTGCACACTTGATAGACGATTTTTTGATGTGAACTACACATGTAATCAGATGAGACGAATGGTTTGCTTCACTACCATTACATATGGAACTGTTTGCTATGATGTGATGGAAAGCTCCACTTTATGCACACTACTGACCACTAGTAAAAATAGACTGAAACGGTAAGAGAAAACTATCAAAGAGAAAAGACCCAGAAGCAGATATAGAATACTATTTCAAAGCATGATATTTGATTGATTCTATCATAGATTTTTTATCAAATATTATCAATTCAGGATTCGAAGACTGGAGAAAACAAAATCCAGAAAAATCTTATCTAGATTACGACTTCAAATTTGAAAAGATAAATACTGCATGAGCACTAGTAGATATAGATAAACTAAACTTTGTAAATGCTAATATCATCAAAAATATGGATGACGAAACTATTTACAAAAAACTAAAAGAATATCTATCAAAATACGATATAGAATTATTAAACACAATACAAAATTTTGATGACAAGTACAATATAAAAATAATCAGAGAACTAAAAACTAAAATCAAAAAATTTGATGAATTCAGAGAAAATACTTACTTTTTATACAATGAATCAGAGATACCTAGCAATGAATTGATGATAAATGAAAAAATGAAGATAACAGATATAGAAACAGTAAAAAAAGCATTAAACCTAAGTTTAGAAATACTTAAATCTAGAAAAAATGATTTTGAATCTATAGATGAAATAAAAAACATATTCGTAGAAAAAATACTAAATGCAGATATGAAAAACTGACAAGTTTTATGGCCAGTTAGATGTGCATTGAGCTGAGAACAATTTTCTCCATGAGCTCTAGAATTATTATATATATTATGAATAGATAAATCTATACAGAGAATAGAAAAGGTATTAAAAAACATATAAAACAAGTGTCAATACATTTATTTATAAAAAAATTGGATTTTTTATAAGCATATGATAATATATATGTAACTTAAAATATAATTAAATAAAGATGAATTACCAATCACTAAAATGAATGATAGAGTCTATTATTAATTCTTATAAATGCCCTGAATGTTCTACACTAGTAAATGAATCAAATATAGATATTATTTGAGCAGCTTGATCGACTATAAATATAGACATCGAGTGTTATTGATGTGGAAAACATTCTATGATAAAAACAGAAGTACTATCTTTGGATTTGACAAATAAATGATTATCAAAAGAAAATATTGAAAAATTAAAAAATACATTATTAGGATTGAGACCAAATATAGTGACAAAACAAACTAGGATAAAAGATGAAGAAATAATAGATCTAAATAGAGATTTACAAAAAAAATCTCTAAATGTAGCAGAATTATTATGAGATAATAATTAATATTGAAATTTCAAAAAATAAGAGTATATTTACATAAATATACTCTTATTTTTTATAGTTATAAATACATGCTTAAAAAAATCAAAAAAATATTTTGGTTGTTTATAATATTTTTTGTGTCATATATTCTACTTATATTTACATCTCCTCAAATAGCTGCGGTATTTGAAAATATATTATGAATAAATTGATTTAATGAGTTTGTAAAATCATTTAAATCTTGATACGATGATACAGTAACTGATATACCTACAAATAATGAGCTCATAAATACATACAAAGATGTAGTAGATACAACAAATGATCTATCAAATCATTTTGTAGAATGAGTAAGTATAACAAAAACAAAAATAGACAATTTCAGAGAAGACTTAAATCAAAAGAAAAAAACAGTAGAAGAATTGAAACAATCATATGAAAAAATCAAAGAATCATATGAAGATGTAAAAGAAATCATAGATACAGCTTCTGGTACAATACAAAACACAAGAAATACAATTAATAACTTAACTGATATAACTGATACATTTACAAATACTTGAATAATAAATAATTAATATGTTAAAAGATATAAACTTTATAAATATAGCATACGAAATAGCTACTTGATCAAAATGCGTATCAAAACACACATGAGCAGTAATAGTAAAAGAAAATAGAATACTATCTACATGATACAACTGAACACCAGCATGATACATAAATTGTGATGAATACTGGAAATGAGAATACACAAAAGACCACCATGACTGGTCATATAAATACGAAATACACGCTGAAATGAATGCTCTTATCTGGGCCGCTAGAAATGGTATAAAAATAGAATGAGCAACTCTATATTCTACTTATCAACCATGTTTTGATTGTACCAGAGCTATAATTGCAGCATGAATCAAAAAAATAGTCTACAAAGAAAAATACAAGCACTATACATGAGAAGAAGCAGAAAAATTTATCAAAGACTGTTGATGTGAGATAGTTCAATTATAATAAAAACATTTTTAGAGAAATACTCTAAATTTGTTTTTTTATTATGTAATTAAATGTATTAAATATTTTAATAAAAACTTATTTGATAATATAATTAAATAAAGATAATAAGACCCATATAAAATTGAAATTTGCATATTTATATAATTAGATATAATTAATATATAATCTTAAACTTATAATATATTAAATGTCAATAAAAAAATACTACATACAAACATTTTGATGTGCGATGAATCAAGCCGATAGTGAGAAAATAAATATGATTTTACTACAATCATGATTTATAAAGGTAAATGAATGGATAAATGCAGACTTAGTAATATTTAACACATGTTCAGTTAGACAAAAATGAGAAGACAGAGTATTCTGAATGCTTAGAGAAATACACAATGAAAACTCAAAAAACAACAAAAACATACTAGTTTGAATAACTGGATGTATGGTGAGAAAAACATGAATATCTGATAAATATTTGGATAATTACAAAAGAGACAAAAACAAAGCAAAAAAAATCACATTAGTAAATAAAGATTCAGCAATTTTTAATAATGATGACAAGCTTTTTCCTAGAAGTAATTGAAAACTAGATTTTACGCTCAGAATAGAAGACACCAAGTATTTACCACTTATACTTACTCATATATTAAAAGAACCTATATGAAAAGATAATTCATTTGATGATTACCTAAAATCAAAACAACTCAGAGAAAATCCTGCACAAGCTACTATTATAATACAAACTTGATGTGATAATTATTGTACTTTTTGTATAGTACCATATACTAGATGAACAGAAAAAAGTAGAAGTATAGATGATATAGTACAAGAAGCAAAGGAAGCAGTTAAAAAATGAGCAAAAGAAATCACACTAGTATGACAAAATGTAAATAGTTACTGAAAACAATGGGTAGATAAAAAATATTGGAATACAGAAAAAGGGAAGTGGAATGAATGAATATGAAAGTCACCATTTAGACAACTACTAGAAGAACTAAACAAAATAAATTGATTGGATAGAATAAGGTTTACTAGTTCAAATCCACATGATATGACACAAGATATACTTGATGCACACTTTGAACTAGACAAAATGTGTAATTACTTGCATTTTGCACTACAATCAGGTTCAGATACCATGTTAAAAAGAATGAATAGAAAACATACATACAATGATTTCAAAAAAATGATTGATTATTTGAGATCAAAAGACTCTTTTTTTTCTATTTCTACAGATATAATAGTTTGATATTCATGAGAGACTGATGAAATGTTTTGAGATACAATAAAAGCATTTGAAGAATGCCAGTTTGATTTTACTTACAATGCTAGATACAGTGTGAGAAAATGAACTATAGCAGAAAAAATATATCCAGACGATATATCAAACGAAACAAAAGCTCTGAGATGGCATATTTTAAATGAATTACTATTAGAATCTGTAACAAATAGAAATTCCAGTATGATTTGATTGACTCAAGAAGTACTAGTGTCTTGACAAAAAGATGAAGAATATTATGGAAGGACTAGAAACTTCAAAGAAATATATTTTCCAGTAATTGATTGAGTAAAAATATGAGATATAGTAAACGTAAAAATAACAAAATTGGATAAATATGTACTAAAAGGTATTATAAATAACTAAAAAAATTATGATAACAAAAATAATGAGAATACTATTTTACCCAGTGTTGATAGTTATATTTTATACTATGTTGATTACTTTTTATCCTACTATTTGAGATAAAATAGACAAAACTATATGAGTAAATTTCAATAATTATTTGAGAACTAAATCAAGCGAAATAGTGTGAAAATTAAATTTTATGAAATCAGAAACAAACTCAGTAATAAATGGCGTATGAACAAATACAAAAAATAGAACAAGTGATTATCAGAAAAATTTAAGAGAAATAAAAGGTAAATAAAAACTATGAGAAATACATTTAAAATACTATTATTTATATTGATATCAATGATTACGATTGATACCAATATTATTTATGCTGCTGAAAATGTGGCAAAAGAAGAAAATAATGTTATTTTAGATGCATATAGTCAGAGAAAAACAAAAATACTAGATCTCATCAGTTGATGAAAACTAGAAACAGAAATAGCAGAATTAAAAACAAAACTAGAGGAAATAAAAGTATGAAACAGTCTAAATGAATGAACAAAAACTAAATTAATAGATGATATAACAAAACTTGAATCAGAATTAATTTCAATAAACAATGAAATAAAATTAAATGTTGAGAATTCTGATGATTTTGATAAATTACTTGAAAAATACAATGCTGAAATAGCTTTAAAAAAAGACTTAGTAGAACAATTAAACAATACTATAAAAGAAAATGAAATCAATACAGAAAAAATTGATTTACTTTTAAATAGATATATAGCAGAAAAATTACAATTAGAACAAACTCAAAACAGAGAAAATAATATAAAATTGATAGTATTTATTATTTTTACATTACTATCTATACTAGTTTATGTAATTACTAGATATTTAAATAAAAAATCGAAACTAAATAGTAAAATATACATCTATACAAATTTCTTTTTATGATTCAGTTACATCATATTTTTGATTTGGTTTTTCTTTTATCTTTATCCTCAATTATCAGTATTTCTGATATTTATTTCAGGTTATTTATTAGTCATAAATGCACATCTGATTTGATCATTTATATGAAGTCTAATAGTATTACAGAGATACAAAATCTGAGAAATAATCAAATTTGAGGAACATTTTTGAAAAATAATCAGAATAAGTCCATTATATATAGTCATATTACCACTTACAAAAGAATGAATATATGTAAACAAACCTGTATACATACCACATATAAATATATTGAAACAAAATGTAACCATAGATTTAACAGCAGATATATTTGTTCACAAATTTGAAATAACTATTAGAGACGATTTTTGAATAGATTTAGTTAATTTTTTAAATGAATTAGAACAAAACATACTTACAAAATTTCTACACAACAAAATATCTTCACTAAGTCATGCAAATGATTATTATAGAATATCATTTGATAGAACCAATTTTTGACACATAGTAGTAGTTTTTGTATGGAGATGAGACGATATATTAAACAAAAAAGTAGAAAGAAAAATAATCTGATATCTGACATACAAAATGTCAGAAGCAAAAAGAGAAAAAGAGAAAAAAGAACAAGATAAAGAAGAAAACAAAGAGTAGAAAATTATCAACAAATACAAAAGTTCAATAATATTGATTAATATAAATAAAAATAATTGACAAAGTAAATATAATATTTATTATTTAGTTAATATTTATATATAAACAATTTATGACAAAAAATTTAAATGACTTATCAAGTCCAAAAAATACATACAATGTTAAAATATCTAAAAACATAGAAAATGATATAAGAGAATGAAAAATCTCAGATGAAACTATGAATCTAATAAAACAATCAGTGGAATCATTGATAGCAAATCCTGAAAGTATAAAAATACCTGCAAATGAACTACTAGATATAGAAGTACTAAGCAAAAAAATATTTGAGCAAAAGTATCCATATTGACTAGATTCAGAATGATACAATTATATACAGTCAAAAGCTAGACAAAAAATGTTTCAAAACAAATCTAATCAATTACTTCTAGAGTCAGAGAAACATGGTACATGATTAGCTTGAAAAATAGTATACCCCGATATAGATTTAAATGATATACTATCAAGTATAAATACTGCAATAAATAATTCAGAAATAGATAAACAAGAAATAGTTGATTTATTTGAAACTGATTTAATCATAGATCTAAAAAATTGATTTTTCAATATATGAAATGTTATTTTATATGATCACAATAAATGAAATTACTACAGTATATTAAAACTAGATAGTTGAATTCCATTTAAACTTCAATGATTAATAAATGGATGACCTATTTATCTATACAACTGATGAGATATACTTACTCAAAACAATACGGATAAAAATCTATTTTTAAATGATAGCTGAAAAGAATATTTCTTTTTAAATGATACTATTTATAAAGTAGAAAAATCATATGAAAGTTGATTTTATTTGTTACAAATTGAAAATCAAAAATATATATATTGATGAAAATCAGAATTATTCTTGGATAAACCTATAGAAATAAATAGAAAAAATCATTTCAATTCAAAATTATTTTATTGATTTGATACACAAAACGACTATGAATATACAATTATTAAAATAAGGAATTGAACAAGAATACTTATAAATCTAGATACATGAGATAGTAAACTTTATGAAAAAAAAGATTATATACCTTGAACAACTACATTACATGAATATATATATGACAAAGTTAGATGAATATATGTGACAAAAGAACAATGAGAAATAAGTCAATTTAACAATTCATACGATAACAGTTTTATAGCAAAATGAAATTTGATGACAAATTTAAACGTGGATTTATGAGAATTCTCTGAACAATTAAAAGACACTAATATATCAGCAATAAACAGTTGAGAATATATAACACTTATATTTAATAACAATTGAAGAATTAGCAAACAAAATTACAATTCGGTTTTATTAAGTAGTGATGGTAGCTTTAAATTAAAAATAAACAGTATTTTTAAAATCGATGATTTTATGGATATAGGTTATAACGTAACAGTAGATAAATGATTTTTTAGATGAAAAAAATCATTTTATCAGAATATTATAGTATCATAATTTTAAATAGTATATAAATAGAATTAAAAATAAAAGCATAGAAATTCTATGCTTTTATTTTTAATTTAAAAATCTCTCTACCTACCAACTGCTTATCTCTCTTATAAAGTAAACTTCAAGCTTTTGTAGCAACAATTTTACTAAAATCAATAGGAAACATACTTTCAATTGTGCAATTTTTAGATAGTAAATCATATATTTCAGTAAAATAAATATATTTTCACTTCATTTCCCAGAAAGGAAAACATATTACTAGATTTCAAGAATAATCTATTTTTTTAAGTCATTCAAAAAATCTATCATACAATTCCAATAGTGACTTTTTTTGCTTATCTATTCTTTCAATAGATATATTATTTTGAGTCATTACTTCTCACAAATATCACTCTGTTACTATAGAGGTAACTCATTTATCAAAAAACTCCGATTCATCTATAAATTTTGCATTCAACTTAATTATTTCAAAATTTTCTAGTTTAATATCTTCATTTTTACAAAAATTAACTATATTATTTTTTGTATGTTCTACCATTTTTTCATTCAAATCACTACCGTATACAGATTTGTTTCACATCAAAATTGATTCTATAAGTACAGTACCAAGTCATACAAAAGGGTCATATATAATTTTTTCTTTACTACCTTCTTCATTTGAAGTTAAAGTTAGTCACTGAGATGTAACTGAAGATGATGGATTTTGAAATGAAGATATATTTATCATCATCTGACAAAGTTTTGGAGGCAACATACCTGTCTGCATATCTCTATCTTTTTCATAATCTCTCTTTGAATAATTGAATATATCTTGTATCCAAATAGTTTTTCAAAAAAAGTAATTACCTAATTTATCTTCCTTAATACAAGACCACACACTAGCCCCCTCCATAGTAAGACTGAGGAATATAAGATTATAGTCAGAATTAGATTTCAATAATTTTTCTCATAGGATTTGTGCTGAGCTTAGATTTTGAAAATCTTTATTTACAAATCTAGATGACACTCACATATCTTTTAGCTCTTTTTTTATTCAAACTAAAATACTTTTCAGATTCTTCTTTTCTCAAAATATACTTACTCAATATTTAAATTTTCATTCGTATCATTCAGCTTCTTTTGATACACTTGAATCAACTATCTCTACTATTTTGATAGTTCATCACAGATTATTAGCTTTTTCTAAAACATCTGTTTTATCTAAACCATCCAAAATCAAAAAATCAGTACTCAAATAAACAGTTTTTCCTTTTGGAAAAACTGCCAATATTTCAGCAACACTCAGTTTATATTCTCTACCTAATTGAAATCAAATCATATTATTATTTATATTGTATTATTCCCCCTCCTTACTAAGGAGGGGGTTAAGGGGGTGGTCTGTTGCCTTGATAGGGTTAAGAGAATGGTCTGTTGCCTTGATAAACTAGATGAAAAATTAGCTTATGAAAGTCCCAATTTCTCAACTATTACACTATGGATATTTTCAATAGTATCATTCGCAGATATTTCTATTACTTTTCATTCACTTTTTTGTATTTCTACTATTGGCAATGTTTTTTCCTCGTATTCAGAAATTCTTTTTAAAATAGCTTTTTCATCTTTATCATCATCTCTCTTAATCAATTGTTCTCATGTTTTAGGATTATGAGTAGTACCTGCCATAAAAGTTTCACCAGTAGTTTTATCAAACATCCTACCTAGTAATCTAGCTTTTGCTTTTTCTACAGATAAATCAAAAAATAATACTTTATAATCAGGTAAAATTCTATCAAAAATCTCTTTATTCCACTCATTTCTAATGAATCAGTCATAAATTATTCTATCACTAGATTGATTTTTAACTACATTTTCCATTATTTCTTTTCATAAATCTGAATCTACTTGAGCTCCAGAATCTATTATTTGTTTTACCTTATTTCAAAGTTCAGTTCATGATGCAACCAATTTTCTAAATTCATTTCACATTTCTAGTAATGTAAAACCATATTTTTCTACCAATAATCTAGCTTGTGTTCATTTACCACATCATTGGATTCATGTAAAAACTATTTTCATTTTATTATTTTATTATTTAAAACCCCTCCGGCTTACAGCCACCTCCCCTTGTCAGGGGAGGAAAATTATTGTAGCCCCATCATCTGAGCTTCATCTCCCCTGATACGTGTCCAGTCTTTAGCTGGAAGGGGAGAATTGAGAGGGGTTTTTTAAGAAATTGAGAGAGGTTATTGTAAGTTATTTTTGTGAGAGTAATAAGCCGGATTCTGTATCTCGGTATCAATCTATCTAGGCCTACAGTCGCCCATAAGCTCGAGCTGAGTATTCACCATAAAGACATTAGAGAATAATAATCTTTATTTAGAACCATTCCCATTGCATCACATACAGTTTACCATCATAGCCGAAGCTAGATCATCTGTAGCTTGTTTATATTCATACAATGTATACACTGCAGTAAATATAAAAAACACCAAATGACTTTTCATCTTTCTCCCGCTTTAGCGGGATAGTATAGTTTCTGTGGCACTAGTGGTACCTAGGTTTTATTTATTATACACCTAAGCCGAAGTAGTTATCTTCTATGCTATTCTCATGATGTCCAGACTTTCCTCCCTTCAAAGCTTTACGCGTAAAAGGGTAGATACCTGCTCTCACATATGTATTATACACAAAAAAATATTTTTACCAATTTTTATTTTATAATATAATGTAACGAAAAGTAAAATAGTAAAAAAAAAAATATATTGAAATATAAATAATCATAAATGTAATTTATATGTTTATTAAAAATAATTATTATTTATGCATAAAACAAAAAATAAAGCATTTACATTAGTAGAGTTAATTGTTGTTATTACTATTCTCGCTATATTAGGTACTATAGCATTTATAAGCTTACAATGATACAGTACAGATGCCAGAGATAGTACTAGAATATCTGATTTGAGTAGTATGAAAACATCTCTTGAAGTATTTCATCTAGATGCTTGAAAATATCCTGTTCCAACAAATTGAGTAGACATTACTTATAGTTGATGAGTAGTGTGGACACAATGAAGTTTTTGAGAATCAGTTTTTTCTAATGTTAATAAATTAGACAAAATACCTACAGATCCCCTGACAAATAAAGAATATACATATTCAATAACTAGTAACAAAAATGAATTTGAATTGGCATGATTAGTAGAGTGAGATAATATTTCTAATAATTTTTTACAAAACAAAGCTAATGCATGAACAACAGAAGCAAAAGCTATAGTAACAGGTACTTATAACTGAATGATGAGTAAATCTCTTACATGAAGTAATTGTGATGCATTAGCTACACCGACAATAATAGCAAATGATATAAGTATAAATACAGATTTAGTGCAATTAATAAATTCATGAAGTTTAGTTTATACTTGATATAAAAATCTACCTGCAACATTTAAAGATAGTAAATTCAAATATGACTGATGATTTGATTTCAGTCCAAATAAGATACTAGTATATACAGATACAGGTAGTTGTGCAAATTTAACAAATAAAACAGATGCAACTGCTAGAATAAGTATGTTGAAATGATTACAAGATGCTTATAGTGGTACCATATTACAAAATGAGTGAGATATACAGAGAATAATTTCTATGACTATAAATGAATCATCACCAAGTTCTGAATTGATAAGCTATGCTGCTAGTTTCGTAAATAATAATTTGTGAGGAGAGGTTGCTTTGGAGTGAATTATAAACAACGAAATCATAAGTCAAACTAATACATTAAAATCAATTTCTGATTGTATAAGTGGATGACAAATAATTTATTGAACAGAAGACTGAACTGATACATGACTTAACTGTACTAATGACATAATTATTTGTAGTTGATCTTGAACATGATATACTATAGCAGCTTGTAACGCATGAGCAAATTCAGTGTATTATAACCAAACTTTTTTAAACGATTATTCACCTAGAGATAATAATATAAATTCATGGGCTTGATGATTATATCAATGGTGAAATAATACAGATTTGTCTGTAGCTTCAATAAGTACTGTAAAATTAAATTGTACTGAAAATAGTACTTTTTCAGGTATTAATTTTATATCAGGGGACACAGATTATTGTACTTCCAGAACAGACAATATGTGGTGATATAATTGATGAAATTGAACTAAAACTCAAATGAAATGACCATGTGAATTATGATACCATGTCCCAAAAAAATCAGAATGGATAGAACTTATATCAGCTTGATGATGGGGGACAGATTGAACTAGTTTTATTGATGACTTAAAAATTCCTATGGGTGGTTATAAGAGCTGGAATGGATGATGAGAATGAAATCAATGACAATATTGAAATTATTGGACATCTGAAATATATGTACCTGAAAATGTATATTTAAGCTGAGAATACATAACGTTTTATTGAAAAGTAAGTTGAAATCCTTCTTATAAAAATATTTTAACAAATACTACAGGTTTATATCGCTCTTTTTGATTATCTGTTAGGTGTTTTAAAAATTAACTAAATAAACTACTAATGAATTAGTAGTTTTTTTGTGCCAATAAATTGTACAACAATCTATTGCTATTTTTATAAAAATAAGTATAAAATATTAAATAAAAATCAAAAAGAGACTTAAATAAAAATAATAAAAAGTTTTTACTCAAAATGTTAAAAAGTCATTTTTGGTATGTACTACTAAAGAAAACACTAGTTTGTTTACATTTTTTAAACATAAAAACACGTCAAGGGGAAATATTACTTTGACTAATATTTATATTTAACTAAACTATTTATAGTTAAACAAGAGAAGAAAAACACAAATAAAGCTGAATAATAAAATAAAAATAGATTAGATGACTTAATTTAAAAATATATTATAATAAACCTAACATATTTAAAAATGCAAAAACAAATCAAACTTAAAAATATAGTAATAAATATTATAGATACAGTTAAAAAACAAGATTTTTTAGTATACTTTAGAAAGATTACTATTATAGATATTACAGAAACTGAGATAGTATTTGGAGTTGTATCTTCATTTATGAAAGACAATCTAGAAGCTAAATTTTACAACGATATTTTCAACGCTGCAAAATTGGAAGTAAGAGACTTAGAAAAAATATCTTTTATAGTAGATCAAAACATAGACAATCCATCAAATACAGATGTAGTTGATTGTGCTAATTTCTTGAAAGAAGTATCTAAAACTAAAAAAGTAAAAAAATGAAGTGATGAAGAAGAAAATTCTCATCATCAAGAAATAACAAGTACAAAATCAGTAAATGATAGATACAATCTTTCAAACTTTATAGTATGATCAGATAATCAATTAGCTTATTCTGCTTGTGAAGCTGTATGTAGAAATCCAGGTAAATCATACAATCCATTATATATTTATGGTGATGTATGATTAGGTAAAACTCACTTATTGCAATGAGCATGAAATGAAATAATCAAAAAATTTAAAGATAAAAAAATAGTGTATACAACTGCAGACAAATTTATTACAGAATACGTATCAGCAGTTAAAAAAAGAAGCATAGAGAGACTTAGACAAAAGTATAGAGAAGTAGATGTATTGATCATAGACGATGTACAATTTCTAGCTAAAAAAGAACAAACACAAAATGAATTATACAATATATTCAATATATTATATGAATCAAGTAAACAAATAATCATTTCATGAGATAGAGCACCAAAAGAGCTAGAAAACCTAGAACCTAGACTTAGAAGTAGATTTGAATGGGGTATTACAGTAGATATAGGTAGACCAGATTTTGAAACTAGACTAGCTATACTACAAGAAAAAGCTAGAAATAGTGAATTCATGATACCTCAAGATGTAGCAGAATTTGTAGCAGCAAATGTAACAGAAAATGTCAGAGAATTAGAATGAGTATTAAATCAAATGATAGCTGAATACGAACTATCAGGAAATACTCCTACTCTTCCTAGAATAGCCGAAAAACTAAAAAAATTGAGTTTTACTACAGATATACTTTGAAGTATAAAAGTACCACAAAAAACTACTATCAAAAGTTATGAAGATATTATCAAAAAAGTTTCAGACCATTTTGGTATAGAAGTAGAATGAATTACAGGTCAAAATAGAAAAAAAGAATTCATGATTCCTAGACAAGTATCTATGTATTTATTAAAAACTAAGATGCATTATACATATGAAAGAATAGGTAATATATTCTCAGGTAGAAATCATGCAGCAGTACTATATTCTTGCAACAAACTAGAATGATTACTAAAAAAAGACCAATGATTATTACATGAAGTAAATGTTATAAGAGATAGTATGTGAATATAGATTATTTAATGAAACTATAAAAAACATATAAATATTCATAGCCTTCCCTGCAGGGAAGGCTTTTATACAGAAATAATTATTTTCAAATGACAAACAAAATAAATGATATTTCGCAAAACCTAAATCCACTCATAGATATATCAGATATCTACGAGATAAATCAGATAAAACCATCTGATATTGTTTCTAGTTCTATAGTAAATGATATAAAAAAGGATTTAAAAGATGCAGATATATCATCTAGAAAACATAGTAAAATACAGAAATCAAAAACTAAAAATTTTGATTCTATAACAGAAAGTAAAAAAATAAAAGATATAGATTTAAGCGAAAAACCACGTAAACACAACAAAATAAAATCATATCTAAAATGAATAGAATTATATATAAAAAATATAAAAAGAAATAATCAAAAAGATACAACAACAAAGCAAAAGATAAAAAAAATACAAACGATAAACAATTTGGAAGTAAAAGAACAAAAAAATAATTATTCTGATATTTTAAAAAATACAAAAAATAAACTTATAAATGCATATGAAAATATAAAAAATAAAACATTAAACAAATTAAATCACAAAAATATATACATTAAAGAAGTAGAAGAAATTAAAGAAATAGAAGAGATTTCAGATATAGATGAAATAAATAATAAAAGTCATACTATTTGATTATTGAACGAAAGACTACTTTTTACTAAACAATTTTTTATATATACTATATTGTGATTGATAGTTGTATCTATATTAATGGTATTTGATAAAAATATAGTTGAATCAAAAATCAACTCATGATATGAAAATCTATTATCCATAAAAGACAATTCTAGTGATTTAAATTTAATAAAATCAAAAGTAACTGAAGCAAAACAAAACTTTTCAGATGGTATGCTACTGTTTATACCATTTAGATTACTACCTATCCAAGATGTAAAAAACTGATATTATGTACTAAAATGATGAAATGAAATCACTAATATATTAGAAAAATCGATAAAAATATATGAATGAACAACCAAGTTTATAAATGAAAGCGATTGAATACAAAATGTAAAAACAACAAATTTGCTATTCAATATCAAATGACAATTTAGTGAATTGGTAGACAATCTATACAATTCTATAGTATACTATGATAAAATAAAAGACTTACCAAACAAAGAACTAAATGATAAATTAAACTTTGCAAAAACAAAGCTAAAAGAATCTTATGATTTTCTAGATATTATAAACAAAGATTATGATGTATTTTTGAGCTTACTTTGACACAATACAGAGAGAAAATATTTAGTAGTATTTCAAAACAATGATGAAATCAGACCTACTTGATGATTTATGTGAAGCATGGCAACAGTCACTTTTAGAAACTGAAAAGTGATAGATTTTCAAAAAGAAGATGTATATTCATATGAATGGGATATAAACAAAGTTATGATAGAAAAAGAACCAGCTCCAGAGTGATTAAATCAGATAACAGAAACATATTGATTTAGAGATTCAAACTATTATCTAAGTTTTGAAGCAAGTTCAAAAAGTATGAAATCATTTATAGATAAAGTAAATAGAAAAGTTGATTGAATTATATTTATAAATCAAAATACAATCAAAGATTTTTTAAAAAATACATGATGAATCAAGTTTGATTTATTAGATGAAACTATTACTGAAGAAAATTTTTCACTTATCATGTCTACATTAGTAGAAGCAAAAATATTCAAAGTATGAGCATTATGAACACCAAAACAAGTACTTTTTGATTTTGCAAATGTATTTATAAATATATTAAAAGAAAAAAAAGATTATTTTACATATTTAAATATAATAATAAATAACATCAAATCAAGAGACATTGTACTATATTCATTTAATCCAGAAGAAAACAATCTATTATGGAAATTATGAGTAAATGGAAAGATAAATTATAGTGATACTCTAGATTTTGCTTATCCAGTTTTCACATCAGTATGATGAAATAAAAGTGATAGATATATAGAATTGAAATACAAAAAAAACATAGTAGAAAATACTGATTGTAGCATAGATACTAACCTAAGTATTTATAGAACACATATGTTTTCAAAAATTGAAGAACAAAAAGTAAACTGATTATTAGACAGTCATTGAGTAAAAGAAAACAGAGACAATCTGATAAATATACAATGAAAATGAACAAATAAATCATATGTCAGAGTACTATTACCAAAAAATGCTATCGTAGAAGCAAAAGAATGAATGAATATCCAAAAATTTGATACTTTTCAACAAGTAGATTATTACCAAACAACTAGACTCCTAGAATCAACTCATTACGACATTAAATACAAACTACCAAACCCAAAATGTACAGAATACAGCTACAAATTATACAAACAACCAGGTATTAGAAATTTTGCTATAGATATCAAAAAAGAAAATAAAGAATTGGTGAAGGAAATAGGGATTGTTGGAGATTATTATTATAGTGATAGGGAACTAGTAAAGTAAATAATAAAAAAAAATATAAAATAGTTGATAACATATATTTACTATTTTATATTTTTTTTAGACAAATTATAAAAAATGTATATTATTAGTATATATTTATTTTAAGATAATTTATAAATAAAAAATATGAGTGAATTACAAATAAAAGATAATAAAATATTTTGTCTACTTAAAAACGAGTGGCATATTTTAACTCCAGAAGAAGAAGTAAGGCAAAAATATATTCAAGTGTTGATTAATGATTATGGATATAATCCTAATCAAATGGAGCAAGAGTTAAAAGTAAATAATTCTGATAGATGAAATTGAAGAGCTTCAGCTGATATAGTTATTTGGAAAACAGAAGAAGAAAGAAAAGCTAGAAAAAAACCATTAATAGTAGTAGAATGTAAATCTGATAATGTAGTTATAAGAACAAAAGATTATTATCAATGATTAAATTATGCTTCTTGGGCAGGAGCTAAATTTTTTGTTACTCATAATTCAAAAGAAACAAAATTTTTTCAAGTAATAGATGATATAATGCCTAATTTACCGGATGAGATTTTAAATATTCCTACTTCTACGGCAACAGAAAAAGAAATTAAACAATTATTAGAAGAAACAAAAGCATTTTCAAGGGAAGAATTTACAAACCTATTAAAAAATTGTCATAATTCTATAAGAAATAGAGATGCTCTTGATCCAGCTTCTGCATTTGATGAAATAAGTAAATTACTATTTATAAAAATCAATTTCGAAAGACAAGATAAATATTGAAAAATATTTACAAAAAAATATATAGAAGAACAAGAAGAAAATTTTGATAAAATAATTAAGCCAAGTCTTTCAATAAGTGATCCAGTAAAATTTTGATCTATGAGTTATATCCAATTTTTATTTGAAAATACAAAACAAAATTTTAGAGAAGATAAACTTTTTGAAGACAATGAAAGGATTAAATTAAAAGATAGTACTTTTAAGGATATAGTAAGTAAACTTGAAAAATATAATTTATCAAAAACTTGAGATGATATTAAATGAATAGCATTTGAAAAGTTTCTATGACAAACTTTTAGATGAGAAATAGGACAGTTTTTTACGCCTAGAAGTGTTGTTGAATTTATAGTTGATTTTTTGGATGTAAAAGAATGACAAAAAGTAATAGATCCTGCTTCATGATCAGGATGATTTTTGATTAGATTTTTCCAAGAAGTATTATGACAAATAGAAGATGATATACAAACAAAAAAAGATAAGATAAAAGAAGAAATAGATAAAATGAATCTAAGTGAAGAGGAAAATGCAAAAAAATTGAATGAAGAATTTGTAAAACTTAATCAAGAACTAGAAAAAAGAGAATGGCATTTAGCTACAAAATGTGTTTATTGAACAGATAAAAATAGTCGCATGGCTAGAACTAGTAAAATGAATATGATAATGCATTGAGACTGACATGGTTGAGTACATCATCACGATTGATTAATTAATGTATGAGAAATAGAAGATGAAATGTTTGATTTAGTTATTACAAATCCACCTTTTTGAGCAAGTGTTTTTGATGAAATTTGAGAAGTACCAGTTTTACCAAAATATAAATTATCATCTGGAAAAAGTAGTCAAAAAACAGAAATACTTTTTATAGAAAGATGTTTAAATTTACTGAAACCAGCTTGAAAAATGTGAGTTGTATTACCAGAATGAATTTTGAATAATCCAAGTTTGCAATATGTAAGAGAATTTGCAGAAGGAAAAGCTAAAATCTTAGCGGTTGTATCACTTCCTGTTGATACATTTATATCATCAAAAGCTAGTGTAAAATCTAGTATAATATTCTTACAAAAGTTTAGTGAAGAAGAAAAGTTAAATTATGAAAATACATCAAAGCAAATAGAAGAAAAGTACAATAAAGAAATTCAAAAAATAGAAAAAGAATACAATGAAAAAATAAAAATTGCAGACAAAGAAGATAAAAAAATAATAAAATCAGAATTAAAAAAATTAATAGATGATTTGATAAATCAATCAAAAAAAGAGCAAAAAAAATCTCTTAATTATCCTATATTTATGGCAGAAGTTACAAATTCTTGAATTACTTCAACAGGTGCAACAGATTCTGAATGAAATGAGTTACCACTAGTTACTCAAGAATATAGAAAATTTCAAAAAGAATTATTTAATTATCAATGAAAATAATATGTTTAATAGTTTTTTATTAGAATATGAAAAGTTAGAAAATAGGTGGGATATTAAGTGATATATATGAATGCTTGATAGTGTTTTTCCTATGGAAAAATTATGAAAATATATAAAAGAAAGAAGCGAAAAAATAAAATTAAATAATTCACCTAATGAAGTTTTTTCAATACTATGAGTAAATAATAAAGTTTGAGTTATTGATACTTATGATGAATTATGAAAAAATATTAATCAATCTTACAAAAAAGTTAAAACTAATGATATCACATATAATCCATATAGGGTAAATGTATGATCTATATGAATAGTAAAACAATGATTAAAATGAAAATACATAAGTCCTGCCTATGTAGTATTTCATTGTGATGAAAAATATTTATCAACTGAATATTTACATTTAATTCTTTCTTCAAATTGGTTTAATAATACATTAAGAGCAAATACATCATGATCAGTAAGACAGAATCTTACATTTGATTTATTATCATCTTTAGAAATCCCTTTACCACCTTTAGAAATTCAAGAAAAAATAGTAAAAACTTATAATGATATAAAAAACGAAATAGAAAGGTTAGAAGATGAAAATAAAAATTTAAACAAAGAAGTAGATAATTATTTGATGAAGGAGCTAGGAATAGAAATAGAAGAAAAAGAAAAAAAGAAGTTTTTTTGTGTTGGATATGAGGATTTGGAGAGGTGGGATGTTTTAAGTTTTCTTTGAAATTTATATAAATCTAAATTTGAAGAATTAAAAATGAAAGATATTGCACATTCTATTCATAGATGAAAGTCACCAAAATATGATGATAATTGAAAATATATTGCAGTTTCTCAAAAATGTGTATGAAATATTAGTTTTGATTTATCTAGATCAAGAAATTGGGATACTGAAAATGCTCAAAAAATAGATAAAAAGTTATTAGTATCAAAAGATGATATATTAATAAATTCAACATGAGAATGAACAATTTGAAGAGTTTGTATCATTGATAAAGATTATGAAAATTGTATAACTGATTCTCATGTAACTACTTTAAGAGTTAATAATAATATAGTGTTACCTATATTTGTAACATATTATTTTAATACAATACATTGACAAACTAAATTATCAGATTGTTTTTCTTGATGAACAAAGCAAAAAGAGCTAACAAAATGAAAATTTGAGTTAATTTCTTTTCCTATACCAACTTTAAATATACAAGAAAAAATAGTAAATTGAATTGATGAAATCAAGAATAAAAATAAACTAAATCAGGATAGAATTGAAAAATTAAAAGTTGATTTGGATGAGAAAATTAAGGGGATGATTTTAGAAGGTAAGTTTTTATAAAATGAGAAAAATTAAAGAATATCAATTTGCTGAATTAATTCAGGTTGCAACTAACCAATTAGTATATTGTAAAAAGATTATTGAATTACCATGAGATGAAAATATGTTTTCATTAAATGATATATCTTCAAGTTTTTTAAAAAGAGTTTGTAATGCATGTTTTATAGAATCTTGTTTAATAATATGTAATTTGCTTAAAGAAAATGATAAAAGAGTAATTAGTTTATTTAATTGGGTGGAATTAGTAGATAATAAATCCTATAAATTAATATTAGATTGAATACTAAAAACAGATGAGTATAAAAGATTAGTAGAGTGTAGAGACCAAATTTTTTGACACCAAGATATAAGTAATTGAAATAATAATTTTCCAAATCATAGATTAAATTGAATTATGAATTTATTATTAATTAATGATGCTGAAAAAATATTAGATGTATTAATAAAAATATTTGATTGTTTCACAAGAGAAAAAAATACTCCATATGACTTAAATTCATATTTTTGAACTATAAAATCTGAAGAAGAAATAGAATATATTTTAAATGAAATAAAACCTAAAATTGAAAAAATATCTAGCTAAATTAAAATTTAAATTTTAATAAAATCATATGATAAACATAACAAAAACTATTCAAAAAATTCTTGAAAAACATTATTATTTACATCTTTATGCAATAACTCAATTAGTAAGAAATGAATGAGTTTTAGATGCTGATGTAAAAAATGCTGAAGATATGATAAATTGACTTATTCTTGAAGATATTAAAACAAACTGAATAAATTCAACTTTTATAAAAGTTGGGTTAGAGCAATATGCTTTAAGAAAAGAAAGTGAATTAGAAAACTTGTTTTCATATATAAAGTGCAGATTAAGTAACTTTATTTTTTGGGAAATAAACCACCATGATATAAAGTACTCAAATGAACTTTTTTGAAAAGATATATTTAGTGAAATATGAAAACTACATGTAATGCTTGATAAATTAAAAAGTAATTGAAAAATAGCTTCATATACACCTATTTCAAACAAACAAGTAATAGTGTGATTTTAGAAATTTATATAAAAAGATTTGGAAATGGCAAACTTTTATAATACAGCAAAAAAGATATTAAAAGATTACGACTATTTGCACTATAAGCAAATAGTCGATTTAGCAGTATCTAAATGATGACTTCATACTGATTGAAAGACACCAGAATTAACAATGTCTTCTAGATTATGAAGTGATATAAGAAATAAATGAATAAAATCAACATTTATTAGGATAGGAGATTGATATTTTTCATTAAGAAGAGCATTAAAAGAAGATAATTTACTAATATATTTAAAATATAGATTAAAAGATTTTCCACTTTGGCAAATAGACGATAAGGATTCAAAATATTTGCTTGAAATATTTTGAAGAGATATTTTAGTAGATGATAGAGTTGAACTTTTAAGTTTACTAGAATCATTAAAGATAAAAAATAAAATAGAGAATTATTCTATTATAGAGTGAAACATACTAGTAAATCTATTAAAATTAGAAGATAAAAAAAATGATGATTTAAAATTAAAGATTGAAATATTAGCTAAAGACAGTGAAAGAATTAATAAACTAGCAGAAGATTTAAAAAATAATTCATGATTGAAAGAATTAAATGAAAAATCTAAAAAATTAGTTTCAGAATTAAAAGAAATTGTTCCAACAATAATACCTAGTTGATTATTAGAAACAAATGATAAATCAATAGAATCTTTTAATAATCTAGAGAATGCATTAAAATGATTATTCAAAAACGATGTGTCAGACGATTTCTGAGAAATATTTTCAAATGTATCAGATAATTTAGAATTATATGATACAGCTAAACTTTCAAAAAATAAATTAATTGAATTTAATAAAACTAAATTTCAATTGAATGTTATTAAAGATTTATTTACCAAACCTGAAGATTTTTTTGATAATATTACAAATTTAGAATATTTAGATAATAAATATGAATTTAAAAATAGTAAGTGAGAATACACTCATAATTTTTTTTGATTATCTCAAGTATGAGATTTTACAACAATTAGATGATATGCTAACATAAAAGATATAGCAAAAATATCTGAGCCTATATATTTTAATGATTGATGAAGTCAAAGAAATGAAGACAAAGATAGATGTAAAAAAATTAATGAATATTTAGAATCAGCAAGTAAAAGATTTTTAGGTGAAGTAGTTATATGATTGAAATTATTAGATAATAAAGCAATAAAAATAGTAAATTGAAATAATACTTTAAAAGAAATTAACATAAATTTTGATAAAATAGAGAAATGACAAATTTCAAGAATTGATTGAAATCATAGACTATATAATGCATCTAAACTTAAAGCAGATATTACTATCCCATTTTGTTTTGTTATATTTGATCAAAAATGAGAAAAAATAGAGTATAAAGAATCTCATAAAAATCAAGAAGCTAACATTTTCTATTTATTAAATTGAAAAAATAAACCTGTAACATCTGAAGAAGCATTACAAGTACTTTTAAATATGCCAGATGAAGAAGCAAAATCATTATATCAAAATGATTCTACTTTATGATTAACTAGAATATGTAAGCAAAAGTATGATAAATATTGTGAGGTATGACAAAGTTTTAAGAATAATTTTTGATTAGTACCATTTACTAAATTTGAAAAATTAATTAAACAAATTGAAAAAAAAGGTATTGAAAATAATGAAATATTAAAATTAATTGAATTAATTTTTGAAACTATACATCATTTATGAAGTCAATATGAAAAAATTATAGGAAGAAATGATTTTTTAATTCTAGTTTTAGAAGTAGTTATAAACAATAAAGAAAAAGAAGCTGATAAAAGAAATAAAATATTAAAAGATTTTTTTGATTGGATTATAAAAGAGTGATTAGAAGATATTTCTTCAACTGATAATCCAATTTTATGGGAATTATATAAGAAACAAAAATCATTTGTAGAAACATCTAATGTTCATAGTTATGAAATTAATGAAGTTTTATTATGAGAAGAATTAAAAAATTTTTTAGATTTACTTTATACATCAAGAATAGAAATAATTAGTAGTGATATAACACAAAAAAATAACTGACTAGAAAAAATTGTAAAAGCTTTTATTAATTTGTGTTCAATATTATGAAATGCTAAAGATAATAAAACAGAGTGAGCTATTGAATATAGTTCTATAAGTTGGATAGATCAAGATAATTTTCCAAAGCTATATAGTTATACAAAAAAACATTTTATAGATACTTTATGGAAAGATGTAGCAAATGAAAATTTTTACATCAGACATTCTGAAGAAGAATCACTAAAAGAGTGATGAAAAAGAGAAAAACTTGAAGATAAACAATTTGTTGAATTCTTATACTCTGAATATGATAATGCTATAAAATTTATCTTAGATAAAGCTTGATTTCTTATTAAATAAGTAAAAAAATAAAACAAAATTCAAAAAAATTAATTTTTCACAAACAAAAAGATATTAATATTTTTAATTATCTTAATCTTTATTTCACTTTATTAGCCAATCATGTCTAAGAAAAACACATTCAAAAATCTCAGATATTCACTATACATTGTAATTATAATGTGATTTATAATATTTTATTATTTACTTGTAAATCCAATATTGTACTATGTAAGTAAATCACATGATTGAATTCAAGCAAGTGAAAACAATCTAAAAAATCATGTTCAATACTTAACTTCTACAAAAAAAGAAAGAAATTACAAAGAAACTGAAACATTAAATAAAGTTTGAGAATATATATTTAATCACTTTAAAAAAGCATGATGTGACAAAGTAAACTATCAAGAATTTAAAGCATCATGAAACACATACAAAAATGTTATCTGTGATTTCAATTGAAAAACAGAAAAAATTATTGTAGTATGAGCCCACTATGATGTAGATAGTGACAATACTTTTTTAGCCGAAAACGAAACAGTAAAAGAGTATTTTGCATGAGCCGATGACAACGCTTCATGAGTAGCTTGAATCATGGAGCTTGCTACTATTATATGAAAAAATAAAAACAATATAAATAAAAGCATACAAATTGTAGCTTATAATCTAGAAGAAATGCCGTTTTTTGATAGTGAGCAGATGTGAAGCTATATACATGCAAAATCACATTACGATAAAAAAACTGACATTGATTATATGATTTCACTTGAAATGATTTGATATTTTTCAGATAATAAAATCCAAACTTATCCTATTAATTTTCTAAATTGGTTTTATCCTAGTAAATGAAATTTTATAGCTATAGTATGAAAATTATTTGACTTTAATATACAGTATTTAAAAGTCAAAATGATTAAAAATTCAGACATATTAGTTAAATCGCTAAGTGCTCCTAGTTTTATTAACTGAGCTAGTTTTTCAGACCATAGAAACTATTGGCATTTTTGATACAAAGCATATATGGTAACAGATACAGCTTTTTTTAGAAATCCAAATTATCATAAAACTACTGATACAATAAACACCTTAGATTTCAATAAAATGAAAGAAGTAGTAAATTGAGTTTATTGAATAATAATGAAATAAAGTATATATTTTTGTATAATTATTACTTATATGCTAAAATATTAATAATATATATATATATAATTAATATTTATGACTGAAACATTAAACAATAATCAAGAATCTGAAAATAAAAACAGTGAATATCAAAAAGCTCTAAAATATACTCAAAATATAAATAACCAAATAGATTTTGCTAATAGATATATAAATGTTTGACCTAAATTGGATCCAGAAATATGAATAATTTTTAATCAACAAGATAAATCAGAAAACATAAAACTCATTACAAAAAAATGAGAAATTATAGACACACAAAAAAATTGAAATGATTTCAATATAAACAATTCTGATTCATTGATAAATATGTTATGAATCATTAGAAATCTAGAAGCAAATATAACAAAAAAAGATATACAAAGTGTAAATCAAGTTGCTAATCAAACTGAAAAAATTAGAGATATTCACTTTATGGAAAAATTAGAATGAGTAATAGAAGATACAAGTCAAAAAGTGTCATCTATAATAAATGTCTGAAAAGATTATTTTGATTGACTTTTTGAAGATGAGAAACCTAGTAATATACAGAATAATACTATTGCTAATTCAGAAACAAATAAACAAACTCAAAATATTCCAACAAACAAAACTACTTGAACAACTCAGAACAACCCAAACATGTACACAGGTTATGCATTCTGACCAAAATGATTTCAATACAAACAACTAGAACAACAACAAAAACCAAATCAAGCATGACATGCACTATGACTATACTAGCAAAAACCCGATATCATCCTGATATCGGGTTTTTAGTTTATTATATCCTTTGATTTCGCCATTTATCTACCTCGTCTATTGATAATTTATTATTTTCTATCTCACTAGATAGATACAATATATCCTGCTCAGAAAGCTGATCATAACCGTGACTTTCTATAATCCTACGTATTCTACACAATCTATGTGTATTATGATGTAGCGTTTTCTTTTTGTTTCTATTATTTAAGTTCATTTTACCTCCTATATTCTCAAAAAGAGTTAAAAGAAAAGTTTATTAAATACCATTGTATTTATCATCTGATAATACAAGATAGTTTGAATTATTCAAACATATATATTATACATAAATATTACAAAAAGCAAATAACTGATTTTATAATAATTCTATTGTAAAAAACTAGAAAATAAGTATAAATAAGTAAATTTATAAATTAATTAATAATATGCTGAGAGATTTAAATAAACTAGTAGCGTTAGATAATCCTATGAGATTATTTTACCACAAACTTAGAGCAATAATAGCAAACATAATCTATGGTTTTCCTAGTAAAAATATGACTATTATATGAGTAACAGGTACAAATGGTAAAACTACAACTAGCAATATAGTAGCAAAATGACTGAGAGAAGCATGAAAAAAAGTGTTTATGTTTTCAACGGTTAATATTATCATAAATGATAAAGAATATCAAAACGACACAAAGATGACATCACCTGATGTATTTGAATTGCAAAGACTATTAAAAATCGCAAAAAAAGAGTGATGTGAAATAGCTGTTATAGAAACAGCTAGTCACGGTATAAAAATGAATAGAATATGGTGAATACAATACGATATAGTTGTACTTACAAATATTACACAAGATCACCTAGATTTACATGGTACTATGAAAGATTATGTAAACACAAAACTGACTATTTTTAAAAATCTGATTTCATACAAAAGAAAACCAGGTATCAAAAAAACAGCTATAATAAATTACAATAGCCAATACTCAGACTTATTTTTGTGAGAAACTTACGATAGTATGTACACTTATGGTACTGGTACATGAGTAAATTTAGTAGCAAGTAATATTACAAAAGTGTGACTTACAACAAAATTTGAAGTCAGAATTGCATCAGACAATATATTCATAGAAACAAAGCTAAAATGAGATTTCAATATTCAAAATCTATTAGCAGCCATTTGAGTTTTTATAAGTCTTTGAATAGAAGCAAATACTATATCAAATGTAATAAAAAAGATAGAATGAGTACCTGGTAGGATGGAAAGCATAGAAAATCAAGAATGATATGAGATAATAGTAGATTATGCACACACATCAGATGCACTAGAAAAAGTACTTGATACTATTAGATGATTTCCAAGTGTAAATAGAATAATTACAGTATTTGGAGCTACATGAGATAGAGATAGAACAAAAAGGTCTACTATGTGATCAATTGTATCTAGATTGTCAGATATAGTGATCCTTACTCAAGATGATGATTATTCAGAAAAAACAGAACAAATTATAAAAGATGTATTACCCGGAATAGAGAGAAAAGAGTGAGAAGATTTCTGGATAATCCCTACTAGAAAAGAAGCTATACAAACAGCATTACTTATGTGAGAACCAAATGATGTCATACTAGTAGCATGAAAATGAGATGAACACGTAATGGTTACAAACGAATGAATAATCAAATGGAATGACAAAGAAGTCATAAAAGAATTACTTAAATCAATAGATGATAATAAAATAGTTTAAAAATAACCATAATTATCACCTCTCACTTAAATTCTCTCCCCCTTAATAACAATATCATTAAGTTAAGAATTACTTGTAGCCTCTTTCTCTTTGACTAAAGGGAAAGAATTCAAGATAGGGATAATTATTTTCCTTAGCTTAATGGCATTACCCTCAATATGGGAAAAGAGGACAGGCATTGTAGCCTCTTTCTCTTTGACTAAAGGGAAAGAATTCAAGATAGGGATAATTAAAATATTTAACCACAATTTACCACTATGTCCTTATACCTAAAATACAGACCAGCCGATTTTAAAAATCTAGTTTGACAAACATTTGTAAAAGAAACATTACAAAAAGCAATAGAAAACAACAAAACAGTTTGAGCATATTTATTTTGCTGACCTAGATGAACAGGGAAGACTTCTAGTGCTAGAATATTTGCAAAAGCTATAAACTGTGAAAATCCAATAAATGGAAATCCATGTTTGGAGTGTAGTATATGCTTGGATTTTGCACAAGAAAAATTGATAGATATAATAGAAATAGACGCAGCCAGTAATACATGAGTAGATAACATCAGAGAAATAATAGAAAAAGCACAGTTTAGTCCAACTAAAACAAAGTACAAAATCTACATAATAGATGAAGTACATATGCTGAGTAAATGAGCATTTAATGCACTTTTAAAAATACTAGAAGAACCACCTAGTCATGTCAAATTTATACTAGCAACTACTGAAACACATAAAGTACCAGAAACTATTATATCTCGTTGTCAGAGATATGATTTCAAGAGGATATCAAACACAGATATAAAAAACAGACTAGAATATATAGCATGAGCTGAAAATATCAGATTTGATGATAAAGCAATAGAATATGTAGTAAAAAATAGTTGATGATGACTTAGAAATGCTATTTCTCTATTTGAACAATTGATTACAAATGATGAAATAAACTATGAACACATAGTAAAAAAACTAGAAATAGTAGATGAAAATATCATAGAATCATTTTTAAATAAATTACTAGAAAAAGACCAAACAGCAATAGAAATCTTTGAAAAAAATATAGAAGACTGAAAAAATATTAAATTGTTCTTCAAAGAATTACTTTTTTACACAAAAGCAAAATCTCTGAATGAATTGAGACTCAATAATGATATAACAAAATACATAGACATACTAGATATATTGGACGACACATATAGCAAAACAAAAAATAGTCTAGATGAAAACACTACATTTTTGATAGGTATTTTAAAAATATTAAATTGATACAACAACAAAATAATTCATACTCAAAACAACATCCAAACTATAAATACTTGAAATACAAGCAATACCAGACAAGCAGAACCAACAAAAAACAAAGTAGAGAAACATGAAAACAATGTAAAAGATACTATA
Source organism: Candidatus Altimarinota bacterium (assembly GCA_028688895.1). Lineage (GTDB taxonomy): Bacteria > Patescibacteriota > Gracilibacteria > BD1-5 > UBA6164 > UBA6164. Next base: position 14,967 of record JAQTXG010000007.1, on the reverse strand, counting down.
TCTCACGACGATGTATTTGATATATTTTGAGATGAACCTAGTACAGACTCTCAAACAAATAATCAAGTAGATTCAAACACATCAAATACCAATTCAACTAGATTTGATACAAACACATTTAAAATCAAATTAAAGGAAAACTGAGCTAAATGATGACTAGTTTTGGCTATACCTGCAGCTGAAATAGAATTGTATTGAGATACATTAAGTATTTGAACGAAGACAAAAATCCACAGATGACAGTTTGAAAATGTAGACAATCAAAATATTATATGTAAAGCACTTACAGAGATGTGAATACAAAATCCAAAAATAAAACTTAATTAATATTATATGTATGTATTAGTTTCACCATTCTCAAAAACTTTTGACGATATATGACTCACCTATATCGTCCCATTTTTTTTGCAAGAAAAAATACATATATGACAGATAATAGAAATACCACTTAGAGAAGCTATAGAACTTTGAGTAATAATAGATATTTATGAAAACATAGATACTACCTACGATGAATCAAAAATAAAATCTATTATAAGCATAAAAAATGAGTCAATATTTTTATCAAATTATAGAGTAATACTAGTCAAATGGATTGCTTCACACTATTTCACTGCAATACATAATTCTATAAACTTATTTTTTCCAAACAATCTAAAAGACAAGATATGAAAAGATAAATTGGATTTAATCAAATTAAACAATGATTTATCAGAAACAAAACACATATACACATTCAATCACAAAGTAAAACTCAGCAATATACAAGAACAAACTCTAAATCAAATACAAAATACTCAAAAAAACAAAATACTCTTATATTGACTTACTTGAAGCTGAAAAACAGAAATATACATAAAACTCATAAAAGAGTATTTAGATTATTGAAAACAAACACTTTTTTTGATACCAGAAATAATTCTCACTAATCAATTATCAAGCAAGATAAAAGATGTGTTTTGAAAAGAAGTATTGATAATAAATTCTACAGTAACAGACGCCACAAAAACAAAATACTGGTTAAGCATAAACAACTGAATATCAAAAATCATAATAGGTACTCGTTCAGCATTGTTTTACCCATATAACAACCTATGACTTATAATCATAGACGAAGAACACGACAACTCATATATATCAGATTCAGCACCTAGATACAATACCATAGAAGTAGCAGAAAAAATCACAGAATTAAACTGAAATAAACTCATATTAGCAAGTGGTACACCAAGTATCAAATCTATGTACAAAGCAGTCAAATGAGAATACGAATTGATAAATTTATTAAAAAAGCATAGATAAAAAATCACACCTTCGGTGTGATTTTTTAGTCTTCCATAAAAGCTTTATCCCTCTCTTCATCAAGTAGTTGTTTCTGCTTAATTACTCAAGCAATAGATGTAGAAGTAATAGCTAAGACCTTTTTATCAGTATCATTAAATTTATAATCTTTTTTCAAATAAACTAGATGTCCTAAATTATTATTTCAGATAGACAATTTTTCAGTATGCATGAAATAATCATCTACTTTCAAGCTAAGTAAATCCAAATTATTATTTGTAATCTCTATTACTTCATTCAACAATTTTCACTTTGTTCTAGTATCATATTTAAGAGTTATATAGTTCAACATCACTGGATTATTTTCATAATACATTATATGATCTACTCATATACTTTCTTTTATTTTATCGATTAGTAAAAATATACTTTTATTATTTATTTCATTCAATTCTCAGATTTCTTTACTGATTTTATAAGTAGCTGTGATTAAATAATTTGATTCTGATAACCTCTTATTTGATTGAAATATTATATATTTAAGTAAGTTCATAGCATCAGCATGAAACTTTACTGAAAAATCATTCAATCAATCTTTTGCATTTATTTTTAGTAATACTGATTTTCTATTAGCTATAATACTTACTTCTTTTTCTTTATTACTATTAAGAGAAGCCTCTCAAAATACATCATTATTTTGCAAATAAGCCAATACTTTACATTCGTTTTTAGCCTTGCTAGTATATTTAGAAACAGATAACTCTCAAACAAGTATTATATATATGTTTTCATCAAAATCTCACTCACCAAAAAGTACCTCTCATTTTTCTAGAGTTACTTCTGTGAAATATCAACTATTTTTTAATTTATTTATATCTAACATAAATTTTATTTATTATAATTTTTATATTTATTGACTAAAAACTACATTATTATTCTAAAGCTTAACCAAGCATCATCTCCATTCACTCTTTATCTCTTACATAACTCATCATAGTATCTTTTGATATGTATCATTTAGTATACAATGCCAATAAATATTTATCCATCAGGATCATTCATTGCTTTTGTCATACTTCTAGTACACTATATAGTTGATGAGTTTTTCATTGTATTATCAGATTTTTTACAGCATCATTCGTGATAAGTATTTCACGAGCAGCTATTCTTCACTCCATATCAGACCTAGTCAATAGTCTTTGAGAAACTACTCAAACTAGATTCATAGCCAGTTGCATCCTGATTTGTTTTTGTTGTGAACTAGGAAATACATCTACTATTCTATCTATTGTTTGTACACTATCATTTGTATGCAAAGTAGATAATACCAGATGACCAGTTTCAGCTAAGGTAATAGCTGCTTTTATAGTCTCAGGATCTCTCATTTCTCAGACCATTATCACATCTGGATCTTCTCTGAGAGATGCTCTTATAGCTGGCTCAAATCATTTAGTATGACTTCAAACTTCTCTTTGATTTATTAGTGATTTTTTTGATTTAAATGAAAATTCTACAGGATCTTCTATAGTAATTATATGCTTATTAAAATTGCTATTTATATAGTCAATCATAGCAGCTAAATTTGTAGATTTACCAGATCAAGTAGGACCAGTAACCAAAATCAATCATTTTGATTTGTTACACATTTCTTGAATATGTTCTCACAATCCCAATTCTTTAAAAGTAGGTACACTGTTAGGTATTCTTCTCATAGCGATAGAAAATCATCTAGTATCCATATAACAATTCACCCTAAACCTATCTCATCCATCTATCATAAAAGAGCTATCAAATTCCATTTCTTTTTCAAAAAACTCAAATCATCTTTCTCAAATAAGCACAATAATTATAGATTTTATCAACTCAGAATCTACAGTAGGTAACTGAAAAATATTTCAATCAACATTTATTGATTCCAAATCAACTATTTCTCATGTTTTATCTCTTATTTTTATTTTTTCATTGGTCAAAATATGTACATCTGAATAATGCGAACTAGTAACATATTTCAAAATATTATTTATTAAGTCTTTAGGATTCATGTATATATTTTTTAATAAAATAATTATATATAAATATATTATCACAACAACTAATAAAAAGCAAAAAAAGAATTAATAAATAATTCTTAATTCTTTATCAAACTTACAACATTTTCTATATGATGCGTATGAGGAAACATATCCATAGCTTGTATTTTTTCTATCTTGTAATCACTATTATGCAATATATATCACAAATCACGAACCAAAGTAGATGGATCACAACTTACATAAATAATCTGATTTGTGCCAAATTTAAGTACATTAGGTAATGCGTCAGGATGCATTCATGCTCTTGGAGGATCTATTACTAACAAATCAGCCTTTTTTCATTCATTCAAATACAATTCTAAAAAATTTTCTACCTTTGCATTGACAAAAGAAATATTTTTTAAATCATTCAATTTCGCATTTTGTTCTCAATCCTGACTAGCAGAAGTCACTAACTCGACAGAAACAACTTCTTTTGCTCATGATTTAGCAAAAATCATTCATATAGTACCAGTTCCACCATACAAATCCAAAACTGTCATTTCTCCAAATGTTTTACTCCTTCCTTTATAATTAAAGGAAGGTTGGGATGGATTATTCATTTTTTTTCATTTCGCAAAATCTAGTACAATACTATACAACTTTTCAGCTCCAACAGAATTTGTCTGAAAAAATGAAGTAGGTGATATATTAAAAGTCAAATCAAGTATTTTTTCCTTTATAGTTGGTAAACCATAAATCAATTCCAAATCTCATATACACACATCAGCTTTGTTTGGATTATGAGAGAAATAAATAGATTTTATTATAGGATATTTTTGAACTAATCAAATCAAAAAATCTTTTATCAGATTCAATTTTTCAGATTTATCAAGTTTTATATTTTTTACAAAATACTCAGGATTAAAACTTAGTAAAATCATCATTTCATCAGTAAAATAAGTTTTCCTAATAAGTAAATGCCTAAAAAATCATTCTTGTCTCATCTGATCATATACAGGTAATCACAATGTTTTCGTATACTTTTTTATTTCTCTAAATATTTCATTTTGTACTTCATCTATAAGTGGTGATCATTGCATATCCTCCACCTTTGAAAATTCTCATTGTTTATGAAATCCTAGATTAAAATGCTGTTCTATACTATTTTTATATGATATATATTTTCAGTAACTAAATTCTATTTTATTTCTATATCAATCTATTATTGGAGATCCCTGAATTGGCAAAAAAAGATTCTTAAAGATATACTGCTCATTTTCAACTTCTACAATCTTTTTTTCTATACTCTTAAAAGATTCTACTACTTGTTCTTGCTTGATTTTTAATTGTTCATTATACGGAATATTTATCCATTTCCAACCACCAGACATACCATATTTATTCGTAGGATGTGCTATTTCTATATCAGATTTCTTAACTATATCTACTATCTGAGTTTCTAAAAAAGCTTTTTTCTTTTTTATTATCCTCAGATTTGCAACTGTACCTGGTATAGCTCATCCAGTTACAAAAATAACTCTACCATCCAAATCAGGATTACTATGCTTAAGTCTAGCAAATCATTTACCTCAAAACACTAGTTTTTCTATAGTAATATTTTCCAATATATCATTTTTATTTAATCAAATTTGATTCATTTATTTGCATTAATTTTTAAATTGCACAGATTATACAAAAAACATATTAAAAATCAATTTTGATAAAAAATAAAAAGCTAGAATTATAAATAACTCCAACTTTTAATAATAAAAAACTAATTAAACAGTGATTTAAATCTATTTATAGTACCATTATTATCCTTGCTATATTTTTTTATTCATTCAAAATCTTGAAACAAATCTTTTCTTAAATTTATCAAATAATTAAAAGGACTATTTGTATTATTTACATCAAAAACATTTATATCCAATTCATTATTTCACAAAAAATTAAACACTTTATTTGTCATTGAACTATTTTTCAATTTATCTATATCCAAATTATTAAAAGATATAATTGTTTTTCTTACTCATCTATCTTTTTTTCTTGCCATATCCAATCTATCCAATGTTTTAAGTAAGAGATTACATTCATTCAATCTTATTTTTAAAACATCCAATATTTTTGTATTATTTTCTAAATTGTTAGCTATTATTGAGTACATTTCTTCAATTAATTTAGTATTTTTTGTTTTTTTTGCATCATCCAAAATATCAAATATATCTTTTATATTACTCTCTCATCTTTTATTCAAAAAATCATTAAGTCTAGATATGTATAATTTTTCAGTTGTTCATTCATCACTATATATTCATTCATACTGTGGTTTATCACTTATAGGCATAATTAATAATGTTATTGTATAATATTAATTATTATAGCATATATAAAAAAATAATGCAAAAAAAAGCTAGAATTCGTGGAATTCAAGCTTTTTTACATTATAATAAAAACATTTAAACTAAAACTAATTAGTCAAAGATTTTATGATAGAATTAGTCACATTAATATTTATGTAACTAGGATTTTTTTGAGCATTTCCATCTTTTACAATAAACACCTTGATTTTTAAAACATTGTCACAACATTCAGCATTGTAAGACAATATTTCATCCACAAGTGATATTTTATCAACATCACTTAACGAAGTTAAACGACTTAATAAATAAATATCATTATTAATCCTCAAATAATGTTTATTATTTAATTTTTCATAATATTGTTTCAATAATTCCTCTAAAAATTGATTAAAAATCAAAAATTTAAAAAATCTTGTATCCATTTTAACTCCTTAGTATTTTTTTATTAATCTTAGATTATTTTTAATCAATGTAATTTGTCTATCATTAAATTTTAATGAAAACAATTCATCTGAAACTACTGCTTTATCTGCAATTTTTCTTATAACTTTCATTTCAATAACTAAGTTGTTATTTAGAAGAAGCACAGAATAATTCATAATCAATATTTTTTTTATAAGCTTCGAATCAATATCATTCTTTAAATCTTTTAAATCAAAAATCTGATTTTCGACTTCAAATTTCGCATCCATTGGCAACATCAGCATCTTTGCCGACCTTATCATTCTAAACAATATCAGTTTTAAAACAATACTTGGTACATTATTCATAAAAAAATCTCCTGTTTATATTTGTTTTTGTTTTGAATACAAAAGATTTTACGATATTTATACTATTTGTCAAGTTATTTTTAAAAAATTATTTTTTAACACAAAAAAACAAAAAAAATTGAAAAAAAATAAATAATATATAACTTGTATATAATTAAATCATAACAAAAAATAATGAACTTAAACGAAAAACAAGCAGAAGCAAAAAACAAAATAGACTGACCTCTTTTGATAATAGCATGAGCAGGTAGTTGAAAAACAGCTACCCTTACAGCTAGAGTACAATATATGATAAAAGAAAAATGAATATTTCCATCGGAAATTATGATGGTGACATTTACAAACAAAGCAGCAACAGAGATGAGAGAAAGAGTAGCAAAAACATTATGAGTTGAAGCACCTAGAAGTGTTTATTGAAGAAACAATTTTCCACTTATTTGAACATTTCACTCGATTTGAATATTTATATTAAAAGATGTATTATCTAGATATTTATCAGAAGAACTAGCTATTTGATTAAAAAAAGACTTCGTAATATATGATGAGTCTGACAAGTTATCAGTATTAAAAAATATTCTAAAAAATAGATTCAATCTAGATGAAAAAGAATTTCCAGCTAGACAAATAGCTTTTTTTATAAGTAACGCTAAAAATAGCTTAATCACTGCCAAATGATACGAAGCAGAAGTAGATTCAACTATAAAAGAAGTAGTTTACAAAGCATATATAGAGTACGAAAAAGACCTAGCACAAAACAACGCAATAGACTTCGATGATATATTAGTTAAAACTCTAGCAGTTTTGAGAATACCAAAAATCCTAAACGAATACCAAGAAAGATACAAATACCTAATGGTAGATGAATATCAAGACACAAATGCTCCTCAATACGAGATAGTTAAACTATTAGCAAGTAAATACAGAAACCTAGCAGTAGTATGAGATGATAGCCAATCTATATACAGCTGGAGATGAGCAGATATGAGAAATATAATCAATTTCAAAAAGGATTACAACGACGCTCTAATAGTAAAACTAGAACAAAATTACAGATCTACAAAAAAAATCATAGCATGAGCCAATGCAGTTATAAATAAAAACACAAGCTGAATAAAAAAAGAATTATGGACAGATAATATGGAGTGAGAACATATTAGTTATATAGAAGCCCCAGATGACAAAACTGAAGCCAGTATAATTGTAAACATTATTAAGGAAAAAACTTACAATACAAATAACCCCCTCCTTTATAAGGAGGGGGTAGGGGGTGGTATGTCTGAAAAAGAGTGAAATTATATAGATAATCTGATTTTGTACCGTACAAATGCACAATCTAGAAAATTAGAAGAAGCACTGATGATAGCAAATATACCATACAGAGTTATATGATGACAAAAGTTTTATGACAGAAAAGAAATCAAAGACTTACTTTGTTACCTAAAAGTAATCCACAATCCAGACGATATAGTAGCTATGAAAAGAATCATAAATACACCTACAAGAAAAATCTGACCAAAATCAATAGAAACTATGGATACTTACAGAGAAAATTTCTGACTTAGTTATCCTCAAATAATAGAAAATATAGCAGAAGTACCAGAATTAAACAACGGTGCCAAAAATGCAATCAGCAATTTCAATATCATATTTGAAGACCTAGTAAAAGCATCACACAAAAAAGTAGTATGAGAACTCATCAGAGAAATAATCAAACTTACAAAATACGATGATTATATCTGAGAATGATTAAGTAAAGAAGAAAAAGAATCAAAATTAGAAAATATAGATGAGCTTGTAAATGTAGCTACACAGTACAATGGTATGGAACCAAGAGAAAGTTTGTCAATATTTCTAGAAGAAGTAGCCCTTATTACAGATATGGATACAAAAGATGAGAGATCTGATTATGTAACACTTATGACTATACATACATCAAAATGACTGGAACAAAAAAGAGTATTTCTTACAGGTTTAGAAGAATGACTATTCCCAAGTTTCAGATCTATATGAGAGCAATCAGCACTAGAAGAAGAGAGAAGACTTATGTATGTAGCCATGACTAGAGCCAGAGAAGAATTGTATATATCTAGAGCAAAAGAGAGATTCAATTTCGGTGATTTTGTCAGAAATCCAGAATCTAGATTTCTAAAAGAAATTCCTCTAGAATACCTAGTAAACTATGATTTATGAGAATTTATAAACAAATGAAATCAATTATTTTGAAATAGTTTATCTTGAAACAGTGACTGATTTAGTTTTTGATCTTCAAGTTGATGATTTACAGGTAAACCAAAAGTAATAGTACAAGCAAACAATGATGTATCCATATTTGCTAGATGAGACAGGGTAAATCACCCCAAATTTGGTAACGGTATTATTACAGCTCTTAATGGTGAACTAGCAGAAATAGCTTTTACATGAAATGGCATCAAAAAAATGAATATCAGAATAGCACCAGTAAGAAAAATGTAAAAAAATTATGTGTTTGCAAATAAAAGAATATAATTAAAGAAATTTAATAATTAATTAAAAACTATGACTAAAACTATTATATTCATTGTAATAATTATAATAATTTGAGTATTTATATATATGATGTATTTTACTAATAATTCACCAAGCATTATGTGAAACAACTATGATACTGAGATGAGTAACAAAAATAATAATACAAAAGAATCAGAAATTCAAACCAGGATAAACAGTTTAGTTTTTTCAGAAAGCACTTTCAAAATCACAAATTGTAATGAATTAATTATCCAACAATACAATAAAGCTAATGACAAAAAAACTAATAAAGAATTTATAGTTAAGGATATAAACACAATAAATGAAATAACTAATACTTTAAATGAGTTACCTGAAGATTGAGAAGAATTTAGAAGTTTTATACCTACTATTCCATATACATTATTGACTTTTGTATGTAATGATAATAAAAATTACAAAGTAGAGATATATTCAGATAAGATAAAAACTCCAGGTACGACATTTTATTCAAGTAATACTCAAACCTGAGAAAAAACAGTAATAGATATAGTTAATAAATTAATTAGTAGTAATTAATATTATCTGTCAAGCAAAAATCCAAAATAAGATTTCTTATTTTGGATTTTTTTATATAATAAAAAAATATATATTAAACTAATATTATTATGCACAAACAAAAAACACACTGATTTACTTTGGTAGAACTAATAGTAGTAATTACTATCCTAGCGATTCTTTGAACTATAGCTTTTATAAGCCTACAAGGATACTCTACTGATGCAAGAGATAGTACTAGAATATCTGATCTATCAATTATGAAAACAAGTTTAGAAATTTTTCAACTTGATAACTGAAAATACCCAATACCAACCAATTGAGTAGATATTACATATTCGTGAGCAGTAGTATGGAATCAATGAATATTCTGAGAAACAGTCTATGCAAATGTAGACAAACTAGATAAAATCCCAACTGATCCAAACACAAATAAACAATATACATATTCTATTACAGCAAATAAAACCGAATACCAATTATGATGATTATTAGAATGAGGCAATATAGCAATAAATAATAAAAAATATATAAAGAATAATATAATTTCATACACAAAAGCCTGAACAACGGAAGCAACTGCTTATGTAACTTGAAACTATAATTGACTTATGACCAAGTCAAATTCTTGAACATTGTGTAACATAGTGTCTGTACCTACTATTATTACAAACGATACTTCAGTTACCGACTTACAAGAAATAGCAGAAAATAATTCATTTGTATATAGATGATACAAAAATCTACCTGCATCATTCAAATCTTCTAAATTCAAACATGATTGATGATTTAATTTTAAACCAAACAATCTTATAGCATATACAGACACTTGAAGCTGTACAGTTATATCACAAAACAATTTCAATTCAGAAAGAGCTCAATTAATAAAATGATTGCAAAATGCATACAGTTGAACAATATTATGAAATGATGAAAAAATAAGTAAAATATTAGCATTAGATATAAATGAAAATAATCCTTCAAATGAGGTAATAAATTATGCAAACAATTTAGTAAATAATAGTTTTTGAAGTAAACTTATAGTTTGAACAAATAATCAAACATTAGTTATAAATAATAACACTACACTTTCTGAAACAAATTATAGAATAAGCTACGATAATCCATTTTACTTTTCAGTTAATTGAATGAGCACTATGGATAAAAATTGACTCAAACTTTTTCATTTTCCAGCTTCCAATATTTGTTATTGAAAAACAGTTGTATGTAATGCATGATTAAATCAAACTGAATGTAATAGATCTTGTGACCAAGCAAATAATTCAACATATGAAATAACTACATGAACAACTTGGATGAAATATGATTTATTAACACCTTATATTGTGAACAATGTAAGCACTCTTTCATATTATGCATCTTGATATGAATCTATAAAAGATTTTGAATTATATGGATCGAATAATAATACAGATTTTACAAAATTATGAACGTGAACACACATAGAATCTGGAGCATATTATAATACAAATATAAACAATACTACTGCATATAGATATTATAGATTTGATATATTAAGCCACTATCCTTGAAACTGATGAAATAATAGATATCTGAGAGATTTAAAATTAAATTCAATAGAAAGTTATCCATCAGATATATATTATACAACAACAACAAATGAATGAGAAACTCTACATTTAAGTAATTTATGAATAACAAGTATAAATAAAATTACAGTTTCTGACTCAAAACCTACTAACACTAGTATTAAATACTTATTCAGTTTTGATTGAAAAAATACATGGTACTATTTTGACTGAACAAATTGGGTACAAGCTGTAGGTTGATTAAATGACATATGAACAAATTGAATGACATCAGAATTTATAAACTGATTATCAGACTCAAACCTAACATATTTAAATACTCAAAACACAATAGATATAGCTACATGATTATATACATCAGATGTATTAGAAACTCCAACAGTAAATTATATAGAATTCAATTATGATTCAAATACACTTACATGATTATATACTAGCTGTAAAGAAATAAAAGATGATTTGCCTAGCTCTACCGATTGAGTATACAATATATATCCAAATTACAAATATTTAAAACAAGTATATTGTGATATGACTACAGATTGAGGTGGTTGGACTATGGTATCATGACTTTCTCCAACATGAGCAATTTCATATTCAGATATAGCATATACTCTGACATGAAATTTTGTTTCACCAAACTGAATTATGGCAGAATTAACAAACACTTCTTCTGAAACAAGATACAATTGTAAGAGATGAGCTAATATTCTAGATATAAAAACTTCAAATAGCAATGTAAGAGAAAGACAATATGGTACATGATTGAGATGTACAAATTGATATTGGTATACTTTTACAAATGCCGCATCAAATTTCACATGAATTTGAAGTAATAATTATACTCCAGTCACAAATACTTGGCACTGAGATTGTTTAAATGCAAGCATAAATCTAAATGTATCAGCCATCTGATTATATTATTCAGACTGGTACATGGTAGACCAAACATCAAAATCATTATATTGTATGTGATCTTGAGTTTCGACTGAATTTATGAGAGTATTTGTAAGATAAGCTATTAATAATTAAACAATGATTCTGTCAAGCAAAAATCCAAAATAAGATTTCTTATTTTGGTTTTTTTTTATATAATAAAAAAGATATAAATTAAACTCATATTATTATGCACAAACAAAAAACAAACTGATTTACTTTGGTAGAACTAATAGTAGTAATTACTATCCTAGCAATTCTTTGAACAATCGCTTTTATAAGCCTACAATGATATAGTACCCAAGCCAGAGATAGCTCTAGAATAAGTGATATTTCTAGTATAAAAACATCACTAGAACTATTCCAATTAGATGCAGGGAAATACCCAAATCCTACATCATGAGTAGATATTACATACTCGTGAGCAATAGTATGGAACCAATGAATATTCTGAGAAACAGTCTATGCAAATGTAGATAAACTAGATAAGATACCTCTAGATCCACTTACAAATTCAAAATACACATACTCAGTAACACAAACAAAAAACGAATACGAACTATGATGAATAATAGAATGAGATATAGCATATTATTGACCACCCCTAACCCCTCCTTATCAAGGCGGGGAACTAGCACAAAAAGTAAATGCCGGAACAACAGAAGCAACTGCCTACATCACATGAAACTACAACTGACAGATGACTAAGAGTCTGAGTGGAGTAATATGTAATGTGTTTAGTATCCCAACCATTATAGCAAGTGATATAGAAACTAGTACAGACCTAGAAGAAATCTCAAACCAAAAGAGGTTTGTATATAACTGACAGAAAAATCTACCAAACTCATTTAGAACAACTAAATTCAATGCAGACTGATGATTTGATTTCAAACCAAACAAATTGATAGCATATACAGACACATGAAGCTGTAATAACTTGATAGACAAAAATGATGCAGGAGCAAGAATCCAGTTATTACAATGACTACAGGAAGCCTACACAGGTACTACACTAAAAGACAATTGAAAGATTAAAAAAGTATTAGATTTAGATATAGATACAAATAATCCTAGCCAAGAATTGTTAAAATACGCGGGTAATTTTGTAAATAACAATTTGGGAGGAACTGTATGATTAGAATGAAAAGATTGATACACAATACCAAATAGCTGTGAAACACAACCAAATTATACAAATGCAACATTTACAGAATGAACACCAACACAAGTGAATCAGTCGTGGCAAAATACAAGTAATACAGAACCTTGTTATTATGAGTGTAATCCAACTTATGTATGGGAAAGTTGAAGTTGTAACAAATGTAATTATTGAGAAACTGTAATAAATTGAGTCTGTACTGATCCATACTGGCAATATACATCTGCATTATTAAGATTTAATTGATCAAATTGAAGTACTTCTATATATGATGAAAAATGATCAAATGGTACATGAAGATGATGACAAATGATTATAAGTACAACTAAAAGTAAATTTTGATGATCTAGTGCATATTTTGATTGATCATCGGATAGTGCAAATCTTATTTATTTTGATGATTTATATAACTTATCAAATACAGATTTTACTATAGAAACATGGATAAATTTAAGTTCTTATACTTGACGCTCTGTATATTGAACTATTTTTAGTAAAAAACAAAGTACAACAGATTATGATTATACTTTATATGTGGATTGAATAAACAAAAGTGTAGTATTTTGATATGGTACTACAAGTACAGCAGTAAATACTCTTAGCTCACCAATTAACACAATTGATTTAAATACTTGGTATCACATTGCAGTAAGTAAAAATTGAAATACAATTAGATTATTTATAAATTGAGAGGAAGTTAATTCAACAAGTATCAATGAAAATATTAGAAATAGAAATGTGATTTCATATTTTTGAATATCATTTAGTCAAGCTGATCGTGATTATAGTTGATATATAGACGAATTCCGTTTAACAAAATGATATTCTAGATACAATTCTAGCTTTGAAACACCTACTAGAAATTTTGCTACATGATCAAATAATGCACTTCTTATGCATTTTGACTGAGCAAATTGAGCTACCACTTTTACAGATTATTATTGACACAATTTTAGTAGAAGTTGAACTGCAAAAACTGTATCAACATCTTCAAAGTTTTGATGAACAAGCTTATATACATATTGATCAAATGCATATATAAGTTGAGCTAGTAAAGATTTCTTATTATGAAATCAACCATTTACATTTGAGTTTTGGGCAAATACTTTAGCTGATCCATCACCATGATATGGAACGCCTATTTTAACATTATCTGATTGATGATGACATTGAAATTGATGATTTGGTTTTAGTTATAGTCAACGGAATGGTTCATTTAATAAATGATTTACTGTATCTAATCCAACAACTCAATTGGATAAAATAAATGTATTTTCTTGAACTTGGCATCATTTTGTAATACAAAGAGAATCTGTATGATGAAATACTCGTATGTTTGTAGATTGAATATCTGTTTGATATTTAGGATATAGTAGTATGTTTTATAGTAAAACTTTTAACTTTTGATTTTATAGTAGATATTGGTGACAAAATAAAGAAACACTTATAGATGAAGTAAGATTAGTGAGATGAGTAGCTTTGTACAGTTGAAATTTTACTCCACCAAGTCAACCATATGAAGATTAATTTTAATTAATATAATTTATTAAATAATGTCAACCAAAAATCCAAAATAAGATTTCTTATTTTGGTTTTTTTTATATAATTAAAAAGATACAAATTAAACTAATATTATTATGCACAAACAAAAAACAAACTGATTTACTTTGGTAGAACTAATAGTAGTAATTACTATCCTAGCAATTCTTTGAACAATCGCTTTTATAAGCCTACAATGATATAGTACCCAAGCCAGAGATAGCTCTAGAATAAGTGATATTTCTAGTATAAAAACATCACTAGAACTATTCCAATTAGATGCAGGGAAAT
>JAQTXG010000056.1 GCA_028688895.1 Candidatus Altimarinota bacterium | reverse complement strand
TTGATTATATGATGAGCATTTATCAGTTTTGTTGTATTGAATGCAAAAACAGTAGAAGATGTAAAATTTTTCTATTCACTATGAATCAATCTAAATGATATAAACAATTTTATACTGAGAGCAGTAACTGTAATTTTTTCAGTATTGATATTTATAGAAACATTATTTTTAATTATCTATTTATTTAAATTTGCACTTACAAAAAAAGAATTCAAACAAAAAAAGATTAGAAATTGAATATTAGCAGCAATCATTTTGATATTAGCATCATGAAGTGGTAGTGCATGGCTTATGATAGACAAAAAAATCAGAGCTCTACCAAACTGGCAAGAAATGGCATACTGAGATGTACAATTATATGATAATACAAAACTTATAAGTGAATGATTTGATAAATGATTGTCATTGTTATCAGACACTACAAATCTAATATGACCGATGCAAATCAAGTTTGACCTAAATTTTTTTGCACAAAGTGAAGAAAGAAAATGATTAACAATCAAAAAATATATATGGGATTTTTGAAATGGAGAAATAAAAGAATCACCAATCCCTACAATGATTTATGATTTCAAAGAAAAATGAAACTATGAAGTAAAAGTTACACTTCAAGAAGTAGATATGCAATGAAAAACAATAGAAAAAAATGTAGAAAATATACCAAATATAAATATATGATATTCAGTAGTAATAAACGAAAAAACTATAGCTAGTGGATGAAAACTGGTAGATTTTGATGCTACATCTTTGAGTGAACTAGGTAAAATAGAATGGTATTTTATGGATAATTTAGAAAAACCAATATGGACTTGAGAAAAATTCATAGTATGAAAACCTATATTTACAGAGACTCAAGTAGGTATGTATATCAGAAGAAATGATAAAACATCAGAAGTATTAGATAAATTATTTATTATTTCATGAGATAGTGAAACAAAACTAGACTGAGAAATAAAATACACTAGATCATTAATAGATGATTTAGAATATGAATTTATAGTAGAAAATGCTCAAAATGACATATGAAATGGTATAGTAGAAGAATACAAATGGACTATATGAGACAAAGAAATTACTAAACAATGAGATGTAACAAATCCTACAGAATCAAGTAAAATCATATTCAAATTTGATTCATATTGAGAAAAAGATATAAAAGTAGTTATAAAAAACACTGCATGACAAACAAGAGAAATCACAGCAAAAGTAGACATACCAAAAATTCTTAGATTATCTAGTCCATTGATAATCCAAGATGAATGAGTAGCAGTATCAAACTTGAAATATGAACCAAAATTAAACGAGTATTATATAAATGAAATATGAGTTCCTACAAAACTTACTCTAGATGCTAGATTTATAAAAACAAACAATATATTATACACGCTAAAAAAAGTAAGCTTTGACTATAACAGCGACTGAGATATGGACGAAGTCACAAAAGTCTGAACTTACAATGCAGATATAGAATGAAATCATACTATTACTGTTTACTACGAATTTGTAAATAGAAGAATAGCTGATGATGTAATAAAAATGAAGGAAGTAATATATATAGAATGAATAAAAAAAGAAGCAATTATTACATTTGATATCAACAAAAATAGCACATATGTACCTATAACCGTTGCATTTGATGCGTCAAAAAGTCAGGTAAAAAATGAAAACATAGAAAAATTTATATGGGATTATGGTGACTGAGTTTCAGAGGAAAGAGATGCCATAGTTCCAGGTCACAAATACACTACACCTGGAGATTATATTGTAAAATTAAAAGTTATTACAACTAGCTGAAAACAATATTCTACATCTAGGTCACTAGTATTGAAACCAAAACCACAAAGTGTAAAAATATCATCTAGTATGATAAATGCACCAGTATGACAATGAATCGATTTTACATCTGAAGAATCAGAATGACAAATAATATGATATTTTTGGGATTTTTGAGATTGATCGACTTCTGTGCAAGCAAACCCTACACATGCATTTAAAAAAGCATGAACTTACACTGTTACTCTCAAATTGGATTATGCAAACAAAAATATACTAGAAGACAAAATAGAAATCAAAGTAACAGAAGATTAAAAAAAAGAATTAATAGTTAACTATTAATTCTTTTTTTGTACCTATAAATCAGATTCCATATAAATTATAATACAATACCTTAGCAAAAGTCATAGACAATATATTTTCTTGTATTACACAATTTGATAAAAAGTTATCAACATCTTGTGAAAAATCAGATATATATATTCCAGCTACAACTCACCTATTTATTCACTTAAACATAGCTTTTACTTGTCCAGATTCTCTTATAGGTGGATTAAAAAATATTTTATTTCTCATAGCTTTATAATCAGATCACTTCCACATCAGATTTTCTATTTTTACTGAAACAGTTACTAATACCTGAGAAAAATCAGGATCAAAACAATTGATATCCTCTCTCATAAAACCCATGCTAGTATAATACTCTTCAAGTATTTTTATTTCTTCATCCAAAGTAACTCAGATTATATGTATCTTTTTATTATTTTTTATAGCCTGGTTAAACAATTCTGTAAATATCTCTAGCTCATCCTCAGGAGAATACACATTTGAATACATAGCAGGTTTATCTGCTACTTTTTCTAATATTTCATTGTTTTTTCTAGCTTCAAGTAAATCTGACATATAAATTACTTCTACATCCTGATTAGTATAATCATACAAAACATCAAATAAAAACCTATTATCAAATAGGTCTGTATTTAAAACATTCAATATTTTATCTGAATATATTTTTTTCATATATTAGTCTAAAATTTTTGATAATTTTCAGCTATATTCACTTGTAGTATGCTCTATATTTCTATTAGGATTTTTTCAACCACTTAATAGTTCAAAATCTATATCTAAATCACCTTCTGAATCTTCTGAAAAATCATATCATATTTTAGACTCATTTGTATCTGGAAATTCTGGTGAAAATCCTTGTAAATTATCCTCTAATCACATATTTTTATTTATTATCATTTAAAATAACCCTACCTCCTGGATAAGTATCACTATAGATACATCCACAATAGTTTTGTCTATAGATATCGTGTTTTTTTGTATATTCTACACTCCTTTCAAAACCTCAATTTTTCC
>JAQTXG010000055.1 GCA_028688895.1 Candidatus Altimarinota bacterium | reverse complement strand
TTTTAAAACTAAATGTAGTCTTTTTTATATGTGGTCTAAATATTCTAATCCATCCCCCTGCGGGTACTCCCTTTGGCCCTAAAGGATAATGCCATTAAGTTAAGCTTATAAAATCCCCATCCTTGAATTCCTTCCCCTTTAGTCAAAGAGGAAGGAGGCTACAATTATTTCCTTAACTTAATGGCATTGCCCTAAAGGATACACCTTCGAATAAAAAGGGAGAAAATTCTTTTCTCATTTCAACTGGATATTGAGTTACAAGCATGGATTAGATTATTTTATATTGTAGTTATTTTTTTATTTCACTAAGTGCATTTAATCTTTTTAAAACTGTTGGATGTGAATAATTGAAAAATTCGTATGCTGGATGTGGTCTCAGATTACTTAAATTGTTTCTAGAAAGTTTTATTAAAGCGTTTTTTAAATCTGTTGGATTGAAATTTATTCAAGCAAATTGATCTGCTTCATATTCATTTTTTCTAGACAATATATTTCATAACAATCAAAAAATCATTGAAATAGGAGTATATAGTAAACCAAATGCAACTAATCAAACTGCAAAGCTAGATGTACTAGATCACATAGCATATGATATTTCTGGTACTTTTAAGGCCAATCACAAAATATATAACATAAGTCCTGTTTGTATAATACTAAATACCAACATTTGAATAGTATGTTTTTTCTTGTAATGACCTATTTCATGTGCTAATACTCAAACCAATTCATCAGTAGATAAATCTTTTATCAATGTATCATACAATACAATTCTCTTTTTTGGTCCAAATCCTGAAAAATATGCATTTGCTTTTGAGCTTCTTTTTGATCAATCTATTACAAAAATATTATCTAGTTTAAATCATACTCTTAAAGCAAATTTTTCTATTGATTCTCTCAATTCTCATTTTTCAAGTGGTGTTTGTTTATTGAAAAGCGGTACAATTATACTACTATAAAACATCATCATAAATACTGAGAAAAAAGTCATTACTATCCATGTATATAGCCAAAAATTATCACCAGTTTTTAGATAAATCCATGTAATCAGTGATAATAATCAAAGTCAAAATACAGCGCTTAGTAATAGTGATTTAATAGTATCCATAAAAAATAATTTTTTTGTAGATTTATTGAATCAAAACTTCTCTTCTATTACAAAAGTGAAATAATAAGAAAATGGTAGACTAAAAATAGTTTGTAATAACACAATGATTCAGAAAAAATAAACTGGTCTAAGTATTTCGTTTGTAGTATAAGTAGAAATTAAATCATATAAATATCCAAATCAACCAAAAATAAGCACAAAATACATCACAAAAAATGATATTACTGCTGAAATAGTACCAAAACTGTATTTGACTTTTTCGTATTTCATAGAATCACTGTACTTTTTTGCATCATAAATACCTGATAATTCAGTGGGTAATTTATCTGACCAATTGAGTGTATTTAAATATGAAAGTGTTTTTGAAAAAATAAATTCAAAAACATAAAGTCATAATATTATATAAAATATAGTTGTGTACATAGTTAAAATTAAATAATAATCGTTGTGTAATAATATATATATTAACTATAACTATAAATATAAATTTATCAAAGTATTTTTAAAACATATTTTTTTATAAATCAATGTTAATTACTTAGATTACCCCCCTTTTTCATAATTCACGCATAGAGAAAAGCCTCTGTTGAGAGGAATTATTAGGTTCAGTATTGATGTGTTTTTTGTATTGTTTTTTAGGCTTTTTTTTGAAGCTATTTTCTACATACTCAGAAAGAAAACGAATATACATATTTGGATTCATTTTTCATCCTTCTCTCCAATGAAATCTTTCAAATTTTTTGATTAATAATTTGTCACATTTAAAGAAAGTTTTACTTTCTTTTTTATGTTGAAGTCAATATAAATGTGTAGCAAAAGCTACAGCCATTTGTATTGTAGCTACCATATTTTGAAGTACTTGTAAACTTCAAGCTTGTATTTTTTCCATTTCATATTCTTGTTTCATCGTTTTAAATATACATTCTATTTCCCAACGTTTTTTATATTCTTCTACATTTCTATCATTTGTATTTGAATATATTCTCATTGGTGTATCATATTCAGGAAATTGTTTTACATAAAAATATACTTTAGTTAAAGTATTATCATCTTGTTTAAGGTAAACTTCATGTATTCATTCTTTGAAAGACTTCATTTTTCAAATACTATTTCAACTTTCATCATAAAGTATTCTTTCTCTTTTCGCACGCACAATAAAATTTGCATCTTTTTCAAGCAAAAAAGACATATATGTTTTTATGTCATATCATGCATCTAAAACTATTGTTCATTTTCATTTTGTATATTTTATTAATCTTTTTATTATCTCTCAAAAATATCAATTTTTTGTATTATTTTCTATATCTTCTTGTTGAAGTATTACTGGTATTCATCTAATACTTACTCAATGAAATAAAAATCAATTAACTGTTTTATTTTCTGAACTATCATGTACTTTATATATTCATTCCATCAGCTTCGCTGATGGTTTTGCTATATCTACTTCATCTATACAAATGTAGTCATCATCTTTTATTTCTCATAATAATGCAAAACATCTTTTTTCTACCTTATCTGGTAGTTTTGCAAAGTTCTCTTTTGCTAAAAAATGACTGTTTCTATCACATACTTTCTTTGCTTTTTTTGTTTTATCCAATGTTATTTTACTCATAATACTTGTTTTACTTTGAAGTAACGCTGGAAAAAAATCTTTGAAAAACCTTTTTTCCCATAATCACATTCATTTTAATAAAGAACGATAGGTGTTATTTAGACTATCTGTTAGCATTTTACTCATAAAAAAATAGAAGTTAAATAATATATACTTCTATTATGCAACAGTTGGCTTTGTCAAGTCTTTTTTAGACTTTTTTTACTGAAAAATCGGGGTAATGTCAGTTACTTTGGTTTGACTAGTTAAAATATTAATTTTTGATATAAAAACAAAAACCAATCACTCAAATTTGAGTGATTGTTTTTTATAAAAATATACTACTGTCAAAATCTATTAGCTCAAGTTTAAAGTCTGGATAATTCTCCAAAAATAACTTATATTTTTAATATCAAATTTTGCTTTGTTAACTTTTACTTCATATGCTTTTTTATCTTTTTCTATTATAA
>JAQTXG010000039.1 GCA_028688895.1 Candidatus Altimarinota bacterium | reverse complement strand
CAGACTGATGATTTGATTTCAAACCAAACAAATTGATAGCATATACAGACACATGAAGCTGTAATAACTTGATAGACAGAAATGATGCAGGAGCAAGAATCCAGTTATTACAATGACTACAGGAAGCATACACAGGTACTACACTAAAAGGTGTTTGAGAAATAAAAAAAGTATTAGATTTAGATATAGATACAAATAATCCTAGCCAAGAATTGTTAAAATACGCGGGTAATTTTGTAAATAACAATTTGGGAGGAAAAATAGTAATAGATTCAAACAATTTAAATGGAATAATTATAAACTGAACATTTACATTAAGTGAATCAAATGTATTACAATGAACAAAGATAAATATAACTGATAATTGTACTCAATCACCATCATGATATATAAGTTCAAATAATTCTGTAGCTACAATTTCATGAACAATTATTACAACTGTATGAAACTGAGTTACAAATATTACACCAATTTGATGAAGTTGTTTAGATTCAAATCAAAAAATTTTAACAGTGCAATGAGCTTTTATCAATTGTACAGCAGCTTGACAGATATTTACATCTATAAGTAGAGATTCATGATGTAATGCAAATGATATAACTGTATGTAGTTGAAATCAAAATTGATATATTTTATCAGCTTGTAATGTCTGAGCAAGTACATCTTGAACTGGATCTTCTTCTTATTGAGATTATTTTCAACGGTGAAACAATTGATGAACACCATATGGAAATAAAACATTAGAAACTTCTAAAGTAAATGCAAGTACTTATTGACCTTGAACTTCAAATTGATATTACAATAATTCAGATTTTATAGGATGAAATTATTTTCCAGTATACGACTGGATAAATCCCCAAAATAACAATCTATGGTGAAATACAAATATAACTAGACAGTGACCATGTACGGAATGATACCATGTACCAACAACTAGTGAGTGGGATTGAGTAAAAAATGCATGATGATGGTGTCAATGATCTTGTAATTCAAATCCTGATAATTGAATATGAATGATGAATGCTTTAAAATTACTAAAAGCATGAAATCGTAATTGGTCAAATTGAGTTATGTGACAACAATGAACTCTCGCTATATATTGGACATCTACAATTCGTTGATTTTATATAGAATGAATACCAATAACAGATACAAATATTTGATGGAATTATTACTATCGTACTGAGTGATATCCTGTTAGATGTTTTAGGAATTAATATTTTTTCTATAAAGTAAAAATAAAAGAAATAATCTATAATCATTAAGAAAAATAAGCTTGAAATAAATACAATTATCCCTAAAATAACTAGTAATTAATTACTAGTTATTTTTTATGCACAAAAACGAAGAACTTATACTACAAAAATCCGATATAGAAATATACTACGAAGACTTTGTTGACGAAAAAAACAAAAACACTATAGTTATATTACATTGATGGTGAGGTAATAGCCAAAGCTGGCTAGCCGTATGAGAATTATTATTCCAAGCCTGATTCAATGTAATAATTCCAGACTTGCCATGATTTTGAAATACAAAATTGAACAAAGTATTTGAACTAGATGATTATGCTAATGTAGTAGAAGAATTCATTACAAAACTTTGAGTAAAAAATATAATACTATGGTGACATAGTAACTGATGAGCTATAAGTATAAAAATAGCAAATAGATGAAAGATACATATAAACAGACTAGTTTTAAATAATAGTGCATGAATCAGAAATGACAAAAAAAGAAGCCTAAAGAGAAAAATCCTAAACAATTTCACAAGTATAGTAAAAAAAATACTTGAAATAATCCCACCACGCAAAAATTGGAAAGATAATAGCTTCATAAAAAAAATCAGAAAATTATTTTATAGAGCTATATGATGACATGACTATTTAAACTCTGAAAATAATCCTTATCTAAAAGAAACGTATCTAAATATGATAAAATCTGATTTATCTGAAACAATTCCAAACATAAAACAAGACACATTGATTATATGGTGACAAAATGATACATACACTCCAGTATCAGATTGAAATTTCATGAGAAACAAAATAAAAAATTCAAAAATAATTGTTTTAGAAAATGAAAAACACTGAATCCATATAACTAGCCCAAAAAAACTAGTACATACTTTTTTAAAAAATATATAATATGTTATACATTCATACGATGCTTTTTGATCATTATCTTCTACTAATTGTTAGTTTACTACCTATATTATACAGATACTTTTTTTGGTTATATGTAATCCAACTAAAAGAGTATAGATGGGATAGATTTAGAGAATATTTATCTACACCACAATGAAATAGCGCAATTATAAATGTATGGTCAGTCATAGAATTACCATTATTTATAGTATCATTTTATGTGTTTTTAAATGAACCATTTGAATATATATTATATCCAGTAGTATTTTATTTTTTACTTATTCAAAACTTATTTATACTTAGAAAAATACAAAAAAAGACTATTTTAAAACCAAAATTTACTGGAAGACTGCTTATTACACTTTGATTAATATTGATTTGAACTGTTTTCGATATCTATTTTATGGCTATATATGAGTACTCAAATATCCTTTATTCATATTTATTATTTGTATTACTTTTTGCTCCATTAATCATATTTTTTGTTATATGAATCACGCTACCTTTTATAAATTACTTTAAAAATAAAAAAATAAATAAAGCTACGAAAATATCACTAGAAAATAAAAAAACTATACTGATTTGAATCACGGGTAGTTACTGAAAATCTACAGTAAAAGAATATTTAGCATCTATATTGGAACAAGATTGAGAAACACTTAAAACACCTGAAAATATCAATACAGAGCTTTGAGTTTCAGATTTGATAATACGCAAATTAAACGAATCTTACAAATACTTTGTAGCAGAAATGTGAGCCTACAAAATAGGGGAGATAGATACACTATGAAAAATAGTCAACCACAAATACTGATTTTTAACTGCAGTCTGAAACCAACACTTATGATTGTTTTGATCACTAGAAAATATAAAAAAGTGAAAAAGTGAAATCATAAATAGTGTTACAAAAAACAAATGAATACTTTATATAAATTGGGATGTAAAAGAAATCAGAGAACTAGAACTAGATAAAGATACAAAAATAGTTAAATACTGAAATCATAAATGATCAGCTACAAGCTACAAAATAATAGAAGTAAAAAACTGAAAAACAGAATTTGAATTTGAATACAAAGACCATAAAACTACATTCAAAGCACCTATTATATGAGAACATAACATAATAAATATTACGTGAGTACTAGCTTTTTGTTACGATTTATGATTAAAAACAACAGATTTAAAAGAATATGTAAAAAATATCAAATCACCAAAAAATACCTTACAAATAATCAAACGTAATAATTACACTATTATAGATGATACCTACAATTTATCTGAAGCTTGATTATTTGCATGAATAGAAGTACTAAATAGTTTTAAGTGAGAAAGGGTACTAGTTATGGATGATATACTAGAATTATGAAAAGACGCAAAATACATACACTACAACATTTGAAAAAAACTAGTAGAAAAAAAACTAATAGACAAGATAAAATACACATGAATAAATTATAAAAACGATTTATTAAATGGTATGTTTGATTATGGTTTTAAACCAGATGATGTACTAGTAAGTCTAGATTATGATTTAAATGATAGTATATTATTATTTGAATGAAGAAGTACTAAAAAATACTTAGATAAAATAAATAAAGATGTTTAAAAAAACCTTGATAGCTGAATTTTTCACCACTATAAATTTCCATATTTTTATGAGAACTATTTGATTATTGACTTTGGGATTACCAAAACTTAGATATTGAAATTATACAAGTTACTTAGAAAATCAGTTTTTATCATATATTTGAAGCCGAAATTCCAAGATTGTATCATTTTATAACGGTAGAAGTGCATTATTTCATGCACTTAAGATGATATGAATAAACTCAAAAGATGAGGTAATAGTTTCAGCTTATACTTGTGTATCCGTATCAAATGCAGTCATACAAAGCTGAGCAAAAATTGTTTATTCAGACATTGATATAAAAAATCTTTGATTAGATATAGATAACTTAAATAAAAATATAAACAAAAATACAAAAGTAATCATAGTACAACACACATTTTGAAAACCAGCAAATATTAAAAAAATAATTGAAATAGCAAAAGAAAAAAATATACTAATTATAGAAGATTGTGCTCATAGTTTATGAAGTAGAATAGATTGAAAAAAACTATGAAGTTTCTGAGATTTCTCTATTTTTTCCACTTGAAGAGACAAAGTGATATCAGGAGTTACTTGAGGTTTTTTGATTGTAAATAATGAAAAATATTTTGACAAAATAATAGAAATAAAAGAAAAGTTAAAAATGCCTGGTAGAGTATTGACTATCAAAAATTTATTTTACAACATAACAGCATATTTATCATATAAATTCTATGATTTTTTATGATTATGAAAAATCATTATATTTTTATCTAGAAAGTTAAATATTATCACAGAAATCCTCACCATTAGAGAAAAAAACTGCGATTTCAATGATTTTAATTTACTTTTACCAAATTCTTTAGCATATTTGGCATCAAAAGAGTTTCAAAAAACAAAATTATACTCTACTCACAGGAGAACAATAGCAGAATATTATGATGAAAAAATAAAAAGTAAATACATAAAAATATTATTTCATAAATCACAAAATGAAAAGAATAATTATTTCAGATATCCTATAATTATACAGGACGAAACAAAAAAAAATAAATTGTACAATTATATGAAAAAACACAATATATTGTTGTGAAATTCTTGGAGTGGAATCAATATAGTTCCCATATGAAGCAATCTAAAAAAGTCTAAATATATAGTATGATCATGCAAAAATGCAGAACACATAAGCAAACATACACTACTCTTACCAAACCATAAACTTATATGATTTGAAGACGCAAAAAAAATAACAAAATTAATAAATAATTTTTTAAAATAAATGTATACATTAAAAGAAATACTTATAAAAGAGATATGGGATGACTTTATAATAAATGCAAACTTTGAATTCTATAGCTTTTTACAATCCTGGGAATGGTGATTATTTCAAGAATTGTCATGAAAAAAAATAATCAGATATGGTATATATGAAAAATGAACAAAACTAGTCGGTGTAATGCTTATTATAAAAGTATATGCCAAAAGAGGAAATTACTATTTTGTGCCACATTGACCACTGATAAAATGAGATTTCTTTGAAGTATTATCTAGTATTTTATGAGATCTAAAAGTGTTTGCAGTATTAGAATGAATGAATTTTATCAGATTCAACTCAGCAGTTAAAAATACTATAGAAAACAAAAAAGCATTCGAAAAATTAAATTTTATAAACGCACCTATGCATGAACATGCAGAAGATACACACCTACTAGACTTAACTATTCCAGAAGAACAATTACTAAACAATATAAAAAAGAAAGATAGATACCTGATAAATAGAGCTATCAAAGAACTCGTTGAAATCAGAATAGATAATAAAATTGACCATGTAGAAAAATTGATAAAAATGCATACACAACATGCAAATAGAAAAGACTGAAAAAAAACATATACAGCATTTTCTAGTGATTTTATCAAAGATCTTTACAAAGTATTTGGTGATGATATTTCTACTATATCAGCATCATACAATTGAAAAATAGAATCAATCCTGATGACAATCAAGTTTTGAAAAGTATGCGTGTATTATATAGCTGCTTCTGATATAATCAGTCACAAATTTTCACCAAACTATCTATGTCAATGGGAAGCAATCAAAAAAGCAAAAAATGACTGATGCGAAATTTACAATTTTTGGTGAGTATCACCAGACAATAATCCAAAACACCCTATAGCATGAGTATCACAATTCAAGAGAAAATTCGCATGATACGATTATAGCTTATTACATGCTCAAGACCTAGTATTATCTCCTTTTTATTACATAAATTGGATAGTTGAAACTTTTAGAAGAATAAAAAGAGGTTATTATTATAAAAAACCAGAATAATACTATTGACAATTATATTATTTTATATATATTATATTTAATATCATATATTTTAATTATCATATTATGAAAAAAATCTTATCACTAGTAATCATGTTGATGATTTACATATTTGTTTCATCAAACAATTCTTATGCATTTGCATATACACAAAATTACTACAATCAAAACTATAGTTATTGATGTACAGCTGGTAGTTATTGAGCTTATTCATACCCGTATATGTCAGAATGAGAAACATATAAATACATAGCTTGAAACAAAACTACTACTTTGTTATGCAAAAACTGATATGTCTCAGCAAGTATTTCATATGACAATACATATGATACAAGTTATGATTATTATTATGACTATTCTAATAGTTATAACAATTCTTCATCGTGTCCAACTGGACGCTATTGAAATTATAGTTATCCAAGCTTATCTCACCTTCAGACATACAATATAGTTATCTGAAATACTACAACTACATTAGTATGCAACAATTGAAATGTAAAAGTACAAAATACTTATTCAAATAACTACAACAACAACTACAATTATAATTACGATAATACATACTCAAATTATTATAACAATTCTAATACAAATAGCACTTGTTCATCTGGACGTTATGGAGCTTACAGTTATCCAAATCTAACTGACGGACAAACATATTCTACTACGTCATGAAATACTACAGTATCACTTATTTGTCAAAATGGAAATGTATCTATCCAAAATACATACACAAAAAATAACAATACCAACTACAATAATTACAACAATAACGCATGTTCATCTGGACGTTATGGAGCATATAGTTACCCTAATCTAACTGACGGACAAACATATTCAACTACTTCTTGAAATACTACAGTATCACTTATTTGTCAAAATGGAAATGTATCAATTCAAAACAAATATTCAAATTATAATGATAATAATTACAATTATTCAAATTGATCATGTTCTGCAAATAGTTACTGATCATACAGTTACCCAAATCTAACTGATGGACAAACATACACAAATAAAAAAACTATTTCATGATGACAATTAATTACTAAATTAAAATGTAGTAATTGAAATGTATCAGTAATAGATACATATAGTAAATGTTTACATTGATACGAATCATACTGAAATAGCTGTTATGAATCATATTATTACCGGTACTAAAAACAAAATCTCAAAGATTTTGTTTTTTTAATATAAATGAGAATTTTGAAAATTTATTCAAAGAGATTTAAATTATAGGATAATAATCAATAGCTGTAAATACCTATAAATTTTACAAAACCAACTATTTAGATAAAATAAAACTCTCATCTTAAAATATAACAAAATAAAACATGAGGAAAATCATAATATTTATTATTTTAATTTTAATAAGTTTTGATATAACTTCTGCATATACTCCTACTCAAAATGAAAATAATTTATTATTGAAATTGAAACAAAATACAATAGAAAAAACAAAAACAAAATGAGAATTATGGCTAAAAAGACAAATCATATGACTAGAAAAATCATACAAAAAATCAAACAATGATAGAATAAAATACCTATTAAATGTCATCATTCAAAACAATAACAATATATTAAATGACATACAAACTGAAAGAATACAAAGAGAACAAATAGAACAAAGAGAAAACTTAGAAAGGCTAGAAAAAGAAAAAAAGGAAAAAATAGAATCAGAAAACAGATATATATGAAATGCATCTGATTTTTTCAACACACACTGAAAAGACATCACTACTAGCCTAGAAGTAAATGAAAAATGTACGAAGTATTTCGATTTCGTAGACAATATAGCTAGAGAAAACAATTTCCCAACAGAACTAATAATAGCTACATGGAGCATAGAATTCAATTGTAACTTATCAAATCCAAACAACTGATGGTGACCATTTCAAATAACTAGCCACTATTACAAACCATGAGAAATCACTCTAGAACAATTTAGTCAATCTATTCAAGATTTTATAGATTTTTCTAAATGAAAATGGAATTATTTCAATACAAATACATATGTAGATTACAAATCTAGATTTTGAACAGAAAACATAAGCATCTCATACGACAATTACTCTCTTAGAGATTTGAGACTTCATTCTATATTATACAATGGTATCAGATCAGATACTACACTAGACAAAAACACTTTTACAAATACAAATCTAAACAGTGAAGTTGTTTGAGAATTTGACTGACTAGTAACTAGATTTTTAAAGATATTAAATTGGAGAATACAAAAAAACTAAAACGATTTCGTTTTAGTTTTTTTATTTAAATATAAATATAACAAAAAGTCAAAGAGAAATAAATAAATATTTTTATAATATCATTATTTTAAATATAATCATATTACAAATATATTTAAATTAAAAATCATGGATAAAGATAAAATAAAAGTCAAGAAAAATCAAAAAAACTGATTTACCCTAGTAGAACTAATAGTAGTGATTACAATCCTAGCGATTCTATGAACGATAGCCTTTATAACGCTAAATGGATATAGTCAACAATCTAGAGATAGTGCAAGAATTAGTGATATCTCTAGTCTAAAAACATCATTAGAATTATTCCAAATAGAAGCATGAAAATATCCATTACCAACTGATGGAATAGATGTAACTTACAGCTGAGCAGTAGTCTGGAACCAATGAACATTCTGAGAATCAGTTCAAACAAATATAGATAAATTGGATAGAATACCATTAGATCCACTTACAAATTCAAATTATACTTATTCTGTTACTCAAAAAAGAAATGAATATGAGTTAGCATGAATAGTAGAATGAGATATTCTTTGAATGAATAATGAACAATGAATAATGAATAAAGTAGTTTCACAAACCAATGCCTGAACAACTGAAGCAACAGCATATGTTACTTGAAATTACAATTCACTGATGAATAAAACAGCTTCAGGAGAAACATGTTATGTATTATCATTACCAACAATTATAGCAAGTGATGTAGAAACAAGTAACAAAATAGAAGACATAGTAACAGAAAATAAATTGGTATATAATTGATTCAAAAATTTACCAAATTCATTTAGAACTTCAAAATTTAAATTAAATGGATGATTTGAATTCAATACATCTAAATTACTATCATACAATTGAAGCTGTCAAAATCTAGAAAACAATCTATGAGAACAAATGAAATTGATAGCATGATTACAATTATGATATTCATGAACAGTTTTAGACCCAAGAGAAGATTGAATAGTATCAAACAAATGATGAACAAATAAATTATCAGATTTGTACAATATATATTTATGAACTAATCTTGATAATGTACTTACATATTTAGATACACCAAATAACTGACCACTAAGTCTTACATGAATTACTACTCTATCATGAAGTGCTTTTAAACCTGATACAACAACTATTAAAAATATAGAATTGTTTATAAATAACACTTGATTGGTATGAAAAACATCAAGTACAAGTAGTAAAACAACAAATGTATATACAACACAAGAAGTAAAATCATGTGGAGTAAAATATTTCAATATATGAACAGATGTAACAGAAACACAATTAGCACTATACCACGATTGATGGAATAATCCAGATGCAAATGTTAGAAAATGAAATAGAATAGCAGCAGCAAATAGGTATTGTAGTATATATTGATGTAGTCCAAATGCACAAAATTGTGTATGATATCAACCATGAAAATGATTTAATGGATGAGGAACATACATAGAATCTACAAATCAGATAATGTGTGTATGATGATCAGATACAAAAGATTGAGAGTTGAGAGTAATACCTACTTGAGCAATGAATTTATGGAATATATCACAAACAGATGCAGCCTGTCAATCAGAATGTAGCTGAGCATGATTTGATAACTGAGTATCAGTAGAAAGAAACACAAGTAATATATGATGTAGTTGTTGGGATGATTGTGCATGAAATTCATGTAAAAATGATATAGCATCACCATTATTTATTTGAACAAAAGCAAATTGTAATGCTTGAGTAGTATCTACAAACAAAAATCACCTTAATTGTTCTACAAACTTTATATGATATTCTTCAAAAACATGAGATACAGCATTATATGTATGAACAAAAGCATATTGTAATGCGTGAGTACTAACTACAAATCCAAATCACCTAAATTGTCCTACACAATTAGTATGATATGCAAAATCTACATGAGATACACAATTATATGTATGAACACAAAATTGATGTAATGCATGAGTAGTAACTACAAATCCAAACCACTTAAATTGTACTACTACTTCGATTTGATATTTGAGTACTAGTTGTGCTATTTTGCAGGGAAATGTACCAATAGTATGTAATGATTGAGAGACAAAGATAAGATGACAATGTACAGACTCATACAATGATAATGTGTTATTATATTTACCAATGACAGGAACTGATTGAAGTACTGCTTTTACAGATCATTCCATATATAATAGAACAGTATCTAGAAGTTGAAATTCTTCGATAAAAACAAACATAACAGATCCTTTTTGATGAAATAGTTGAGTATGATATTTTGACTGAAATTGAGATTATTTAACTACAGCCATTAGCTGAATATGAGCAAATGATTTTACATTGGAAACATTTATATACAGAACTCAAAACGTAGTAGATATAGATGTAGTAGCTGAATTTGATTGAACAATCAATTTTGAAGTTAGATGATGAAATCAATCATTTTGATTATGGGTAAATGGTACATATATAACAACACCAAATGTTATGTCATTAAATACTTGGCATCATGTAGCTTATACGAAACAAGGTAGTACTCGGAGAGTTTTTATTGATTGAATTCAAAGAACAAGTACAACAAAAAGTATGACATTATGAAATATGAATCTAAACATATGAGATGATCCATCAGTTACACATCAAAACAGAGATTTTGCATGATATATGTCAAATTTCAGAGTAACAAATTGATTAGCTAGATATACAACTACATTTACACCACCTAATAGACCTTTTGCTCAAAGATTAAATATGACATGATGATATTTTTCATGATATTGAACTACTTCATCTTCATGGAAAAAAGCAAATTGAGATTCACTAAAAAGTTGTCAAGAATACAATTTACAAGCAACGACTTATAATGATTGATTAAATAGATGAACTTGAACATGCTGAAATTGATCTCAAGAATGTTTATATGACTGAGTATATTCTATAGATCCAGATTGAGCTTGATGAAATGCTCCATTCAATGTATATTGTTGAATGACACTTAGTATTGATTGAAAAATATGATGATGGACACTTATGGCTACAAAAAATGATACAGATAGAAATGCAATTATTGCTAACTGGTGAACAACTTTAAATAATTCAACAGCAAATAGTAATAATCTATATAAATGAAATTGGAGTGATTTATCATATAACTACATGGTATATGATATAGCAAATTACAATTATAAATTCATATTTGATATGACTTGAATGTCAAACACTACAAAAGATTATTCAAAAGATGCCATATTTTTAAATTATTGAGATATGTATGACAGTTGAAAAACTCTTACATGTAAAAGTATAAATAATTGAAATACATATCCTCATTGCTGAAGTTATACAAGTACTAATAGATACCGTTGGAAATGATTAGTATGAGATCCATGATATCCTTGGTGTCGGTTTTATTCTCCACCAGATTGATGACAATGAACTTGATGATGTGCAGCGTCACCAGCAAATAATAAATGAAGAATATGGGTAAGATAAACAAAAAAGTAAATCAAAATTGATTTACTTTTTTTAAAATATATTATTTATATGTCAATCAATAAAAAATAATTAAATTGATTTTTTATTTAAAACTATTATAATAAATATATTATTAATAATGAATAATAAAATGAATAAAAAAGCCTTCACTCTAGTAGAACTAATAGTAGTAATCACAATCCTAGCAATCCTAGGTACAATAGCCTTTATGGCCTTACAATGATATAGTACAAGCGCTAGAGATAGTACTAGACTTAGTGACTTAAGTAGTATGAAAACATCACTAGAATTGTTTGAACTAGATGCAGGGAAATACCCACAAGCATCATCATGAGTAAATATTACATATTCATGAGCAACAGTGTGGAATCAATGAACATTTTGAGAAACAGTTTTCGCAAATGTAGATAGATTAGACAAAATACCAACAGATCCACTAACAGAAAAAGAATATACATATTCTACACTGTTAACATGAAATGAATATGAACTATGATGAATGATGGAAGGGGAGATTATAAGCTTCAGACCACCCCTAACCCCTCCTTATCAAGGCGGGGAACAGGCTACAGTAGCCTCATCTCCATTGATACGTGACCAGTCTATAGCTTGAAGGGTAGAATTGATAAGGGTTTCAGCATGAGATACAGAAGCAACAGCCTATACTACATGAAATTACAACGGACAAATGACAAAAAGTCTGTCATGAAATACATGTAATGTACTGAGCCTACCAACAATAATCACAAACGATACAAGCGTAACAGACCTAGAACAAATAGTAACAGAACAAAAACTAGTATATACATGATATAGAAACCTCCCAAGTACATTCAAAACAAGTAAATTTAAATACGACTGATGATTTGATTTTACTACAACAAAACTAGTAGCATATAGTGATACTTGAGCATGTGCACCATTAACAAGTACTACAAGCAATACAGCGAGATTGACTCTATTACAATGATTACAACAAGCCTATAGTGGAACAATAGTACAAGATAAATGAGAAATAAAAAATATAGTATCACTAAATATAGACATAAACAATCCAAGCCCAGAATTAGTAAACT
Source organism: Candidatus Altimarinota bacterium (assembly GCA_028688895.1). Lineage (GTDB taxonomy): Bacteria > Patescibacteriota > Gracilibacteria > BD1-5 > UBA6164 > UBA6164. Next base: position 184 of record JAQTXG010000039.1, on the reverse strand, counting down.
ATTCAAACAATTATGTAAATAATACATTGTGATGAAACTTAGCAACAACATGAGGAGGATGATGAACAACTACAACATATAACAACTGTACAGCAACAACACAAAGCTGATATACAATCCCACAAATAAGTCATGGAATAAACAATCAATTAGTTACAAAAACAATTTCAAATGGTACACAAGA
>JAQTXG010000038.1 GCA_028688895.1 Candidatus Altimarinota bacterium | reverse complement strand
ATATTCATGAGCTATAATAGTAAATTGACTAGGAGAATATACATTAAATTATTACTCTGTAGATAAATTCTGAAATGTAGAACAAAATAAAGCAGTTAATTTTATACTTACTGAAAGACCCGAAACTTATAACTGAGTAATATCATGATATGTATACGATGATGCAAATAATAACTGAATAAATGAAACAACAGAGAATAAAATGGCATGATGGAAAGTATGTATAGATAAGAATAACGATAATACATGTCAAGAAAATACAGAACCATTTACATTAACAAATAATGACTGATACTATGAATTAAATTGATTAGCAAAAGGTATATACAGGATAATAGAAATACCACATACAAACTGGAATATAACAAGTCCAATAAGTTTATATTATGATATTAATTTATGAATTTGACTGGAAGTAATAAATAAAAATTTCGGGAATTTTAGAGTTAAGTGAGGAAAAAAATAATAAATACTAAATAACTTTGATTTAATTATAATTTTAACCTTAACTTATAAAAATATGAAAAAAATAATTAAAAAATTACTTATTATAGTTTTACTAATAATAGTACTAGTATGAATCTGATTTACTATAAAATTATCCATTGAAAAGTATAATATACATAAAATAGTATTAAAAGAAAAAGAACAAGAGGAAGAAAAAATAGCAATTGATGAATATAATTTTAATCAACTAGAAAAAGTAAAAACTATTTTAGATAAATTAGATAAAAATTCATATAAATTTGATAATATAAAAGAATTTAGTAAAAAATTTAATCAAGAAATAAAACCAATAAAAAACTGTTATTTTTTATCAGATAGGAACAGGTATTTTGATGATAATAATTGAGGGTGAGGTTATATATTTTGATTTGAATTAGAATCAAATAAATATACAAAAATTTACTGAGATAATTATTATGCATACCCAAAATATGATTTACCTAAAGGCAATATTTGTATCTGAGGTAATAAATGTGATTTTGATATTGTTATTAGAGATTTCTATAAAACAATATCTATAAAGGAATGATTAATCTGTAAGAATACCTAGCGTTGTTGATGAAAATAGTATAATGAAATTATATTATTTATAATGTAAAATGGGAACGTTTATATCCTTTTAACTAAATATAATTTAATAAAATAACCTATGTTAAAAGATTATAATAATAAATTTAATGGACTAAAAACAAAAATAGATTTTAATCAAAACTGAGTAATCACAAATTATTCATACGATGAATTACTTAGACTATCAACACTATGAAATTATAACTATACTTACAACACACAGTGAAATATAACAAATGACTGAAAAGATAGCTATACTTATGATATCTTATGAAGACTTACAACAGTAAACTACGACAAAGTAAATACGCCAGGCTATAATGGAGATAAAATAGAAAGATTTTTCTACGACAATGTATGAAACAGAACCAACCAAGAAAACTATACTCTAAAAGAAACATCAACAGAAACTTGTAGCGATGAAACAGTAGTAGAAGATATCACACTACCAAACGGTAAAACAAAAACAGCAGAAAAGAAAGTAAGAAAATGTGAAACAGCAGTAACACAAACAGAGAAACAAAAAAATACACTTGCATACAACACAAACTCACTTAACCAATACACAAAACTCCAAAATCTAAATAAAAATGGAGAAGTAAAAAAAGAGTTTACATACAACTACGACAAAAACTGAAACCTAACAAAAGACGATATAAACCAATACTTTTATGATTACAAGAACAGACTAGTAAAAGTAATCCAAAATGAAGTAATAAAAGTAGATGAAAACTGAAATATACTAGAAACAATCCCAGAAAAAGAAATAGTAAAATACAGCTATGATATACTAGTAGTATATGATTTGATAGTAGTATAGGTATGAGTTTTTGAGGTAGAACTGAAATAAGTATCGTATGACTTCTAATTATATTTATCTATTTGTTTGAATATACATTATTTATAAATTTTTTAATAAAATATATCAAATGAGAGAAAAATGAAAAAACAATACAAAAAGAAATAAAACAAAATAAACCAGCAAGAAAAACAAGAACAAGAAAATATCTAAAAAAATAACTATAGAAAAACCTAAAAAATAAACCAAAAAATCACCTAAATCTAGGTGATTTTTTCATATCTTTCTTAATACCTACTCTTATTCACATTATGCTCTTCATTAGTCTCAGCATAATAAATCTTTCCTGTACTTACATCATGTAAATAAAACCAATAAGGTGATTCTTTATAGTTTAGTGTAGCATTTATAGTATCAAAACTAGGATTTCAAATCGGCGTTTTAGGTAATCATTTCATAGTTCTAGTATTGTACTCAGATTTTTCTTTTATGTATTTACTTACTACCAACTTACATTGTTGAGCTGTCAATTCATGTGGATAACACACTGTTGCATCAGCTCAAATCATCCAACCATTATCAAGTCTTTTCTTTAGAATTCCAGCTACTGTAGATTTTTCATCACTATTTTTTTCTTCTTTTTCTACTATACTAGCCAAATTTATCAATTGCTCTATTTCCTGATTAGATAAATTTTCCAATATTTTTTTATATACTTTCACTTCAAAACTGTCCAATTGTTTAGTTACTAGATTATTTATCTTGAAATTACCTGCATCAACAGTATAAGTATCAGGATACAGAAATCATTCAAGAGTATCTAGTCACTTTATAAATACATAAAATTCTGTCAATTTTTCTATTTTTTCAGGATTAGTTACATAAGACACATATTCTCCAGATTTTATCAAATCCTTTTTAGTCAAATACTCATCCATATCATAGATATTCCATCATTCCAAAAAAGTGAGATCCATCTCTCAAAGTACTATAGGAGTAGACAATCATTTCAGTACATCACTAGCAGTAGCACCAGATTTAATCCTAAAATTTCACTCAATTATTTTGAAATCAGGATTATCTTTTTTTAAATATATCAAAAAATAATACTTATTAATTCACAATTTTTCTGCTACTAGTTCTGATTTATCACCAGCTTCTATTTTGATGACAGTCTCACTCTCTACTAGTACTTCTGACTTGAAATTTGTATATCACACAAAAAATATTATTCAAGTAATAAATATTACAAATAAACAAAACTTAAAAAATTTTACTATAGGATTAGTTTTTTTAGGTAAATCCATTCTTTGACTTCTAAACATTATTATTAGTTAATTTATAAATCTCCTCTTATTTTATTTTGAAATTTATATTAGTCAAAAACTTTGACAAAAAACTTTTTTTAATATAATAAAAATACTTTATTGATACTAAGTCCCAATAATATGAATATTGAAAATATACTAAAAGAGTCAAATCTGAGAGTTACAAAAGAGAGAGTAGATATGTTTAAGTTCATAAAAACTAAACATATTTTTACCTACAATGATATACAAGACAATTTTAAAAATATTTCTAGATCAAGTATATTTAGAACTCTCAATTTGTTTTTAGAATTATTGATTATTAGAAAAGTAGAGTTGTGATGAACAGCTATTAGTTACGAACTGGTAGATGAAAAACACCATCATGAACATATGAAATGTGAGAAGTGTGACACTATTATTAGTTTTCATTCAGAAAATATTTGCAATAAAATATTTCAAGAAGCAAAAAAAATGTGATTTCATATAAAGTCACATAATATTTGAATTATAGGTACTTGTAAAAAATGTTCTTAATTTTTAATAAATTCAAAAAATGAAAAAAATAACAATATTAATAGCTTTATTTTTTACTATTTTGTTATCTTCATGTAATAATGATAATCAAGAAAATGCTTGAATTACAGAAAATGACAATCAAGTAATACAAAATCAAGAATCAGTAGAACAAACAAAAAAGCTAGAAAAACCAGTGATTTATACTTCGTATTATCCTATCTATTTTTTGACTAAATCACTAATTTGAGGAAATGCACAAGTCATAAATCTAGTACCAGCTTGATGAGAACCACATGACTTTGAGCCTACATTGAAACAAGTAGCAGAAATGTCAAAATCAAATATGATAGTATTGAATTGATTATGAATGGAATCATATGAAGAAAAATTATTAGAAAATGTTAAAAATGTTCCAATAGTAATATTGAGTGAAGAGCTTAAAGATTTGATAGAATTAGAGGAAAATCAATCAGAAGATATTCACGAAGATGAAAATGAGTGACATAATCACTGAAATATAGATCCTCATACTTGGCTATCACCAAAACAATATTTACAACTAGCTAATATATTAATAGAGAAATTAGAAAAAAATTGATTTACAAATCTAGATAAATCTATTTTACTTAGATTAGAAACATTAGATAAATCATATACAAATTGATTAATGGATTGTAAACAAAATCAAATAGTTACTTCACACGAAGCATTTTGATATTTAGCTCGTGATTATGGATTTGGACAACATGCTGTTTTTTGAATAAGTCCTGAACAAGAACCATCTGCAAAAGACATAGCATCAGTGATAGATTTGATTAAAAAATTGAAACTAAACTATATTTTTTCAGAAGAGTTTGTTTCTCCAAAATTTACAGATACAATAAAAAAAGAAACTTGAGTAACAGTACTCAACTTGCACCCACTTGAGAGTCTGTCTGATATAGATGAAAATAATAATTCGGATTATATATCTATAATGGAAAAAAATCTAAGTCTACTTACGACTTGATTAGAATGTAAAAAATAAAAATGAATAAAATACTAGAATTAAAAGATTTATCGTTTTCATACTCTGACACAAAAAGTATATTTTCTCATTTAAATACACAAGTAAATAAATGAGATTTTATAGGTATTTTTTGAGAAAATTGAAGTGGTAAAACAACACTGATAAAACTTATTCTATGATTTTTATCACCAGATAAATGAACTATAAATTGGTTTAATGATAAATGAAATCATATTCAAAAAAATAAATTGAATATAGAATACATTTCTCAAAAAGCACAAATGATAGATAATATAGTACCTATCACAGTCAGAGAAGTAGTGAAACTATGAAACAAATCAAAATGATTTATAAATAATCACTTCAAAGAAACTTGCTCATATGAGACTATAGAAAAAGCACTCAAACATACAAATATGTTTGAATTTATAAATACTCCATTTTCAAATCTATCATGATGACAAAAACAAAGAGTATTAATAGCAAAAGCATTGATTTCAAATCCAGATATTATTATCATGGATGAAGCAACTGCATGAGTTGATTTAATCGCACAAAAACATTTTTATGACTTACTTTCACATTTAAACCAGATTCACAACATAACAATTATACTTATTTCACATGATACAAAATTTATCCAAGACAAGATAAAAAGACTTTGGTACATCTGAAATTATAGTTGTACAGAATGCAGTGACACAAACAAACATCTATTAAATATAAAAAAAATGTTCAATTGACAAGAAATAGAGTTTTTTTAATAAATAATAAAATACAATGCTAGAAATACTTCAATATGAATTCATGCAAAATGCTTTTATAGTATGAATAATAATTGCTGTTTTGTGACCATTAATCTGAGTTTTTTTGATTATCAGAAGATATACTATGATTTCTGATACTCTTTCTCATTCGTCACTTACATGAATCATTATTTGATTGAGTACTGGATATTCTCCTATTATTACAACCTTAATTTATTCAATATTTTCAGCAATGATTATAGAAAAATTGAGACTTACAAAAAAACTAGCAGGAGATATGGTATTGGCATTATTATTAGCATTCAATCTATCTATAGTAGCAACAGTTATCAGTTTAAATAATAGATTTATGTTAAACATTTCATCATACTTATTTTGAAGTATTTCACTTGTTTCTAGAAATGATGTATATGTAATAATGATAGTTGCTTTTATAATACTTACTACATTGTTTTTTATAAAAGATTCACTTATGAAAGTAACATATGATGAAGATAATGCACAAGCTTCAGGAATAAATAGCAAATTTATAAATTATATATTTATCATATTGGTTGCTATGCTCATTACATTGTCGATGCCGATTACTTGAATATTACTATTATCAGTACTGATAATTCTACCAGTAATAGTTGCTACACAAATCAGCTGGAGTTTTAGGTCTACATTAATCATATCAGAAATAGTATCTATATTTTCAGTTATCACATGAATAATTATTTCCTATTATTTCGATATTTCAGCTAGTGGAATCATTTCATTTATTCTATTATGATTATTTGCACTTTTTTTCATTGTTTCTAGATTTAGGATTTTAAAAATTTAAAAACTATATATAAATAATCACCAAAACTAAGAAAATTTTCTTAGTTTTTTATTTGTATTACAAATTTTATTCATATAATAAAAACATAATTTAAAAATAATTATAAAATCTATGAAAATACAAAAATACACAAAAACAAGTATATCAATATTATTAACATTGTTACTATCATACTGACTAGTTTCAGCATGGACCAATCTATCATCAGTTACTACATGAGATAACTTAACAGAAACTATTTGGAATGAAATGGTTACAAAACTGAATGATACATGACAAAGAGCAAGTGGTATATTTACAGATGGATTAGGTAGAGTATGAATTTGAACATCAAATCCAGAAACAGATTTTGTTGTAACTAATAATCAAGCTAATCATACTACTTATGTTAAAATTAAAGGTACTTGAGATATAAATTCATCTTGACTATCCATTTCAAATGCAGATTCAAATAGGGAATGGCAATTAACTACAAGATCAGATAGTAATGATGATTTATGGATTGCTTGATATAATGGTACATCATGGGTTTCAGCTATGTCTATTTCTCAAACAACATGAAATGTATGAATATGAACTAATTCTCCAGCACAAAAATTAGAGATTGTATGAGCTATAAAATCTGATTATTTAGTAGTTGATCCACAATGAGTAGCTTGAGAATGATGAGAAATGGTATTTATGTGAGAATGATCAAATTCTAATATACAAGTAGATAATTATACTTGAAATTTTAGAGTATTTTGAGCTTCAGTTGTGATGATGTCAATAGCTCAAAATTGAAATACTTCAATTGCATGAACACTTAGTCAGGCTTCAGATAAAAGATTAAAAACAAATATAAATAATATAAATAATTGATTAGATTTAGTAAGTAAAATAAATGGAGTAACTTATAACTGGAAAAATAAAAATAAAGATCAAAGATTACAATATTGAGTAATAGCACAAGAAGTAGAAAAATTAATACCAGAATTGGTAAGTGAAGATGATAAATGAATAAAAAGTGTGAATTATATATGATTTACTCCTGTATTAATAGAAGCTGTAAAAGAACTAAGAAAGGAAAATGAAAATTTAAAAAAACAAAACGAAGAAATATTAAAAAGATTAGAAATACTAGAAAGTAAATAATATAATAAAAGCAACTTAGTATATATAATGTATATTTATTTGCTTTTTAATTTTTAGTAGTATAATATCAGTGTTTAAAAAGTAATTATATCAATATGAAAACATTAGATAATGAAAAAATAGTTAAAATCCCATCTATAATGGATAGAGAATACAGTTATAAAGAGATATGTGATATGTTAGATTATGAAGAAGCTAGATATTTATCATGAGAATGAAAAAGTTATACACTTGAAGAAGTTTGGGATAATGTTAAAAATAGAAAAAATACATTTTTAACTCAAAAATAATATGAAATATTTTGTAGAATATCAGGATGAAGCTAACGATGATTTAATATTATATGTTGATTATATTGAAAGAAATACTTTTTCATTTGAGATTGCAGAAAAATTAGCAGCAGAGATTTTTTCTGAAACGATGAAACTATCTTTCTTTCCTTATATGTATCCAAAAACATACAAAGATTTTCATACTTTTAATGTAAATAATAGAAAGATATTTTACAAGATTTATGAAGAAGACAAGAAAGTAATTATATTTAGAATTTTATCGTGATTTCAAGATTATAATAATTATTTATAATCTATAAGAATAACTCCAAAAAACATTTTGTTTTTTTGGAGTTTTTGTTATAATGATATTTATATATTTGTATAAAAAATAAATCCCATGAAACTACAAAAATACACAAAATCAAGTTTATCAATAATATTTACATTGTTATTATCATACTGACTAGTATGAGCATGGACAAATCTAACATCAGTAACTACATGAGATAGTTTAACTGCAACAGTTTGGAATGATATGGTTACAAAACTAAACGATGCTGGTCAAAGAGCAAGTGGGATATTTACTGATGGAAGTTGAAATGTGGGGATAGGAACAAATAGTCCAGCCAATAAGTTAAATGTAATAGGAAATACAAGAATAAAATGAAATTCAAATTATACATTACCTTTAGAAAATTCATTTGATTTAGTATTAGATACAGATTTAACTAATAGAAGCATGTATTTTTTATGAAATTGAAATTGATACTCACTACAATCAAAAGAAAAATCTTCATGAAATAATCTACCTATTTCATTGAATCCATTAGGATGAAATGTTTGAATCTGAACAACTACACCAACTAAAAAACTACAAATCTGAAGTTGAAACTATAGTTTAAGCATGGATAATTTTTCTATATGAACTGATATTTGAAATTTACTACCATGATCAGCTTTTGGATGAGTAATTGAGTGATGAGATTATTGAGTATTAACTTTATGAATAAAAGATAATGATGTAAGTGATGCTGTTGCAATAGTAAGCTGAAATTGAAATTATATGACGGATAATACTTATGATAAAGTAGTATTATTTGCTAGAGCAGATGGTAGAGTATGAATATGAACAACAACACCTACACAACTTTTCCATGTAAATGGTACAGCATTAGCAACAGCATGGAATACAACCTCTGATATAAGAAAAAAAGAAAATATTTCTCAAATACAAAATTCACTTGAAAAAATATCAAACTTAAGATGAGTGAATTTTACTTGGAAAGAAACAAAAAAACAAGATGTATGAGTTATAGCTCAAGAAGTAGAAAAACAATTTCCTGAATTTGTAACAACAGATAATGAATGATATAAGTCTGTAGATTATGGTAAATTAACAGCACCACTTATAGAAGCAGTAAAAGAACTAAAAAAAGAGAATGATAAAAAAGATAAACAAATTGATGAGTTGTCTAAACAAAACGAACTAATACTTAAAAGATTAGAAATACTAGAAAGTAAATAATATAATAAAAGCAACTAAGTATATATTTTGTATATTTATTTGCTTTTTATTTTTTAGTGATATAATGTATAAGTATTTAAAAATAATTATTAAAAATTATGACAAAAGTATCAGATAAAAAAGTAGTTAAAATTCCATCTATCATGGAAAGAGAATATAGTTATAAAGAGATTTGTTCAAATTTAGAAAATAGAAAAAAAAGTTTTGATGATTCTTGAAAAAAATGATCTACTATAGAAGAAACTTGGATAAATTTTTTAAATAGAAATGATACATTTTTAACTATGAATAAATAATGGAATATACAGTAATTTTTTCATTAGATGCACAAAATGATTTAAAGGAAATATCAGATTATATAGAAAGGGAAACTTATTCTATTGATATGTCAAACAAGGTTATTGGTGAGATTGTTACGGGGGCTTATATTTTGCAAATTTTTCCATATATGTACCAAAAAGTATATAAAGAATTTCATTGTTTAACTATTAAGAATAATAGAATATTTTATTAAGTTGATGAATTGAGAAAACAAGTAATAATTTATTATATATTATCATGATTTCAAGAATTTAAAAACTATTTATAAATAATCACCAAAACTAAGAGAATTTTCTTAGTTTTTTTCTTGCTTTTTCTCTATTTATTCATATAGTCACTACATCGCACTACTTTCGATTGTGTTTTTCTGATGAAGTAGGGCTATTTTTGACGTTGTTTGAAAATGAGGTAACTTGATTGCGTAACTCCTCCTCATACATTTTCTTTATTAATCGGTTCCATAATTACTCCCTTTTTTATCCGAAGGTGTATCCTTTAGTGCAAAGGGAGTATACCCCGCAGGGTGGAGGGATTAGAAATAATGAATAAATTATATTATTATCTTAACTAATATATTTGTATGACAAATAAACCTTCTGCTAAAAACATAGAAGTTGGAAGTCTATATGATATAAAAGGTCGTCACTATTTTACAGATGATAGGTCTGTAGCTGGTATCCCTGATCTTTTAGAAGTACAATTGGATTCTTATAACGATTTTTTGACACATGGAATAGACAAAGTATTCAATGATTCTTTTCCTATTTCTGATCATTCTGGTGAAAAAGTAGATATTTATTATAAATGATTTGCTTTAGAAGAACCTAAGTACGACCCAGAAACATGTACTAGAAAAAACTTAAACTACGAAGCTCCACTAAAAGTGAGACTTGAAATGTTAAACAAAGAAACAGGTGAAATAAAAGAACAAGATGTTTATATGTGAGGTATTCCACTTATGACAGAATTCGCTACTTTTATAGTAAACTGAATCGAGAGAGTAATAGTAAACCAAATAGTTAGATCTACATGAGTATTTTTTACTTTGTGAGAAACTGGTCACGCACTTAAAATCATACCAGGAAGAGGTTCATGGTTTGAAATAGACATAGAAAAAAAATGAATAATCAATGTAAAAATAGATAAAAAGAGAAAATTACCAATCTCAGTAGTACTGAGAGCTTTTGGTATGGAATCAAACGCTGAAATACTTGATACATTCAAAGACTTAGGTGATGATATTATAGCAAACAACATAGCTCCTACACTAGAAAAAGACAAGACTACAAACAGACTTGAAGCACTTCATGTATTATACAAGTTACTGAGACCAGGTGATTTGGCTACTGATGAGAGAGTAGAAGAATTGTTCAATGTAACATTTTTTGACGAAAAGAGATTTGATTTAGGTGAAATAGCTAGACTTAAAATGAAATCAAAACTAGGATTAAATACTCTATACGAAGATGAAAACGGTAGTTTTTTATCTATACAAGATATAGTAGTAAGTTTGAAATATTTCTTAAATCTAGTTTATTGAGCTCCAGACCATATGATAGACGATATCGATCATTTGGAAAACAGAAGAGTTAGATCAGTTTGAGAATTGGTTATAGATAAAATCAAAGTAGGTATAGCTAGAATGGAAAGAATAGCAAAAGACAGAATGACTATAGTTGAACTTGATGATGCTACTCCAGGTACATTTATCAATTCTAGACCGATAATAGCTATCATGAAAGAATTTTTTGGTTCATCTCAATTATCACAATTTATGGATCAATCAAATCCTCTTTCAGAATTGGGACACAAGAGAAGAGTTTCAGCTTTATGACCTGGTTGATTGACTAGAGAAAGAGCTTCATTTGAAGTGAGAGATGTTCATCCAACTCAATACGGTAGAATATGTCCAATTGCTACTCCAGAAGGTCCAAATATCTGACTAGTATTGCACTTTGCTACTTACTCAAAAGTAGATAAACATGGTTTTTTACTTACACCATTTAGAACTGTAGAACATACAGCTAAAAATGACTGAAAATCAGCAGTAAATAGAATAGCTCTTTGAGATATATTATGAGATGATGGTAAACTGATAGTAAAAGACAAATCACTTATTACAGAAAATGATGCTAAAACAATAAAAGACAAAATAAAAGATTCAAAAATAGAAGTGAGATGATATCTGACTAGTGATTTTGATTATTTCGATGCACATCAAGAAAGAGTATTAAATATTGCAGAAGCAGGTACTCCAGTTGATGAATTTGGTAATTTTACAGATACTAGAATATCATCTAGAGCTTGAAACGAACCTACTATTTCATATGTAAGACAAATCACTCATATAGATGTTTCTCCAAAACAAACGATGTCGATAGAAACTTCACTACTTCCATTTTTGGAACATGATGATGCGACTAGAGCGGAAATGGGGTCAAACATGATGAGACAAGCTGTACCATTAGTGAGACCAGAATCTCCAGTAGTAGGTACAGGTATGGAAAGAATAGTTTGAGAATGATCAGGTTATGTAATAGTAGCTGAAGAAGACTGAGAAGTTATCTGAGTAGATGCAAAACATATAACTGTATTATACAAATCAGGTGAGAAGAAATTATACAAACTTACTACATTCAAGAGGTCAAACCACGATATGATTGTGCATCAAGCACCACTAGTATCACACGGACAAAAAGTAAAAAAATGAGATGTACTATGTGATGGTCACTCATGTCAAAATTGAGAATTGGCACTTTGAAGAAACTTGACTGTTGCATATATGCCATGGAAAGGTTACAACTTTGAGGACGCGATTATTATTTCAAACAAATTGGTAGAAGAAGATTATTTTACATCGATTCATATCAAAGAATATTCTACTGATGTAAGAGAAACTAAACTAGGACCTGAGCAAACTACAGATGATATACCAAATGTATCTAGTGCAAAATTAAAAGACTTAGATGTAGATGGTATTATCAGAATAGGTTCATATGTAGAATGAGGTTCTATACTTTGTTGAAAAATCACTCCAAAAGGTGAACAAGAATTATCACCAGAAGAGAGATTACTGAGAGCAATATTTGGTGATAAATCAAAAGATGTAAAAGATTCATCTCTTAGATTACCATCAGGTCAAGGTTGAAAAGTTATTTGAGTACATATATTGAAAAGAGAAAGTGGAGACAATCTACCTACTTGAGTATTCAAACAAATCAAAGTATTTGTTGCTCAAACTAGAAAGATAGAATTATGAGATAAAATGGCAGGTAGACATGGTAATAAATGAATCGTTTCTAGAATTGTACCAGTAGAAGATATGCCATTTATGGAAGACGGTACTCCAGTAGATATCATCTTAAATCCACTATGAGTAGTTTCGAGAATGAACATCTGACAAGTACTAGAAACACATCTAGGTATGACAGCAAAAAAACTAGGTATAAAGGTTGCTACTCCTATATTGAATGGTATTTCTGTAGAACAAATAACAGAATTGATGCTGAAAGCTGGTATGGAACATGATGGTAAAGTACAATTATATGATGGTA